>CAZVWN010000089.1:0-10285 GCA_964631065.1 uncultured Acetatifactor sp.
ATCCCGCTCACCTTTCTACAGTCCTCCGCGCAGACAAAGGGAACGACACATACGGTAAACCCCAGCTTTTTCGCCTCTGCCACGCGCTGTCTCGCCATGCTGACCGCGCGCACCTCGCCGCTTAAGCCGACCTCTCCGAACACGACCAGTCCCGGGTTCATCGGGCGGTTGCGGAAGCCGGAAACGATCGCCAGAACGATCCCGAGATCGATCGCCGGCTCAAGGATCCTGATCCCGCCCGTAAGATTGACATAGGCATCACAGCCGGCAAGCTGTAAGCCGGAGCGTTTCTCTAAGACTGCCATCAGCAGATTTACCCTGTTGAAATCCGTTCCCGTCGTCTGTCTCCTCGGAATACCGAAATTACTGTGACAGACCAGCGCCTGAATTTCGACCAGCAGCGGCCTTGTTCCCTCCATCGCGCAGGTCACGACAGAGCCGCTCGCATTCTCCGGTCTGCCGTCCAGCATAAACTCGGAAGGATTTTTCACCTCGGCAAGTCCCTGCTCCCGCATCTCAAAAACACCGATCTCATTCGTCGAACCGAATCGGTTTTTCACACCGCGCAGGATACGGTAAGAAGCATGCCGGTCTCCCTCAAAATAGAGCACGGTATCCACCATATGCTCCAGCACGCGCGGTCCGGCAACCGTTCCCTCCTTCGTCACATGTCCGACGATCAGAACCGAAACACCGAGTCCCTTCGCAAGCTGCAGCAGAACTCCCGTCGTCTCCCGCACCTGCGACACGCTCCCCGGCGCAGCCGAGACGGCTTCATTATACATCGTCTGGATCGAGTCGATCACGACCGCCTCCGGTCTGCTGTTACGGATGATCTCCGTGATCTCATCCAGTCCGGTCTCGCACAGAAGCTGCATCTTGCGGGAAAACTCTCCAATCCTGTCAGCGCGCATCCTGATCTGTGCCGGCGACTCCTCCCCCGAGATATACAACACCTCATGCCCTGCTCCGGAAAGATTCCGGCATACCTGTAAAAGCAGCGTCGATTTCCCGATTCCGGGATCTCCTCCCACCAGTGTCAGCGAGCCTTTTACGATCCCGCCGCCGAGTACTCTGTCCAGCTCGCCGATCCCCGTTGCAAGTCTGTCCTCTTCCTGTATGGAAATATCCGCAAGGGCGCTCGGCACAGCGCGCTCACCGCGTCTGCCCGCCGCCGGAGCAGCGCCCATACGCGGACTCTTACTCACCGTCTCCTCGACAAAGGTATTCCACTCCTTACATCCCGGACACTGCCCCATCCACTTTGAGGATTCATACCCGCAGCTCTGACAGAAAAATACCGTCGCCGCTTTTCCTTTTGCCATAATCCGCTCTTTACTTCCTTTCGATCTTCACCGGAACCTCTCCTGCCGCCTCAAGCTCCACGCTTAAGGAAAGCTTTCCGCCAAGTCCCGTCTTCATCGTTCCGACGCTCTTTCCGTCCACAAAAACCTCATACTCCGTATCATCATCCAGACCGATCGTAATCTGGGCATCCTCATCGCCCTCTACGATAAATTCCACACCGTTCTCCTTCTCCGTAAACGAAAGAACGCTCGTTCCCGGAACTGACTCATAGAGAAATAATCCGTTTTTCTCCAGCTTCGTGATCTCCCGATAAGTCTTTACCTTTAAAAGATCTCCGGCATGCTGAAAATCCTCCAGCTTTGCCTTTTTTTCCAGCCTGTGATTTCCAAAACTGATCGCACCGCTCTCCTCGCTGCGCAGCAGCTCCTCTACAACTGCCATCTGTGTATCCTCCTGTCTCTTTTGTGGACTGTCGGGGCTTACGCCGTCTCCGGAGCTTTCCCCTGCTTTCATTATAATCGAAATCCGGACCGACCGCCATTACTTTTTTCTAAAGTTTTATTCCTGCCTGTTCTTTACACGAAAGACAACCTTTCCCGCCTTCGGATCTGTCTTATCCGCCTGAAATCCCGCGCTCACGACATCTCCCGGCAAAACCCTCTTCATCAGGATTTCCTCCGCAAGAGGATCCTCGACAGCGGACTGTATGGCACGCTTTAACGGGCGCGCCCCCATTTTATTGTCCGCATATTTCGCCACAAGATGCTCCTTTAGGGATGCCGTCAGCGTCAGCCTGATGCCCATCTGCTCCTCGCAGCGCTTACAGAGATCTGTCGCAAGCAGATTGATGATCGCTTTCATATCGTCATTGTTCAGCTGTCTGAAAACGATAATATCATCAATCCTGTTGATAAATTCCGGCTTAAAGCTCCGCTTTACCTCCTCCATGACATTCGACTTCATTTTCTCATAATCGCGCTTTTCGTTTCCCTGCGTGGCGAATCCGAGATTCTTCGGATCCACGATGCGCTGTGCGCCCGCATTGGAGGTCATGATCAGCACCGTATTCTTAAAGCTGACCTTTCTGCCCTTGGAATCCGTGATATGTCCGTCGTCCAGAACCTGAAGCAGTACGTTGAACACATCCGGATGCGCTTTCTCGATTTCATCAAACAGGACGACGGAATACGGATTCCTGCGCACCTTCTCACTGAGCTGACCGCCCTCCTCAAAGCCGACATATCCGGGCGGCGACCCGATCATCTTGGAGACGGAATGCCCTTCCATGTACTCCGACATATCTACGCGGATGATCGCGTCCTCCGAGCCGAACATCGCCTCGGCAAGCGCCTTGGAAAGCTCCGTCTTCCCCACGCCGGTAGGTCCTAAGAACAGAAACGAGCCGATCGGACGCTTCGGATCCTTCAGTCCGACCCTGCCGCGCCTCATCGCCCTTGCGACAGCCTTTACGGCGTCCTCCTGTCCGATGACACGCTTATGCAGAATATTCTCCAGCTTTAACAGTCTCTCACTCTCCCGCTGCGTCAGCTTCTGTACGGGTATCTTCGTCCACATCGCAACGACATCCGCGATATCGTTCTCCCCGATCACAACCCGGCTCTCAAAAGCACGGCTGTTTTCACGGTTCTTCACACGCTCATATTTCTTTACCAGCTCCTCCTGCTCGCGTCTGATCTCTGCCGTCTGCGCAAATGCCTCCATACGGATCGCACGCTCTATCTGAAGATCCTTCTGTCTGATCTCCTCCTGCAGCTTCGTCAGCTTATCCGGGGTATCCGCAGAGCGCAGTCTGGCTCCCGCTGCCGCCTCGTCGATCAGATCGATCGCCTTATCCGGCAGATTCCTGTCATTGATATATCGTGCGGAAAGCCGTACCGCTGCCTCAACCGCCTCTTTCGTGATCGTAACCTGATGATGCGTCTCGTAATTGCCCTTAATGCCCTCCAGAATACGGATCGCCTCTTCCTCGGTCGGTTCCTCGACGCTGACCGGCTGGAATCTCCTCTCCAGCGCCGCATCCTTCTCAATATATTTCCGGTATTCCGAGATTGTCGTCGCGCCGATCAGCTGCAGCTCCCCTCTCGCAAGAGACGGCTTCAGGATATTGGACGCATCAATCGCCCCTTCCGCGCCGCCCGCGCCGATGATCGTATGAAGCTCATCCAGAAAGAGAATGACATTTCCCGCCTCCGTCACCTCTCTGACCAGCTTCTTGATCCGCTCCTCAAACTCTCCCCGGTACTTGCTTCCCGCTACCATACCGGACAGATCCAGCGTCAGCACCCGCTTATCCTTCACGGTAAACGGAACCTTTCCCTCGACAATGCGGAGCGCGAGCCCTTCCACAACCGCCGTCTTCCCGACTCCCGGCTCTCCGATCAGGCAGGGATTATTTTTCGTCCTTCTGCTCAATATCTGAATCAGACGACGGATCTCCTCATCCCTTCCGATCACGGGATCCAGCTTTCCCTCGCGCGCCAGCGCCGTGAGATCTCTGCTGTACTGTGCAAGCGCCGATCCTCTTGATCTGCCCTGCGTTTTCTTCCCGAGATCCTCCTTATAGAGATTGCCGTCCTGTCCGATCGCGACAAGGGTATCCGCGTAAACCTTCTGCACGTTGGCTCCCATCGTTGCCATCAGGCGCACGGCAACATTATCCCCTTCCTTGATCAGCGCAAGAAGAAGATGCTCCGTTCCCGTCTTTTTCTCCCCGAAACGCGCCGCCTGTCTGTGTGCTTCCTCCAGCACCCGCTGCGCACGCGGGGAATATCCGCCTCTTTCCCGGATAGCGACGCCGCCTTCAAAGGCAATGGATTCCTTTACCAGCTCCATCACCCGCGTAAGCTCAACCCCGTTTTCCGAAAGGATTCTCTGCGCTACCCCCTCCTGCTCCTTCAGCAGCCCGATCAGAATGTGTTCCGTTCCCACATATCCCTGTTTTAAGGCTGACGCACTGCGCGAAGCCGCCCGCAGGGCTTCCTGTGCGCTATCTGTAAACTGCGACTGCATAATTCCTTTCCTCCGTCATTTATAATCTTCATAAATCTCTTCGATCAGCTCATGGATTTCTTCTTTCGTTATGCTCTTACAGCTTCCTTTTGCAAGGATTACCTGTAATTCCCGCTTTAATTCCGCCAGAGTCTCCGCTTTATCCGCATCTACGGCAACCACAACGCCCCTTCGCCTGTCTACTCTGACATATCCCTCCTGCTTCAGAACGGTATACGCCTTATTTACGGTATGCATATTGATCCCGATCAGCTCCGCAAGCTGTCTGACGCTCGGAAGGGAATCGCCCTCCCGAAACTGCTCCGTGGCGATCCCCATAATAATCTGATTGCAAAGCTGTGTGTAAAGTGCTTCCCCGCTGTTAAAATCAATCTCTATCATCATGGCTGCACCTCTTCCCGCTTCCAAAAAGGGACGCTCGCCGGAGCATCCCTCTTTCGGAATCTTATTCATCCTCGCCGTCATAATTCAGAAATTCAAATTCAAACTCGTCATCTTCATCCGCCATAAAATTCTTGGACTGCCAGGTCTGCGGCGTTTTCGCAGACTTCGGCGGCTGTGTCTTTCCCTGCTTTGCAGACTGTGCGGCTCCTGCCCCCGACGGCTTTGTCTGCTGTGCTCCGGAAGGTCTCGCTCCTGCGGGCTTCGTCTGCTGTACCCCGGAAGCTCCTGCCCCTGCGGGCTTCGTCTGCTGCGCTCCGGAAGCTCCTGCGGGTCTCGTCTGCTGCGCTCCGGAAGGTCTCGCTCCTGCGGGCTTCGTCTGCTGCGCTCCGGAAGCTCCTGCGGGTCTCGTCTGCTGTGCCCCGGAGGGTTTCCCCGGACGGCTCCCTTTTTCCGCACCGACCGTGTGCATCACCTTCTGCGGCGCCTGTCCTCTTCCGGTCTCGCTCCGCCTTCTTAAGGTTTCCTTCTCTACCTGTCTGAAATAGGCATCATCCCGCATATCCCTGATCTTCAGGATCAGCACCGCGATTCCCGCCGCTGCCGCGACAAGAAGCAGCACCAGAATAATGATGATAACCTTCTGGGTCTTTGCCGTTTTGTTTACCTGATCGTATGCCTTTGCATTCGTCTCCACGGCGTTAAAGATCCCCGAAATGCTCTGCTGTTCATTTTTGATATAATCTACCAGATACCATTCCCCGTCGACAAGCGCCGTGTCATAATCCTTCGTAACCGTCTGCGGCGTTTCCTCCGGAACAGGCTCCTGCGGCTGTTCTTCTACGGGTGCCTCCGGCTGCGGCGTCTCCTCAACATACGGGGTAAGCTCTCCGGAAAGCGATACAAAATCAGAGCGGATAAACCCTGCGACATCCGTGCCGTTCTCGTTAAAGTTCACCTGATACCACGTCTTTCCGTCCGCGCCTGCCGCCGTTCCCGTTACAGTCAGCACCAGTCCGTTGGAAGCCGTTGTAACGATCTGCCCCGTCGTGGAAGCATCGCTCCGTATTCTGACGGACGCGCCTCCCGTAACGGTAGCGCTCACGGGATTTACCGCCGTGACAGACGTCTGTACCTCCGTCGGCTGAACCCCTGTATCCGTGTTTGTCGTAGGCTCTACCGGCGTCACCGTCGGCGGCACGCTTCCATCCGTGATCGTTACGAGATCCGAACGGATATAGCCGAGCGTATCGGCATTCACAAACGTCTGATACCATATATAACCGTCGCTGCCCTGTACCTGGCTGTTGATCGTGATAACGTTATCCTTCTGAACGCTCCCGATCACCTCGCTGCCCGTTCCGGGTTCCTTACGGATCTTCGCGCTCGCGGCAGTCACCTGCCCCTGGCTCTGCGCGTGGCTGACAACCGCAAGACCGTCCGTGCCGAATCCTATCATAACTGCCAGCAGCAGCGCCGACAGCGCCATGCGGATCCCGCGTCCCCTCTGTACTCTCTCTGTTCTTTTCATATGTCTTCCTTTCCTGCGGCTAACCTTTATTGCGCATGAACCGCCGCTGTCCGTCTTCCCCTGTCTGACCGGTTCCCTTGACCTGTATATTTTTCTTCAGCTGTTCCCTCTGCTGCGCCTCCAGATTTCTGTGGATCGATGTCTCGCACTCCGAACAGTACTCTCCGGACCGGATCGCCTTTCCGCAGATCTCACAATGCAGGAACATTCTGGAATCCGGCGTCACCTCCAGTCTGCCGTCCTTGAGCATCTGCCGGATGGAACGCTGTGAAACCCCGACCGCCTCCTCGATCTGTGCCGCCGTTGCCCCTCTGTGCTCCTCGATATACAGTCTTACCTTCCCGTAGTCGTCATAATCCACTTCATGACAATCCTCACAGTGATACTCTCCCACACCCTTAAAGATCATAACCCCGCCGCACTTTTTACACACGCGGGGAATGTGGTATTGATCCTCAATCAGAAAGCCCTTCATCCTTCGTTTCCTCCACACCCCGTCAGCGTCTGCCGCCGGTCTTATGCCTCGTCGATTGCCTTCCCGATGTCATGGCGCATATACTTATTGTCAAAGGATACCCATTCCGTCGCCTCATATGCCTTCGCGCGCGCTTCCTGTAAGGTGGCGCCCTTTGCCGTTACCCCGAGTACCCTTCCGCCGTTCGTAACAATACGCCCCATGCCGTCAAACTTACTTCCGGCATGGAAACAGTAATAATCCTCTTTCCCGTCAAACTTTTCCAGTCCGTGAATGACAAAGCCCTTCTGATATTCCACGGGGTAGCCGTCGGAAGCAAGCACTACGCAGACCGCCGCATTGTCCTCAAACTGTAATTCGACCTGATCCAGCGTGCCGTCGATACAGGCGTCGATCACATCCATGATATCGTTCTTCATCCGACACAGAACAACCTGCGCCTCCGGATCGCCGAACCGCGCATTGTACTCGAGCACCTTAGGTCCCTTCGGCGTCAGCATCAGTCCGAAGAAGATCACGCCCTTAAATTCCCTGCCCTCCGCCGCCATCGCATCGACCGTCGGCTGATAGATGTACTTCTTACAGAACGCATCGACCTCGGGCGTATAGAACGGACTGGGCGAGAAATTTCCCATGCCGCCCGTATTCAGTCCCTGATCCCCGTCCTTCGCGCGCTTATGATCCTGCGCGGAGGTCATCGGACGGATCGTCTTTCCGTCTACAAAGGACAGCACGGAAACCTCTCTGCCCGTCATAAACTCCTCGATGACCATCCTGTTTCCGGCGCTTCCGAAATGCTTATCCTGCATGATCTCCTTTACGCCCGCCTTCGCTTCTTCCAACGTATTACAGATCAGAACGCCCTTTCCGAGCGCAAGCCCGTCCGCCTTCAGAACGATCGGCAGCTCTGCCGTCTCCAGATACTTCAGCGCTTCCTCCGGATCGTCAAAGGTTTCGTATGCCGCCGTGGGAATATTGTATTTCTTCATCAGATCCTTGGAAAACGCCTTGCTTCCCTCAAGGATCGCCGCCGCTTTCCGCGGTCCGAATACGCGAAATCCCTCCGCCTCCAGCACGTCGACCAGTCCGCCTACCAGCGGATCATCCGGCGCAACAAAGACCAGATCCACTTCCTTTTCCTTTGCATAAGCGATAATTCTGTCAAACTCCATCACGCCGATGGACGGATCACACTCCGCGATCTGCGCGATTCCCGCATTCCCGGGCACGCAGTAAAGCTTTTCCACCCTGCTGCTCTTCTTCATGCTGACCGCAATGGCGTGCTCTCTTCCGCCGCCGCCCACAATCAAAACCTTCATGCCGTCACCTCATCCTTGTCAGTTTATCTGTCCGTTCTCAAAACCTTTCCGTCAACAACCTTTATACGCCCGTTCGCGATATCGTCGATTGCGCCGGGAAGCAGGATCCATTCCGCCTGCTCCATCACCCGCCGCTGTAAGCTCTCCGCCGTATCGCCGTCCTCTACCGCAACCGCTTTCTGGGCGATGATCGGGCCCTCGTCCATGCCCTCATTTACAAAATGCACCGTCGCTCCCGTCACCTTCACGCCGCGCTCGAGCGCCTTTTCATGTACCTTCAGTCCGTAATACCCCACCCCGCAGAAGGACGGGATCAGGGACGGATGGATGTTGATGATACGGTTTCCGAAAAGCGCCACCGTCTGCTCCGGAATCTTTACGAGAAATCCCGCAAGCACAATTAAGTCCGGCTGCAATTCGCTCAGCTTATCCGTAAACGCCCGGTTAAAGCTCTCCCTGTCCGCATATTCCTTCGGAGACATGCAGAGCGCCGGGATCCCATGCTCCTTCGCTCTTGTCAGCGCCCTCGCCCCGGCATTGTTGCTGATGACCGCGATCATTTCCGTATTGGTAACCGTTCCCGCGTCAATCGCATCCAGGATTGCCTGAAGATTCGTTCCGCCGCCGGAGACGCATACCACTACCCTCAGCATATGGTCACTCCCTTTTCTCCCGCTTCGCAATGGCCGACAACATAAGGCACTTCGCCCGCCGCCCGGATCGCTTCCATCGTCTTATCCGCATCCTCGGGACGCACGGCGAGCACCATGCCAAGCCCCATATTATAGGTATTGTACATCATCTGCTCTTCGATATTGCCCGTCTTCTGTAAAAGCTTAAAAATGGCGGGAATCTCGTAGCTGTCCTTCTCTACGACCGCACGGATGCCGTCGGGAAGCATTCTCGGGATATTCTCGTAAAAGCCGCCGCCCGTGATGTGGCTGCAGCCCTTTACGGTCACGCCCGCATCCTTAACCGCCTTCATCGCCTTCACATAAATCCTTGTCGGCACGATCAGCGCCTCGCCGAGCGTCGTTCCCAGCTCTTCATAATAAGTATCCAGACTTTCTCTTGTCATCTCAAAGACCTTGCGCACCAGCGAAAAGCCGTTGGAATGCACACCGGAGGACGCAATGCCGATCAGCGTGTCGCCCGCCTGAATGTTCCCGCCTGTGATCAGATCCTTCTCATCCACAACACCGACTGCAAAGCCGGCAAGATCGTACTCCTCCTCCGGCATCAGTCCGGGATGCTCTGCCGTCTCGCCGCCGATCAGCGCCGCACCCGCCAGCTTACAGCCGTCCGCAACACCCTTTACGATCGCCGCGATCTTCTCGGGATAATTCTTTCCGCATGCGATGTAATCGAGGAAGAAAAGCGGTTCTCCGCCGGCACACGCAACGTCATTCACACACATGGCAACACAGTCGATGCCGACCGTATCGTGCCTGTCCATCAGAAACGCCAGCTTGATCTTCGTTCCCACGCCGTCCGTTCCGGAGAGCAGCACGGGCTTTTCCATTTTTTTGATGGCTTCCATGGAAAACGCACCCGAAAAACCGCCAAGCCCGCCGAGCACTTCCGGCCGCATGGTTTCCTTTACATGCTTTTTCATCAGCTCTACCGATCTGTATCCTGCTTCAATGTCAACTCCTGCGTTCCTGTAATCCATGTTCTCCTCATTTCCGGCCTGCGGCCTTATATTTTTCTGCTGTCCGTTTTGGAACAGTTTCCGGCTCACTTTTTCTCTGCAAGATATTCCTGATATCCTTTTTCCTGCAGCTTCGCATCCTTCGCGATGACCTGCTCCTTCTGCGCCGCGCTGTACGCCTTCAGCTTCTCAAGAAGCTCCGCATCGGAAACGGCAAGAATCCTTGCGGCAAGGATCGCCGCATTCTTCGCACCGTCAACCGCCACGGTGGCAACCGGGATTCCGGGCGGCATCTGTAAAATGGAAAAAACTGCGTCCATACCGTCCAGCTTCTTTCCCGACAGCGGCACACCGATCACGGGCAGCGGGAATAATGCCGCGCACATTCCCGGCAGCGCCGCCGCCATTCCTGCTCCCGCGATGATCACGCGGATCCCGCGCTCCTTAGCTCCCTTCGTCCATGCGATCAGCTCGTCCGGCTGTCTGTGCGCCGAAATGATCCGGAACTCATAACCGATCCCAAGCTCCTCCAGCATCTTTGCCGCATTCGCCATGACCGCCATATCGGAATCGCTTCCCATCACAATGCC
>CAZVWN010000090.1:0-10262 GCA_964631065.1 uncultured Acetatifactor sp.
GGAATCCATGGCTTGAAAATTAAATGCCCCTGCGGGTCGCTTAATTTTCTGCGCTTATGGTATAATGGATTCTGTTTAAAATTTGTTTAGGAAGTCTGCGGCAAAAAGGAGTGTACGGATGATTTTACAGGGTGACTGGATTTCGCGATTCGGCGACACGTTTTACAAATGCTTTATCAAGGAGGACCGGTATCAGCTGCTGTTGAGCGGAATCGGCGTGACGATCAGGGTTTCGCTGATCGCCGTGCTGCTCGGTATACTGATCGGTCTGCTGATTGCACTTTGCAATCTTTCCAATAAGAAAATACTCAAGGTGATCGGCGGGATTTATACGGATGTGATCAGGGGAACGCCCTCTGTGACGCAGCTGATGATTATTTATTTCGTAATCTTTGCATCGGTCAACATTCCGAAATGGATCATAGCCGGAATCGCGTTCGGCATCAATTCCGGCGCTTATGTGTCGGAGATCATCCGCGCGGGCATTCTCTCCATAGATAAGGGGCAGACCGAAGCGGGAAGATCGCTGGGACTGAACGGAAGGCAGACCATGCAGCACATTATCATTCCGCAGGCGGTAAAGAATATCTTCCCTGCGCTGTGCAATGAATTTATCGTGCTGATCAAGGAGACGGCGATCGTCGGATATGTCGGACTGATGGATATCCAGAAGGCGGGCGATTTTATCAAGAGCGCGACCTTTGTAGCGTTTATGCCGCTTCTCGGAACAGCGGTGATCTATTATCTTCTCATTAAGCTTCTGACGGTTCTGTTTAAGCGGATCGAGGAGAGACTGAGAAAGTCAGAGGCAAGATAAAAGAGGAGGCGCGGACAGTGATTAAGGTAAAAAATCTCAAAAAACATTTCGGGGAGCTTGAGGTGCTCCGCGGTATTGATGAACATATTTCACAGGGCGAGGTTGTTGTTATCATCGGGCCGTCCGGCTCCGGGAAGAGTACGTTCCTGCGCTGCTTAAACCTTCTGGAAACGGTGACGGAGGGTGAGGTTTATGTGGACGACGAACGGATCAACGATCCGAAAGTGGATGTCAATAAAATCAGACAGAAGATGGGCATGGTATTCCAGCAGTTTAATCTGTTTCCCCATCTGACGATCATGGAAAATATTACGCTTGCGCCCGTTCTGTTAAAGAAAATGACGAAGGAACAGGCGGTAGAGAGAGGAAAGGAGCTTTTAAAGAGAGTCAACCTTTCCGAGAAGGCGGACAGCTATCCGGCGCAGCTTTCCGGCGGTCAGAAGCAGCGTGTCGCGATCGCGCGGGCGCTCGCCATGGATCCGGAGATCATGCTGTTTGACGAACCGACCTCCGCGCTGGATCCGGAGATGGTCGGAGAGGTGCTGGATGTTATGAAGGATCTTGCAAAGTCCGGTATGACGATGGTTCTGGTAACGCATGAGATGGGCTTTGCGCGAGAGGTCGGAACCAGAGTTCTCTTTATGGATCAGGGTGTTGTCATGGAGAGCGGAACGCCGGAGCAGGTGTTCGGGAATCCGCAGAACGAGCGGACGAAGAACTTCTTAAGCAAGGTTTTATAGTACGGCAGACGGGAGAAAATAGCGGATTATCTCCAAACGCTGTATCCGGCCGGAAAGCGCCGGATGGCGGAAATATCGGTATGGCGCGGCTTTTTAGGAGCGGCATAACATACAAAAAACGTGCGGAAAGCACACAGAAAAGAGGAGCATTATGAAAAACACAATGAAGAAGGCAGTAGCACTTATGACGGCGGCAATGCTCGCCTGCGGGCTGACGGCTTGCGGCAATTCCGCAGCGGACGGCGGAAACGGAACGATCAAATTCGGTACAAATCCGGAATTCCCGCCCTTCGAGTTCGTGACGACGGACGGCGTTCTCGGTCAGTATGACGGAATCGACATGGCGATCGCAAAGCAGATCGCTGAGAAGAACGGCATGACGGCTGAGATGGAGAGCATGGAGTTCGATTCCCTGCTGATCGCATTACAGAACGGACAGATCGACGCAGCAATCGCCGGCATGACCGTGACAGAGGAGAGAAAGGAAGAGGCAGATTTCTCCGTTTCCTACTATCAGGCAACTCAGGTTATGATCGTAAAGGAAGATTCCGACATTACCTGCGCGGCGGATATGGCTGACAAGAAGATCTGCGTCATCCAGGGTTATACGGGAGAGATCTGTGTCAACAACTTAGGCTTCCCCTATGAGGCATTCAAGAAGGGAACAGAGGCTGTCATGGAGCTGGTAAACGGAAAGTGTGATGTTGTAGTCATCGACTCCGCTACCGCGAAGAAGTATGTGAGCGATAACGCCGGCTTAAAGATCGTTGAGGATGCGGGCGCATTCGAGAGCGAGGAGTACGCGATTGCCGTAAAGAAGGGCAACACGGAGCTTCTCGAGAAGATCAACAAGGCAGTACAGGAGATGCTGGACGACGGCACGATCTCCGATCTCGCCGTAAAGTATACGGAAGCGGAATAAGTCGGAAACGGCAACGGGGCGGATCTTCGGATCCGCTCTTTTTTTGCGGGGGAAGACATATCTGATAAAATATCTCAATAACGCAAAAACAATGGCTGTCCCGGGATCTGCGCGGTATAATTTAGAAAAAAGCGCGATACGAAAGCAAAACGGCGCGGAAACGAGGAACGGGATGAGGAAGTGTTTCAGGAATTTTGATGCGAAAAAGACAGGGATTTTTGCGGCGGGAGTGCTGTTTGGAACGGCAGGGATAAAGATTCTGGGCGGTCAGGATGCGAAGAAGCTTTATACGCACTGTACGGCGGCAGTGCTCCGCGCGAAGGACTGCGTGATGCAGAAGCTGACGGATATTCAGGAAAATGCAGAGGATATCTATGCGGAGGCAATGCAGATCAATGAGGATCGCGCTGCAGGGGATCAGGAATATGCCGGGGAAGAAGCGGCAGAGAGCGAAGAAGCCGGAGCGGCTGCGGAAG
This sequence comes from uncultured Acetatifactor sp., assembly GCA_964631065.1. Taxonomy (GTDB): domain Bacteria; phylum Bacillota; class Clostridia; order Lachnospirales; family Lachnospiraceae; genus Acetatifactor. Next base: position 2,956 of record CAZVWN010000090.1, read on the forward strand.
CGTGAGCCGGGGAGATACGAAGAGATGGGGGCATCTGCGGAACTCGAAAATTGTACAATGTCATTTGGGTGTCCCTGGGAAGAGCCGTATGTCTGTTGCAGACTGTATTGAGCGTCGGTACTTAGCGCCTGTACTGTAGGTGCTTAGTACCGTTACGCGAAATCTCAAGCGAAAGCGTGTCTGCAATCAGACATACGGCTCTTAGCGAAGGGACACGATTCCGAAGAAAAGGAAGTTACAAAATATGAGTTTCACAACCTCCTGACTGCTGACGCATATAAGAGGGGAGCTTTAGGATGAAATTTCAGATTCGGCATGAGATCAGAGGACGTATGAGGATTCATGTCCTGCAGCAGAACATGACGGACGCGCAGGCGGATGCCATGCAGTATGCGCTGGAGAGACAGGACGGGATCGGGAGCGTAAAGGTATATGAGCGGACACAGGATGCGGTGATCTGTTATACTGCGGACAGGGAAACGGTTCTTGCCGTGCTGCGGCGGTTTTCTTACGAAACGGTTCAGGTTCCGGAAGCCGTATCGGCGTTATCGGGAAGAGAGACAAACCGTAAATATCAGGACAAACTGGCGGCGAAGATTCTCCTGCGGTATGGAAACAGGCTGCTTCTTCCATATCCGGTAAGATGCGCCGTCACACTGATAAAATCCATCAGATATATCGGGGAAGGACTGCGCTGTCTGCTGCGGGGAAGGGTGGAGGTTTCCGTGCTGGACGGCGCGGCGATCGCGGTGTCCGTTATCCGGGGAGACATGGATACGGCGGGCTCGGTCATGTTCCTTCTGGGGATCGGAGAGCTTCTCGAGGAGTGGACACATAAGAAATCCGTGGATGATCTTGCGAGAAGCATGTCCTTAAATATCAGCAGGGTATGGGCGCTTGCGGACGGCAAAGAACTGTCGGTTCCTGCTGAGCAGGTGAAAGAGGGGGATCTGATCGTTGTACACGTTGGGAATGTGATCCCCTTTGACGGGATTGTCGCGGACGGTGTCGGTATGGTAAATCAGGCATCGCTGACGGGAGAATCCCTTGCGGTGGAAAAGAAGAAGGACGGCTATGTTTATGCGGGAACGGCGCTTGAGGAAGGAGAGCTGATTATCCGGGTAAAGAAACCTTCCGGTGCAACACGTTACGAAAAGATCGTTACCATGATCGAGGAGACGGAAAAGCTGAAATCCGGGGTGGAGAGCAGGGCGGAGCATCTGGCTGACAGACTGGTTCCGTATACGCTTCTCGGAACGGGGCTGGTCTATCTGCTCACGCGGAATGCGACGAAAGCACTGTCCGTTCTGATGGTGGACTTTTCCTGTGCGCTGAAGCTTTCCATGCCGGTCACGGTACTTACCGCCATCAGAGAGGCGGGGCGGCACCACATTACGATAAAGGGCGGAAAATATCTCGAGCGGATGGCGGAGGCGGATACGATCGTTTTTGACAAGACGGGAACACTGACAAAGGCGCGCCCCGTCGTGAAGGAGGTCATTTCCTTTAACGGAGAGAGCGAGGACGAGCTACTAAGGCTTGCCGCCTGTCTGGAAGAGCATTTTCCGCATTCCTGCGCGAAGGCTGTCGTGGACGCGGCAAAGGAAAAGGGACTGATCCATGAGGAGAATCATTCCAAGGTCGAATACATCATTGCACACGGCATTTCTTCCCTGGTTGACGGCAGAAAGGTCATTATCGGCAGCAGTCATTTTGTGTTTGAGGATGAAGGCTGCGTCGTACCTGAGGGAAAGGCTGGAAGGCTTGAAGAGCTTCCGGAGGACTGCTCTTATCTTTATCTGGCGATGGAAGGAGAGCTGGCGGCGGTTATCTGTATCGCCGATCCGGTCAGGGAAGAGGCGGCGGAAACGGTGGATCTTCTGCATGAACTGGGCTTTGCGGAGATCGTGATGATGACGGGAGACAGCGGGAAAACGGCGGCAGCCGTTGCGAAGAAGATCGGTGTCGACAGATATTATGCGGAGGTTCTGCCGGAGGACAAGGCAGCTTTTGTGGAACAGGCGCACAGGGAAGGGAAAACGGTCGTCATGATCGGCGACGGGATCAACGATTCGCCGGCGCTGTCTGCGGCGGATGTCGGCATTGCGATCAGCGATGGCGCGCACATCGCGAGAGAGGTGGCGGATATCACGATCGAGGCGGACGATCTCATGAGCCTTGTGACACTGCGGGTACTCAGCGGGCGGCTGATGGACAGGATCCATAAGAATTACCGGAGGATTCTGGGGGTAAATTCTGCGCTGATCCTGCTCGGGATCGCGGGCGTGCTTTCCCCGACGGCTTCCGCGCTGCTGCATAATACGTCAACGATCGCAATCAGTATGAACGGAATGAGAGGATTTTTACAATGACGGATGCAATCATTATTATGGTGCTGGCTGTTCTGGCGGCAGTCGGAGTACGGGCGACGGTAAAGCATTTCAGAGGAGAGGGCGCGTGCTGCGGCGGCGGAACTTCCGTCAGGGTAAAGCGTAAGCGTCTGAAGACGGTCGTCCGGAAAAGAACGCTTCTCATTGAGGGAATGACCTGTGTACATTGCAAAGAGCGTGTAGAGAGCAGACTCAATGAGCTGGCGGGGGTGTCTGCGAGAGTGAATCTGAAGGAGAAGACGGCGTTTGTGTCGATGGATCGCGAGGTGAGCGACGAGAGACTGCGGCGCGCGGTGGAGAATGCGGGGTATCGTGTGCTTGAGATTTTTTGAATTTAACAAAAATATTGAATATTAACAAATTATATGTTAGAATAAAATAAAAATGTTAAAGGCGTTTTTATGAAGAAATATTTGGCTGAGATATTCGGATTAAGTGTTAAAATTGAAAGCTGGGATGGTAAGAGCAGACTACCGCTTTATTTGCGCAATAAGCGAGAGTATTTCGTACTTTCCATAGGAGATGTTCGGAGCGTGCTGATGAAGAATGCCTCCGATCATTTTAATGTTGCGGTCTTTAAAAAGGAAATGCAGGAAATTGAAAAATATGCGGAAATGTCAGTTATATTGTGGTTGGATGCGATTTCTACGTATCAGAGGAATGCGTTGATTAAAAACAGAATTTCATTTATTGTACCAAACTCGCAAATTTTTGTACCGGAATTAGGAATGAGTCTGAAGGAATTTTGTGCAGGAAAGAGAGAAAAGGCAGAAAAGATATCTGCGGCAGCACAATTTTTGCTTTTATATTTTATTTATCAAAAGAAGCGTGAGGAAAAGAGCCAGTCTGAGATGGCAGAATATCTGAATATGTCAGCCATGAATGTCAGCAGGGCGGTACGGGAGTTGCATGATCTTGGATTGTTGGAAAGCCGAAAGGAGGGAGCAGGTAAGGTAATCAGGCCTGTAGCAACGGGAGAGGAACTGTACCGGCTTTCAAAAGGACATTTACAGTCACCCGTACAGAAGAAAATCTATGTGAGTCTTAAGCATTTTGACATGGATTTACCTTTTGCGGGCGAGACGGCACTGGCAAAAAAAAGCATGTTGAATTACCCGAAATGTACGGTCTTTGCCATGGATAAAAAGCTGGTTAAGGATATTCCGCAGGAGACTGTAGTGAAGCCTGAACTGATAGAAGATGATGATTATATTGAAATTGAATTATGGAAATACAATCCGTCAATATATGCTGCCGATGAAATGGTGGACATTGTGTCATTGGTGCAGAGCCTTAAAGATACGGAAGATGAACGTGTGGAAATGCAGCTTGAAGAGATGATGGAGGAATACAGATGGTAATGGGACTGGAAGCTTTTAGAGCAGCATTTGCCGGGTATGAGGATTGTTATACGATTATCGGCGGTACAGCCTGTGATATTCTGATGAATAAGGCAAACCTTGATTTCAGGGCAACCCGAGATATTGACATGATTCTGTTGATTGAAAACAGATTTGAAGAGTTTGGGGAAGTATTATGGAAATTCATTAAGGATGGTGCGTATAGATGTGGCTGGAAAAGCTCTGGGAAACTGCACTTCTATCGCTTTACGGAGCCGCAGCATCCGAATTATCCGGTAATGATAGAACTGTTTTCAAAAGATCCGGGGTATCAGTTACATAAGAGAGATACGGTGATCACTCCGCTGCATATTTCTGACGAAGTATCCAGCCTTTCGGCAATTATGCTGAATGATGACTATTACGGGTTTATGATGAGCGGAAGAAAAGTAGTGGATGGTGTTGGCGTTTTGGGAGCAGAGTATCTGATTCCTTTTAAGATGAAAGCGTGGCTGGATCTTTGCAGACGAAAAAGTGAAAATGAGCATGTAAATTCAGCTGACATTAAGAAGCATAAAAATGATGTATTTCGATTGATGAATATAATAAATCCTGATGCAGAAATTCACGCACCGGAGACGGTAAAGGATGATATCAGACAGTTTATAGCAGGAATGCCGGACGAACGTATCAATATGAAGAATATTGGACTTGAGATGGAAGTGGATGAAGCGTTACGGATTTTGGAAAATATGTATTTGAAGAAGCTTTGAAGTCAATGCGTTTTTCGTTGTAAAAAGTGTAATCACACAACAAAAACTCGTTGTATTTTTTGTAATTGCGCGCTATACTATACTTGCATATAATGATGTTGGGGTCAAAAGCCCACAACAATGATTCCGGAGGTGCGGGTATGTACCGGATTGCGATGGAAAAGCTGTTGAAATGGAAACAGAGCAAACGCCGTAAGCCTTTGATTATTGAGGGAGCCCGTCAGGTTGGCAAGACCTGGCTGATGAAAGAGTTTGGCAGACAGGCGTATGCGGACACCGTATATATCAATTTTGATTCTAATTCCGGAATGGCGGAGCTGTTTGCTTCCGATCTGGACACGGATCGTCTGATTATGGGATTGGAGCTGTATGCAGGGCGTAAAATTGATCCCGATAGCGCGCTGCTTATTTTTGATGAGGTGCAGGAGGTTCCCAGAGCGCTCTCGTCCTTGAAGTATTTCCATGAAAATGCACCGCAGTATCACATTGTATGCGCCGGTTCGCTGCTTGGCATTGCCCTGCATCAGGGCACGTCTTTTCCGGTGGGCAAGGTAGATTTCTTAAAACTGTATCCGCTCTCTTTCAGGGAGTTTCTGATGGCAACCGACAGGGAACGGTTTGCAGGACTGCTTGACAGGCGGGATTTCCGGATGATTACGGACTTTAAGCAGACGTATATTGATGCGCTGAAGCAGTATTACTTTGTCGGCGGTATGCCGGAAGCGGTGCAAAGCTTTTCGGAGAACAAAGATTTTAATGAAGTCCGTGAAATTCAAAAGCGAATCCTTTCGGCTTATGAACAGGATTTTTCCAAGCATGCGCCCAATGAAATTGTGCCAAGGATCCGAATGCTGTGGAACAGTATCCCCTCTCAATTAGCGAAAGAAAACAGGAAGTTTATCTATGGGCTTGTCCGTGAGGGCGCCCGGGCGAAGGACTACGAAACGGCGATTATGTGGCTGAGCGACTGCGGTCTTGTGCATAAGGTCAGCCGTGTCAATGCGGCGGGAATCCCCTTACGGGCATATGAGGATTTGAAAGCATTTAAGCTGTTTATGGCAGATGTCGGTCTCCTCGGCTGTATGGCGGGTCTGCGTCAGCGCACTTTGCTGGAGGGCAATGCCCTTTTTACGGAATTTAAGGGTGCGCTCACGGAACAGTATGTCTGCCAGCAGTTAAAAACGATTGAGGATCTGGATGTCTATTACTATACCAACGACAGAGGCTCCTGCGAAATTGACTTTGTCGTCGATACGGGTGAACGGATCGTGCCTGTTGAAGTAAAGGCAGAAGTAAACTTAAGAGCCAAGAGTCTGAAGACTTACCGGGAAAAGTTTTCTCCCGAGGTTTCCGTCCGTACCTCTATGACGGATTATAAACAGGAGGACGGACTCGTTAATCTGCCGCTCTATGCGATAGATCAGATTACGCAAATAGAATCGTAGCAGCTGCGGGATGAAACAAAACCGGGATGATGCCGGTGAGGAGAAGACGGATGAAGAAACGAAGAAAGGTCGGGGGCGTGATATTTGTACTTGTGATGCTCGTTCTGATCGGCGCGGTCGGAGCGGGAATTTGGTATGTACGCCGTGGAGACAGGGAAGAGACAAGGGAAGCGGGCAGTGTGACATGGCGCTTTACGGACAGCGAAGAAGCGGAAGAATCCGGGGAAGACGAAAAAAGCGCTGCGGCGGACGGCTGGGAAGCCGGGCGGTCTGACGGAGCGTCTGAAGAAGCGGTTTTTGGGGAAAGCGGGCAGACGAAAGGGGATTCTGAAGCCGGAAACGCGCCGGAAGAATGTCCGGAGCCGGGAACGGAGCCTTTGGAGACGACGGAAGCGGGCGGTCTGACGGAACTGTTTTCCGGTCTTCTGGCATCCGCTGAAAATGCGTCTGCGCAGGATACGGGATATTACGGGGCGTTACAGGTGATCGGAACGCAGCTTAGTGATGCCGCGGGAAATCCTGTACAGCTTCGCGGGATCAGCACGCACGGACTCGCATGGTTTCCCGATTATGTCAACGCGGAGCTGTTCCGGCAGCTGCATGAAGAATGGAAGATGAACGTTGTCCGCCTTGCCATGTATACGGCGGAGTACGGCGGTTACTGTGCGGGCGGCGACAGGGAGCATTTAAAGGAGCTGATACAAAACGGCGTGCAGTATGCGACGGAGAATGACATGTATGTCATTATCGACTGGCATATCCTGTCGGACTCAAATCCCAACACCTATAAGGAGGACGCGAAGGCTTTCTTTGCGGAGATGTCTGAGGCGTATTGCGCTTATGACAACGTCCTTTATGAAATCTGTAACGAGCCGAACGGCGGAACGGGCTGGGATCAGATTAAGGCATATGCGGAGGAGATCATTCCCGTAATCCGGGAAAATGACGCGGATGCGGTGATCCTTGTCGGTACGCCGAACTGGAGCCAGTACGTCGATCAGGCGGCGGCAGACCCGATTGGGGGGTATGACAATATCATGTATACCCTTCATTTTTACGCGGCAACGCATACGGACGGGCTGCGAAATACCATGTCCGCTGCGATAGAGGCAGGACTGCCGGTTTTTGTCTCGGAGTACGGGATCTGCGACGCGAGCGGCAGCGGGGCGGTCAATGCGGAACAGGCAGATGCATGGGTGGAGCTGATGAACCGATACGGCGTGAGCTATGTCGCATGGAATCTCTCGAATAAGAATGAGACCTCTGCCGTCTTTAAGAGCAGCTGCAATAAGACGGGCGGATTTACGATGGACGATCTGAGCGCGTCGGGGCGCTGGCTTTATGAGATGCTGACGGGAA
>CAZVWN010000091.1:0-10188 GCA_964631065.1 uncultured Acetatifactor sp.
GCGAAGCGGAGAAACATACTATGAAATTTAAGACAAGAATCAGAGTTACATTTTTGACGATCATCGTTCTGCCGCTGGCATTGACGGCGCTTGCCTTCTGCGGAATCGGACTGTATCTGGTAAACGTACAGAAGGGCTTTCAGTCGGAGTCCTCCGGCTATAAGTCGCCGACGGCGAATATCAGGGATATCGTTGCGGCAACGGATAAGGCGTATGAGGTTTTGCTGGAACAGGCGAGAACGGATCCGGCAAAGCTTGAAAATCGGGAATATCTGGAGGAAGTCAATTCACGGATAGCCCGCAGATCGACGTATATCCTTGTCAGAAAGGATCATGAGCTTTATTATGCCGGGAACGAGGAAGCGGCGCGCGAGATTTTTCCCCTGCTTCCGGATTTTGGGGATGATGATCTGTCAGAGGATTCGGGAATTTATTATGATGAGTACGGAAAATATGTAAAGCAGGTCGATTTCAGCTTTACGGATGGAGCGGAGGGCAGCGCGTTTGTCGTTGCAAAGTCGAATACCCTGATTTCCCGCCATCTGCTGATCGATATGTTTATCGCAATGCTTGTCATACTGATCTTTACCAGTCTGATGCTGACGCGCTGGATCCGGAAAGGGGTTTTTAACCCTGTCAATGAGCTGAACATCGCCATGCGGAAGATTAAGGAGGGTAATTTCGATTATGCACTGGAAACGGATGTCGGCGGAGAGATCGGCGATCTCTACCGGAATTATGAGGATATGCGGCTTCGGCTGAAGGAATCGACGGAAGAAAATGCGGCGAATGAACGGCAGAACAGGGAGCTGATCAGCAACATTTCCCACGATCTGAAAACACCGATCACGGCAATCAAGGGGTATGTCGAGGGGATTATGGATGGCGTGGCGGATACGCCGGAAAAGATGGATAAGTATATTAAGACCATCTATAATAAGGCGAACGACATGGAGCGGCTGATCAATGAACTGACCTACTATTCCCGTATTGATAACAACAGGATTCCCTATAATTTCCACCGGATCAATGTTGCGGAATACTTCGGAGACTGTGTGGAGGAGGTCGGGATTGATCTGGAACAGCGCAACATCAAGCTGAATTACTCGAATCTGGTCAGTCCGGACACGATTGTCATAGCGGATCCGGAGCAGATGAAAAAGGTAATCAACAACATCATCAGCAACAGCGTGAAATATATGGATAAGTCGCAGGGGGTAATTGATATCCGTATTCTGGATGAGGTCGATTCCATCCGGATTGAGATTGAGGATAACGGAAAAGGAATTGCACAAAAGGATCTCGGCAGAATCTTTGAGCGGTTTTACCGCACGGATGCGTCGCGCAACTCCGCACAGGGCGGCAGCGGTATCGGGCTTTCCATTGTAAAGAAGATCATAGAGGATCACGGCGGATACATCTGGGCAACGGGCAAAGAGGGCGAAGGAACCTGTATGCACTTTGTACTCAGAAAATATATTGAACTGCAGAACGGCTGACAAAAAACGATGTGAGAAAAAGAAAGGCGGAAGAAAATATGAGTAAAATACTGATCATTGAGGACGAGGTTGCAATTGCGGATCTTGAGAGAGATTATCTGGAGCTGTCGGATTTTGAGGTGGATATCTGTAACAGCGGTGACGAGGGACTGCAGACGGCGCTGTCGGGGGAGTATAATCTGATCATTCTGGATCTGATGCTGCCGGGCATGGACGGGTTTGAGGTCTGCAAGAAGATCCGTGAGGCGAAAAATGTCCCGATCCTGATGGTTTCGGCGAAGAAGGATGATATTGATAAGATTCGCGGACTCGGACTCGGCGCGGACGATTATATGACGAAGCCCTTCAGTCCCAGTGAGCTTGTCGCGAGAGTGAAAGCGCATCTGGCGCGTTATGAGAGACTGGTCGGAACAAACCAGAAGCCGCAGAATGATATTGTGGAGATTCGCGGACTGCGCATTGATAAAACGGCGCGGCGCGTTTATGTCAACGGCGTGGAGAAGACCTTTACGACGAAGGAGTTTGATCTTCTGACCTTTCTTGCGGAAAATCCGAATCATGTCTACACAAAGGAAGAGCTGTTCCGCGAGATCTGGGATATGGATTCCATCGGAGACATCGCAACCGTAACCGTACACATTAAGAAAATCCGCGAAAAGATCGAGACGGATACCGCAAAGCCGCAGTATATCGAAACGATCTGGGGGGTAGGATACCGGTTTAAGGTGTAGCCTGTGCAGGGAAGGGAAAGAATCAGATGATCTATACGGTGACCTTTAACCCGTCGCTGGATTATGTCGTCGGGGTTGACAATTTCAGAATGGGAGCGACGAACCGCACCTCGTATGAACAGATGCTTGCGGGCGGCAAGGGGATCAACGTTTCGTATGTCCTGAAAAATCTCGGATTTCCGAGTACGGCGCTGGGGTTTCTTGCGGGATTTGTCGGCGAGGAACTGAAAAAGCGGCTGACAGAGGACGGGATCCGCACGGATTTTATCATGCTGGAAAGCGGGATATCGCGCATCAATGTAAAGTTTCAGGGTATGGAAGGAACGGAGATCAACGGCATGGGTCCCGAAATACCGTCCGATAAGCTTAGAGAGCTGAAGGCGAAGCTTGGTACACTGTGCGCGGGAGATATTCTGGTTCTTGCCGGGAGCATACCGCAGTCCATACCGGATACGATTTACCGGGAAATTATGGCAGAGCTGCGGGACGAAGATGTTAAGATTGTCGTGGATGCGACAAAGGATCTTCTGAAAAACGTTTTGTCATACCGCCCGTTTCTGATTAAGCCGAACCATCATGAGCTGGGTGAGCTGTTCGGCGTGGAGCTTACGGAGCGGGCGGATGTCATTCCCTATGCGCGAAAGCTTCAGGAGCAGGGCGCGCGGAATGTACTGGTATCCATGGCGGGAAAGGGAGCCGTGCTGCTCGCGGAAAACGGAGAGGTTTACGGGAGCGCGGCGCCGGAGGGCAGGGTACGGAATGCCGTCGGCGCCGGGGATTCCATGGTCGCGGGATTTCTTGCGGGGTATCTTGAAAGCGGGGAATATGCGCACGCATTCCGTAAAGGGCTTGCGGCGGGGAGTGCGAGCGCCTTTTCCGATCAGCTTGCGACGCGGGAAGAGATGGAGGAGCTGTTTCAAAAAATCAGGATCTGACAAAAGGGTAAAAAAGCAGACGATACGGAAAATATCCGAAACGGATGTCCGACAGAAAGGATGAGAGGGCGATGCTTCCGGAGACTTTTTTAGGGAGAATGCGGGAAATGCTGGGTGGAGAATACGAAGCGTTTCTTGCGAGTTTTGAAAAAGAGAACCATCAGGCGCTCCGTCTGAATGCTTTGAAGAAAGGGCTGACAGGAGCGGCATGCGAAAAGCCGGGATTTACGGCAGGGCTTTTGGGTGTCTGCTGGGCAGAAAACGGTTATTATTATGAAGCGCCGATGCAGCCGGGGAAGCATCCGTATCACGACGCGGGGGTATACTATATTCAGGAGCCGAGCGCGATGATGCCGGCAGAGCTTTTACAGATACAGCCGGGCGAGCGGGTTCTGGATCTTTGCGCTGCTCCTGGCGGCAAGAGTACGCAGCTTGCGGCAAAGCTTCAGGGAAAGGGATTTCTGCTCTGTAATGAGATCCACCCGGCAAGGGCAAAAATTCTGTCGGAAAATGTCGAGAGAATGGGAATCTGCAATGCCTGTGTCACGAATGAGACACCGGCGCGTCTTGCGGAAAGTTTTCCCGTGTATTTTGACCGGATTCTGGTCGATGCACCCTGTTCCGGGGAGGGAATGTTTCGGAAGAATGAGGCGGCATGCGAAGAATGGAGTCCGGAAAATGTAACGCTTTGCGCAGAGCGGCAGGATGAGATCTTAGACTGTGCGGCAGGGATGCTGCGTCAGGGCGGGAGACTGGTCTATTCGACCTGTACCTTTGCGCCGGAGGAAGACGAGGGAAGCGTAGAGCGTTTTTTAAAAAGGCATCCGGAGTTTCATGCAGCGGATCTGAACTTAGAGGAGTTTGGACTGGCGGGCTGCGCGGGCGGACTTGCAGGGACAGTCCGGCTCTGGCCGCATAAGGTGCGGGGGGAAGGGCATTTCGCCGCCGTGCTGGAAAAAGAGGGCGCGCCGGCTACAGACAGACGTGTCAATGCGGCGGGCGGTACGGTAAAGGGGTTACGGGAAAGAGAGCTTACGGAATATTTTGCGTTCTGTCGGGAAACGCTGAAAACTGATATGACAGAGGTGTCAGGCGGCGGAAAGTATATTCGCTTTGGCGACAATCTTTATCTGGTGGCGGAGGATATGCCGGCGATCGGCGGGTTAAAGGTTCTGCGTCCGGGGCTGCACCTCGGAACGCTGAAAAAGAACCGGTTTGAGCCGTCCCATGCGCTGGCGCTGGCGTTGGATCCGAAGGAGGCGGCGCACGTTTGGAATCTTTCTTCCGGAGATATGACGGTTGTGTCATATCTGAACGGACAGACGTTTTCTGCGGACGGTGAGAAGGGCTGGTATCTGATCTGCGTCGACGGGTTTTCGCTGGGATGGGGAAAGCTTGCCGGGGGCATTATGAAGAATCATTACCCCAGAGGCTTAAGAAAGATGTAAGAGGAGAGCGGGAAGTATGTGTACGGCGGCAACGTATCAGACGAAGGATTTTTATATGGGGCGGACGCTGGATTATGAGTTTTCCTATGGGGAAGAGATCGTAATCCTGCCGAGGGGATATGCTTTAGAGTTTCGCCATATGGGGAAAACCGGGAAGCATTTTGCGATGATCGGGATGGCGCATGTGGCAGACGGTTATCCGCTGTTTTATGAGGCATTTAACGAGAAGGGCGTCGGCATGGCAGGACTGAATTTTGTCGGCAATGCCGTTTATGCAGAAGTACAGGCAGATAAGGAAAATGTTGCGCAGTATGAATTTATTCCCTGGGTGCTTAGTCAGTGCGCCTCCCTTGCTGAGGTCAGGGCGCTGTTGAAGAGGATCCGGCTTGTCGGTACGCCCTTTAGCGAACAGTATCCCTGCGCACAGCTTCACTGGCTGATCGCGGATAAGAGCGGCGCGCTGACTGTGGAGAGCATGGCGGACGGACTGCATGTCTATGAAAATCCCGTCGGTGTGCTGACAAATAATCCGCCCTTTCCGATGCAGCTGTTTCGGCTGAATGATTATATGGGGCTTTCCGTGCGGCAGCCCGGGAATTGTTTTTCGGACGCGCTGGAGCTGCATACCTACAGCCGCGGTATGGGCGCGATCGGGCTTCCGGGCGATCTGTCTTCCGCTTCCCGTTTTGTGCGGGCGGCGTTTGTGCGGATGCATTCTGTTTCAGGAGACTGCGAGGCGGAGAGTGTCGGTCAGTTTTTTCATATCTTAGGGGCAGTGGAGCAGCAGCGGGGCTGCTGCGAGGTAGAGGAAGGGAAGTTTGAATATACGATCTATACCTCCTGCTGTAATGCGGATAAGGGGATTTATTATTACACGACTTATCAGAATCATCAGATCACGGCTGTGGATATGTACCGCGAAAATCTCGACGGATGTGAATTAAAATGTTATCCGCTGATGCAGACGGAGCAGATCCGTTTTGTACAGGCGGAGTAACCGGGGGCGGCGGTAATTGTTTTCGTTTTACCCGGATGCAGAAATAACGGGGTCAGCTCAGAGAAAGAAATCAGGAACAGAGCAAATGCAGATACAGTGTATTTTTAGGAAAGAGTGAAAGGGCGCGCTGTAGGGTGGAAGTCTTACAGGAGGTATCGTCAGTATGAAAACAGAGATTATATATGAGGATCAGGATATTCTTGTCGTAAAAAAGCCCGCAGGGCTGGCGACCCAGACGGCGCGGGTAGGGCAGCAGGATGTTGTCAGTGAATTAAAAAATTATCTGGCATCTGCCTCCGGCGGGCGGACAGGGCAGCCGTATCTTGGCATTATCCACCGACTGGATCAGCCCGTGGAGGGGCTTCTTGTTTTTGCAAAGCATCCGAAAGCGGCGGCAGCGTTGACCGCACAGCTTTCCGGGAAACAGGAAAAAGCAGGAAAAGAAAGACGGCAGGATGTGCCGGAGGAAGCCCTGAATAAACAATACTACGCCGTTTTTTGTGGAAAACCGGACAGCACGGAAGGAACGCTTGTGGATAAACTGTATAAAGAGGACGGCAGGGCGGTGGTCGCGGAGGATGAGACGTCTGCGGCGGCGCATGGCGCAAAGCGTGCCGTTTTGCATTATAATATCGTGCAGACAGCCGAAGTCAGCGGACAGACAATTTCCCTTGCCCGGATCCGTATCGAGACCGGCAGATTTCATCAGATCCGCGTACAGATGGCGCATGCCGGAATGGCGCTTCTCGGGGATGCGAAATATGCGGATGAGGAGACGAAGGCGGTTTCAAAAAGGCTGGGAATCAGTACGGCTGCACTCTGCGCGTATGGGATTGCTTTTGTGCATCCTGTAAACGGAAAAGAGCTGACCTTTCAGATCAAACCGTCAACGGGCGCATTTTCGTATTTTTCGCTGTAAATACTTTTTTCGACAGAGGTAAGATACATAATTTTGTGAAAGGGAATCATACTAAGTCTGATAACCGGATTCGGCAGGGGAGGACTTAATGTATGGTGGAAAAATTAAGGGAAAACCGTCTTTTGATACTGCTCCTTCTGACAGGGGCAGTTTATTTTTTTCTGAAGGTTCTTGCACCGCTGACGGCGCCTGTGCTGATCGCGATGCTCTTTGTCACGATTTTTGGTCCGCTTTTACAGAAAATGCAGGGAAAATTAAGGATTCACCGTCAGGTCGGGGCGGTTTTTCTCCTTCTGCTGGCGTGTGTTTTTCTCGGACTGCTTGTCTGGGTGCTGTTTTCCTGGATCATCGGCAGTCTGCCGGACTGGCTGATCGGTCTGGAATCCATTGAGGAAGGGATGTACCCCGTGATCCATAATATCTGTATTACAGTAGGCAGGGCGATCCGGATTGACAGCGCCTATCTCGAAGAAACAATTTCTTCAGCCGTAAAGGAAGGGATTGACTGGTTTCAGCTGCAGCTTGTCCCGGATATGCTTTCGCAGTCGCTGAAATATATAAAGGCGCTGGCGGCATTCGGCGGTTTTCTTGTCAGCTTCCTGATCGCGACCGTACTGCTTGCCAGAGATTATGACGATATCATGAACAGACTGCTCGATCGGGAAGAGTGCCATATGTTTCTGGAGATCATCTGCGGGATCATACGCTATCTTGCGACCTATATCAAGGCACAGATGATCATTATGAGCGTGATCGGCGGGACGGCGGCAGCAGTGCTGGGAATCTGTGGGATCCGTCACGGCGTACTCTGGGGACTGCTCGCGGGGATTCTGGATGCGCTTCCCTTTATCGGAACGGGTATCGTTCTGGTTCCGCTCGGCATACAGCAGCTTCTGGGGGGATATTATACAAGGGCGTTTTTCTGCCTGCTGCTTTATATTGTGTGTATTTTTCTGCGGGAGCTGTTGGAGCCGAGGCTGATCGGGAAAAAGATCGGGGTTTCGCCGATCGCCATTCTGCTGTCGATCTATGCAGGGATACAGCTTTTCGGAATCAGCGGCATTCTAAAGGGTCCGCTCGGCTTTGTCATTGTCTATCAGGCTTTTTTAAGTCTGGAGAGACGGCGGGAAAAGGATTTGACGAAAGTGGCGGAGTAGCTTATGATGGATGTAGGATTTTAGGGAGGATGAAGTATGCGACTGTATGCACCAAAGAAAGACCGGCAGGATTCCGTGGCGGAAAATATTGCATTGTTTTTAAAAATACTTTTAGACTATGTGATCTGTATCTATCTGGTTCTGCTTCTTGTCGTACTGCCTTTTTACAATACGGAAGGGTATGTAAAAATCGGAACGGATAAGGCGGACTTTTTTGATAATATCAGCATTTTTGCGGGAAAGGTGATTCTGCTGCCTGTAGCGGTGTATCTTGTGCTGGAGGTCATCATGCTGATAAAGAACCGGAAAACAGAGCCGCCTCTGCGGAAAATGCGGAGCGCACTGGCGCTTCCGGATGTCTTTGCCCTGATCTACGGCGCGGCACTGATTGTTTCTTTTTTGAGCTCATCGTTTCGGGACGAGGCGCTTAGGGGTACGCAGGGATGGTATATGGGATTCTATCCACAGCTTACGCTGATTCTGATCTATTTTCTTGTTTCACGCTTCTGGGAGCCGAGAAAGTGGATTTTTTATCTGCTGCTTCCGGCTTCAGCGGTGGTATTTTTTATGGGAATTGTCAACCGCTACGGGAAATATCCTTTCGGAATAGAGTCGGCGGGAGAATTTTACATATCAACGATAGGAAATATTAACTGGTATTGCGGTTATGCCGTTATAGCGACGTTTGTCGGGATGGCGCTTCTCTGGCAGAAGGACGGTCTGAAGAATTGGCAGAGGGTTCTGCTGATGGCATATACCTCGCTGAGCGGCGTATCCCTTATTCTGCAGGGCAGTGACAGCGGTATGGTTACATTGGCGGTCATGCTGATCGTAATGTTCTGTATGTCCGTCAGGGATGCTGACCGGATGCTTGTTTTCTGGCAGGAGATGGTTTTACTTTGGGGCGGCTGTCTTGTCAATTATCCGGCGCAGAGATTTTTTGCCTACTGTAATGTAACTTATACCTCGGACATTGCCCGAAAGCTGACCTACGGGAGTCTTCCGGTTGTTCTGACATTGCTGTCAGTTTTAGGATTACTCTGTGTTTCCCGGACAAAACGAAAGGGAAAGTATCCGATACGTTTTTTCCGCACGGCAGCGGTCGTCGGTGTGTGCTGTTGTGTGGCGGCGGTTCTTGCCGTACTCTGTATGGCGGCGGTCAATACGATTCATCCCGGAAGCCTTGGCAGCTTATCCGAACATTCTATTTTTACGTTTAACAGACGCTGGGGCAGCAGCCGTCTGGGAACCTGGTCGTTTGGATTGCGGTGTTTTTGGGAGCAGAATTTATGGCATAAACTGTTCGGGGTCGGTCCGGACTGTATGTGGGCGTTTATGGAAAGCGGCGCTGCGCCGGAGCTTCTGGCGGAAGCGCAGGACATGTTCGGAAATGCCCGTCTGACAAACGCGCATAACGAGTGGATTACGGTTCTGGCGAATACCGGAATTGTCGGACTCACCGGATTTGCCGGGATGATCGTCTGCCTGATCCGGCAGTTTCTGCGAAAAGGAAAAAGGAATGCGCTGGTCTTTGCCTGTGGTATTTCCCTGCTTGCCTATACGATCAATAACATTTTCAGTTTCCAGCAGTCGATGAACGTCAGCACGATGTTTGTCGTCCTCGGGATGGGCGAGGCGTTTCTGCGGGAAGAGCGGGAGAAAGCCGCGTAGAGGTGTGTTTGTAATCTATGTGGAGTCATAGAAAGCCGGAAGATGGGGATTATAGTTGGAAAGGTAAAATCGGAGGTAGGGTTATGGCAAACGGGGAGTTGTTTTCCGGCGAATCAAAAAATATAGAATATAAGGCAACAGTACCGGATAAAAGTGAAAAATACATGAAAACAGCTGTGGCTTTTGCCAATACGCAAGGCGGCAGAATAGTCATAGGAGTTGACGATAAAACACACAAAATAGTCGGTGTGGATAACGAAAGTCTGTTTCAGATTATGGATGCGCTGGCAAATGCGATTTCTGATTCCTGTGAGCCGCAGATTATTCCGGACATTGAGCCGCTGACGATTGATGAAAAGACTGTAATTATTGTTACCATAGAAGCAGGAAAAAACAGACCATATTATTTGAAATCAAAAGGGAAAGAAAAAGGTACTTATATTCGTGTTGCAGGAACTTCAAGACTTGCATATTCTGAAAAGATAAGAGAACTGGAGATGGAAGGTGCCAGAATTTCCTGGGATGAGCTGACCTGTGTGGGATATGAAGTGACGGACACAGCAACGAAGGATTTGTGTGCGGATATAGAAAGTTTTCGTAAGAGAGCAGGACTGTCAGAGCATGAGGTAAAAAAAGAGCAGTTATTCAACTGGAAAATTTTGAAAAACAGTGAAGGAAATGTGCTTGCATCAAATGCGTATGTGTTGCTGACCTCCGACTATTTTTCATTTTCAAAAACACAATGTGCCGTATTTAAGGGAACAGACAGGACGGTTTTTTTGGATAAGCGTGAATATACCGGACCGATATACAGGCAGATAGAAAGTGCTG
>CAZVWN010000092.1:0-9883 GCA_964631065.1 uncultured Acetatifactor sp.
ACGTTTGAACGACTGTTCATATGTTTATATTACCACAGCTTATGTATTTGTCAAGCAAAATCTTTGTACTGTTACCGTAACTGCTCTGCCGTAAACACAAAAAGGACGCCGCTCTTCCTAAGAGGCGGCATCCTGCTTATGTCATATCACTTTTTTCGTATTCAAACCAAATTCAATCCAAAACCGTATTCCGATACTCGATCGAAACCACCGTGCCGTCCTTCATGAGGAAACACAGCTTCATGTTGTCCTTCGCATACGTCAGGATCGTATCCTCCTCCACGTCCGGATTCCCATACAGCGCCCTGATCTGTTCCGCCGTATTTCCGATATAAGCGCCCTCCGTAGTTTCCACCGTATCATCCCGCAGGACAACGGAAGAAATGTACTCCGTGTCGTCCATCGTATAGGTATCCATCTCATACCCGCTGAAGGTATAAATCTTATCCAGGTCGCCGAACGCACAGCTCGGGGATTCATATACGGAAACAGGCTCTTCGAGCTTTTCCAGAACGCCCTGCGCCTCTGCGTCAATCTCCAGACTGACGCCGTTTACCGTAAATACATAGCCGTTCTGTACCGTGTCGTCTGACGTTTCCCCTGCCTCCTGCGTTTGGGACTCCCAAAGTCCGTCCGCCGTCTCCGCAGACATTTCTACGTTCCTGTTGCTGACCTCTCCCTCAATTACCTTCTCTCCGCTTCCGCATGCCGTGAGCAGACAGCCCGACAGCAGCAGTGCAAAAATCTTTCCTTTTTTCATAGCGCTCTCCTCTTTTTCTTTTATCCGTTTCCCGGAATTTAAAGCATTTTTTTCAGCGTCACGCGATCCAGCTTTCCGTTCGCCATCAGCGGCATCTCCTCCAACTGAACCGTGCGGTTGGGAAGCATATAGCGCGGCAGTCTGCTTTTCAGCAGTGCAACCAGCTCCTTATCCGTTATCGTACCGACATAAAACAGCACAATCTTCTGTCTTGTCTCATCATAGACACAGCCCGCAAGCCTTACGCCCTCCAGCATATTGACATTCGCCTCGATCTCTCCGAGTTCAATCCGGTGTCCCATATGCTTGATCTGATGATCCTTACGCGAAACAAACATCAGCTCTCCGTATTCGTTATATCTCCCCAGATCTCCCGTCCGGTAGATGATCTCCGGATATGCCGTGTTCAGCGGGTTCTGTACATACGCCGCTGCCGTTCTCTCCGGATCATTGTAATACCCCATCGTTACGGAAGTTCCACGGATACAGATTTCCCCCGTCTCGCCTTCACCCGCCCGTTCATTCTTTTCATTCAGCAGCAGGATCTCCGTGTTTTTAAAGGGGCGTCCGATCGGGATTACCTCGTCCGGCTCAAATTCACGTTCCACCTTATAATAGCAGCACATCCCCGTGCCTTCCGTCGGTCCGTACAGATTCGTAAACCGTGCCTCCGGAAGAACAGACTTCCAGATGCGGAACTGCTTTATGGGAAATACCTCGCTGCCAAACGCGATCGTATGCAGATATTTAGGCTGAATCGTCTTAAACGTTCCGAATGCCGATATCATCGTCAGCGCCGATACAACCCAGCAGACCGTATTGATCTGATGCGCATTCATAAATTCCACCAGCTTCACCGGAAATTTAAAAAGCTCTTTGGGAATAAACCAGGTCGTCGCGCCGAATTTCAGCGTGGGATACAGCTCCTTCAGACAGGCATCCAGATAGAGCGGCGTCTGATTTCCAAAGACCGTGTCTTCCCGAAATTCCAGCGTCTCCGACAGCTGCTCGATATAGTCGATCACGGATCTGTGGCACGCGGCAACACCCTTCGGGGTTCCCGTGGAGCCGGAGGTAAATACAATATAGATCAGGTCCGTGTCGATCGCCGCGTCATGGATGTCCTGAAGCGCCGCGTCATCCGTCTCGCCGCCGCAGATCTCATCATACAGGACAACCTCCCCCTGAAACTGAAAATCCGCCGTCAGTCCGACCGTCTCCCCGTCACAGATGATGAGCGACGGCTGTACGTTATCCAGAATCAGCTGAATCCTTACCGCCGGCATCTCCTCATCAATCGGAACGTAAAAGTCTCCCGCCGTTATCACGCCGAAAAAAGCCGTTACCTCCTTCGGATGCTTTCTCATAAACACGACGACGGGCTTACGGTAAATCCCCTTCCTGTGAAGATACGTTCCGATTGCCCTGCTCTGTTCATAAACCTGCCCGAAGGTCATTGCCTCGCTCTCATTGGCAAATGCCGTCTTTTCCGCCTTTGTCTTTACGATCTCATTCAAATAATCCAGTACATTGTTCTGCATCGTCTCTCTTCTCCCTGCTCCCGTTTCCCCGTCTTACGGTATACATGCCTCAGTTGATGACCGGATACAGCGTCCTGTCATAATTGTGACAATTGTTATGCCTGTCCGAATACTCCTTTATCTGCTGATCATTCCACAGGAAAATGACCGGGTGATCCTTTCTCGGCGTTGTATCGAAATGATACCAGCCGTTGCCGTCTCCGATATCTACCAGATTCCAATAATGCATCGCCGTTCCGGACGGAATGCGCTCGATATCCATATTGACGACGCCGGCTCTGTCTAACAGCGCCTTCGCCGTACTGGCATACACATAACAGTCTCCCTTTTTATCCACCATTCCCTCATATGCGGCGCGCAGATAATTCCCTTTCTCCGAGCTGCTGATATAAGAGATGCTTCCCTTGACATAGTTAAAGATCGCATACGCCTTATCGTACTGCGTCATTCCCTCGGTCAGAATCCTCGCCAGAATACCGTCCGCCAGCTGATTGATCTCCTCAAGCGTATACACCCTTTCCCGGACGGTAAGCGTAACCGTAATACTCGTCACGTTTCCGGAACAGTCTGTTGCCGTATAAGTCACAGGGTAGCTCCCCACGGCGTTCAGGTTGACCTGACTGCTGTCCACCTTCAGGACAGTCTCCGCACAGCTGTCCGTCACCCGTACATTCGTCCTGTAGGACACGCTCTCTCCCAGGAAAACGAGCATATCCCTCACTCCCGTGATGACCGGCGCCTCCGTATCTGCCGTCAGGGTCAGCTCCGCCTCCTGCAGCGTCTGATTGCCGCCCTCGTCCGTCGCAACGACCGTAACGCTCTGCGTCCCTAAGAGCGTTACATCCGGAGGCGTCTGAAAGGCAACCGTCACTGCGGTCACATCCTCCGTCTCAACGACAAACTCCTCAACGCTTCTCTTACAGTTTGTAAACCCCTCCACATCCTTCACCACCAGCACGGGCGGCGTGGTATCCGACACCTGCATCTGCACGGAATACCGCTTATCGTTCAATTCTATCTCAACCGCATGGGTACCCGGAACCGTAAAATCAATCTTTCCCAAATCCGTCACGATTCTGCCGCCTGTTCCCGCTATCACAAAATCCGAGATCCCGGGCGCGGCAGCTCCTGCCTCCCATGTCAGCGTATCCACTACGCATGTGATCGACAGCTCTGCCAAAGCGGCGGTCGTATTCCCGCCGGCATCCGTGACAAGGATCTCGACCGTCTGCGGTTCAAAATCCGAATAATCCGGCTCCTTCCCGAAGGAAATCTGCGTAGCGGTCGCATCACGGATTCCGACGATAAAATCCTCCGGGGTACAGGTCTCGCCGTTTTCCAGCCTCAGATCCCTTACTTCGACCTCCGGCGGAATGGTATCCTCGATCTTCAGGGTACACGGATACTCAAAAAGTCCTTTCCTGACTACGAGACGGTACTCCCCCGGAACCGTAATATCAATCGCATCGCTCTCCGCCGTGAAATATACGTCCGCGTTTTCCTGCTTTACAAAATCCGCCGCCGTCACCGCTACTCCCGCCTCCACGGAGCACGTCTGCCAGACCTGACAGCGCTCATAATACCAATACCCGGAAAATCCGCCTATGCCAAGGAGCAGGATCGCCGGTATCACAAGCAGCCGCTTTCTTTTCCGCGCCGGCTCTGCCTTCTCCGGTTCTGCTTCCGCCGTTTCCGCTTCTGCGGCATCCGGAAAATCCTCTTTGTCAAGATCCGTCACCCTGTACGTTTCCGCCTCTGCGCAGTCGGGAATCTGCTTCTTCCTGTGTTTCGCCATTGTCCTTACTCCTTCAGTGTTTCGACGTCAGACGGTAAGCGCATACTGCTCACACAGCATGGTTACGGTCATGACAATCAGTAAATAATCGATCTCGTATGCGCCCATCAGTCGGAAATCCTCCTGACTGTATATTTTCTTCATCTCATTTACATAAGCAGCATCAAATATGTTGTATTTCTTTATCAGCTCCTCGCTCAAGAAAACCGTCTCAGATGATTTTTTAATCATTGACGACATACCCGGCGCCTGAAAAGGGAATTTTTTCCTCTTCAGGATCTCCTCCGGCACAATCCCTTCCCCTGCCTTTTTCAGAATATATTTTTCATTCACGCCCTTCAGCTTATAGCGGTCCGGTATCGTGGCAACAAACGAAAGCAGCTCCATATCCAGAAGCGGATGTCTGCCCTCTACCGAATGCGAGAAAAACATCCTGTCTCCGTGCTCTCCCAGCAGATGATCCGAAAGGCGCAGCTTATAGTCGATGTAGGATCTTCTCTTGAAGGTGCTCAGGTTCTCCACGCGCTTCACGTTGATCGGACTCGTTTTCCACGCGGAAAACTGTCCGATTTCCCCTCGCATATCCGCACTGTATATCTTCTCGTGGATCCTTCGGATCTCCGGATGATTCCGCTCAAACCGAAAATAGGGATCGCCCCATAGCCGTTCGTTGACCTCGCATTCTTCCTTTGACATCTTTCCCTTCTGCATGTTCCGGAACATATCCACCATATAGCCCACATAGCCGTAAAAGAACTCATCCGAACCCTGCCCGGTCAGCACCGCCTTGGCGGGAGAAGTGCTTACCAGACCGGAAAGCATATATGCCGCCACATCATAGCTCTCCTTTACGGCGCTTTCCGCGTGCCGGATCACATCCGGAAGATGCTTCCAGATTTCCTCCTCCCCCACCTTCGCGCAATAATGGGTAGAGTGTACGCATTCCTTCACAAGCTCCTGATAACGGCTCTCATCCAGATCTCCCGAGCCGATCTTCGCCGAAAAGGAATACCCGCTGTCCATCATAAACTTTCCGATATAGCATGCAACGATGGAACTGTCCAGACCGCCGGAAACATAATATCCGATGGGAACGTCCGCAATCAGTCTTCGGGAGATCGCTTTTTTGATCAGTTCCCTAAGACGCTCCACATAGTAGTCTTCTCCCTGATCTTCCTCCTCCGGCTGATAGAGCAGATCCCAATATTCCAGATTGCGGATCTGATCTCCCTCCTTAAGCAGCAGCATATGTCCCGCCTCCAGGGAATACACGTCCTCAAAGAAGGTGTTCGGAGATACCACGCCCGGATAATTCATCAGCTGATCGACCGCTTTCATGTTCAGCCTGCGCTTCACGCCCGGATAACACAGGATCGCCTTCACCTCAGACGCAAAAATCACACGCCCGTCCGTGACCGTATAAAACAGGGGACAGATTCCGATCTGATCCCTTACCAGAAGCAGCTGTTTCCGACGGGCATCATACAGCGCTATGGCAAACTGTCCGTTCAGCATCTTCGGAAACTCCGTTCCATATTCCTCATAAAGATGCGGAATCACCTCAACATCCGTCTGCGTCCTGAAGTGATGACCTTTTCCCACCAGCATGCTCTTAAGCTCCTGCCAGTTAAAGATCTCCCCGTTACAGATCACGGAAATCTTTTCGTCCTCATTAAACAGCGGCTGCATCCCGCCCGTCAGATCCAGAAAGCTCAGTCTGTTAAAGCCCAGACCGATCTGCTCATTGACATACAGATTGCTGCCGTCCGGTCCTCTGTGGCGGATGGCATACAGCATTTCCTCCAGTATCTCTCTCCGGATCGTTCTCTTTCCATGAAGATTATAGATTCCGCAAATTCCACACATTTTTCTTTCCTTCCTCCAACGGCTACGGGCGGTCTATGCCGTACAGCTCATACTGCGCTTCCTTTTCGCTCTCATAAAAGGCTGCTTTCTCTTCCCATGCGGCATCCCACGCTTCTTCCCCTCTTCTGTCCGGAATCTGCAGCTCCTCTGACAGAATCCTTCCGATATAACGGGAAAGCTTTTCCGCTCCCGACAGATTCATATGCAGTCCCGCATCATAGGTATCCGTGCTGTAATCAATCCCTGTTTCGTCCTGTACCTCCAGAAAATTGATATACCGCAGACCGTGCGCGCCGGCATACTCCTTCACCTGCACATCCCATTCCTCATACCAGTGCGGATACAGGCTCGGCGCCTTGATCAGCACAAGCGCAACCCCGTTCTCCTCACACAGCTTTCGCATCCTGTCCAGATACTCCCACGCATTCTCCCCAAACTCATAACTGCTTAAGATTCGCGGCTCCGGAATACTCTCAACCGGGCGCACGTCCACCCGCATATAATAACCGTTATGAGATACCTTTTTGTCCGTCTGCAGATATCTGAGGTCATCCGCCGTCAGCTCGCTCCAACGGCTGTGATAGCGCAGGATGGGAAATACATACTCGATAAAGCTCTCCCCCTCCTTCATGGATGCCAGGATGGACTTTACCTTGTACTGCGACCAGCGCATCCCCTCCAGCGTCATACGGTTATACGCCTCCGACTGCGCTTCGTCAAACTGTAGCGCCTGCACATTAAATACGACCGCCTCCGGCTTATGATAGCGGAACGTATCCTCCAGCAGATAATAGGACTGCCAGATATACTGCTCCGCGCTGCCGCGGATATAGCTGTTGATTCCGTATTCCTGCCATAATGTGACCGGGGAAAAATTTTCATACACTTCACAGTCCCCGACAAAGATCACATCATAATCCTTCATTTCCTCTTTGTAATACGCCTCGATAAATGCACCCTCTATGATTCCGTAAGCATATTTCGGCATCAGAAGCCTTTGCAGAAACCAGAGGACGCCGAGCATCAGCACGAATGACAGTATATATTTTACGATGTTCTTCCTTTTCTCTTTCATTCTCTCTCTGCCCGGGGCATCCTCCTGCATCTTTTTCATCCGTCCGTCGGACTGCTAAAAACGGTTATAAATAAACTGGTTGGCATCATAACCCACTCCGTAAGCGCCCAGGATCAGAACGGCAACAAACAGCCCGAACCAAAGGGCAGCCCGCACCGGATAAGGCTTTGCCGCGATCCTCCCGCGCACGGAACCGCTGCGCTGTACCAGACTGACCGTCAAAAGCAGCGCCGTTGCACACGCCAGAACGACATAGTCCTGTACCGACAGTCCCAGCCTCAGCAGCTCACCGTTCCATAAAATCTGCCAGTTCGACGCGACAAACATGGAGCCGAACGCACGGAAGGTCTCTCCCAGTGTACGGTAGCAGTCAAACATATTCAGACAGCAGACAAGCAGAAACGTTCTCCCCACGCGAAACAGCTTATACCAAAAGCCGTTTTCGACCGGAAAGCGCTTATGGAAACGGCTGTATAAGGGCTCCAGCTCCTGCGAGATCATCAGTACCGCAAAATTCGCCATCCCCCACACGATAAAGTTCCAGTCGGCTCCATGCCATATGCCCGTGGTAAACCAGACCACGGCAGAAGCAATGTATACCGGCAGCCTTTTCCCGACGGCGTCCCCGAAATGCTTCCTACAGAATTTAGAAACATGCAGAATGGTTTTCCCGGAGGATACCGGATAAAAAATGTAATCCTTAAACCAGTTTGCCATGGAGATATGCCATCTGCGCCAGTATTCCTTTAAGGACTTTGAAAAATACGGTCTGTGGAAGTTCTCCTGCACCACGATGCCGAGCATCTGCGCCAGACCGATCGTAATATCAATCCCGCCGCTAAAATCCGCGTACAGCTGCAGCGTATAGAATACCATTCCCACAAAGGCATATGCCCCTCCGTAGACGTTCACGTCACCCGTGATCAGCGCCACTGCCGGGAAGATCCTGTCTGCGATCACCAGCTTCTTAAAAAATCCCCAGAGGATCCGCTGCATCCCCCGGCAGATATTCTCCGCCTTCAGCGGATGCTCTTCGTAAAGCGTCGCGGAAAGATCGCCGAAACGGCTGATCGGTCCCTGGATCAGCTGCGGAAAGAAGGAAATAAACAGCGACACCTTCAGCAGATTCTTTTCCGCCTTTACCTTTCCCCAATAGACATCGATCAGATATCCCAGAGACTGAAAGGTATAAAAGGAAATCCCCAGAGGAACCAAAAAAGAAAACGGAAGCGACGGTATGTTTCCCGCACTGCCGGATGCCGTCAGAACCGCCCTGATATTTTCCAACACAAAATCAAGGTATTTTGTCACCGCCAAAATACCCACATTCAGAACAATGCAGCAGACCAGCCATCTCTTGCGCTTTTTCTTCTGCTCCCGCTTATAAGATTTTTTCTCTTCCTGACTCAGCTTCCACCCGGCCGGAACCTTCCCGGAATATGTTTCCATCCGGCATGCCGCAAACCATATTGTGACGCAGGTTGTACCGATATACAGAAGATACAGCGGATTCGCCATGTAATAAAACACACCGCTCATAATCAGCAGCACGATCCACTGATATTTCCTCGGAAATCCATAGTACAGCGCCAGCAGAACAAGAACAAAGCCAAGAAACTCATATGATGTAAATAACACGTTCCTGTCTCAGACCGCACCTTTTTCGGGCAGTCTTACTCCTCATCCTCTAATTTCTGAATCAGTGCATACAGAGCCTTTGCAGAGTTGAAATTTTCCGGAAGGATGTATTCCGCCGAAATTGTCACGTCAAAGCTCTCGCTGATCTCTGAGATCAGTGTAACGATGTCAAAGGAATCCAGAATAACATTGTCGATCAGCTTATCTTCCTTTTCAAAATCGACATCCGGGTGAAGCTCCGTTAAGATCCGCAATAATTCTTCCATAGTGTACTCCTTTTTCTTCTTTTTCCTTCAAAACCTCTCAAACCAGTTCACGGTACTCCGGCTTCAGACGCCCGCAGCGTTCCACGCTGCATTTCGCCAGCACCTCCATCACATCCAGAAATCCTTCCCGCAGTCCGTAATCCCTCTTCGCAATGGACAGCTCCGTACATCCCAGCAGGACAAGCTGTGCGCCCGCCATAAACAGTTCCTCGGAAATCCGTTCCACGCCTTCCCGCGAAATGGCTTTTCCACTCTTCACCTCATCATAAATAAGGCTCATTACCATGCGCTGCTTTTCCGGAGACGGATATACGCAGCGGATTCCGCTCTTTTCCAGCTCAGCGGTAAACAGTCCGGTCTGCACCGTTCCGTCCGTCGCCATGATCCCTACGGTATGAAGCTTTCGCTCCTTCAGATACTGCGCCGTTTCCCGGATTGCATGGATGACCGGAACCCCGATCTCCTTCTGTAGCACCTCATAAAAATAATGCGCCGTTATACAGGGAATCGCTATGATCTGTGCGCCGCTGCGCACAAGTCCTTTCCCCACACCGCACATCTCCGGTACCGGATCCCGGCTGCCTGTCCCAAGGATATACTGACTTCTGTCCGGTATGGAGGGACAGCTGTGCAGGATCACTTCGATGTGATCCTGATCCTTCTGCGCATCCGTCATCTGTATCAGCAGCTGCATGAAGTAAGCGCTCGCCATAGGACCCAGACCGCCTATAATTCCTAATGTTTTCATCTCCCGTACTCCTGCATCCCTACACGCCCTTCTCCGTTTTTCCCGCAGGAAGGCTGTTTTCAAAAACGCATAGGAATCCATGGAGATTATAACAGCTATCCCCGTACTTTACAAGGGAAAGATTTTCCTACCGCAGCGTCTGTTCTCCCGCAGCGTCCGGAAGAAGATTCCCTCTGATGTCGATCACGGGTCCG
>CAZVWN010000093.1:0-4643 GCA_964631065.1 uncultured Acetatifactor sp.
TTTACCGGTTCTCATCCACATAGACCTGTACCCTGCTCTGGATCAGATCCGCCACAGCCTTTGCGTCCTTCTGTCCGGAGAAGAAGGCTTCCGTCTCCTCGTTGATGATATTCATAATATCCTCGTTGTAGTAGTACGAATTGTGAACGGACTCGATAAACGCGATCACCTGATCGAGCTGCTCCTGCGACAGCGGATCGTAGGGCACATCCTCGCCGTTGATGTAGATCGTCAGGTCGTAATATTCCTTCACGGTCTCTCCGTTTTCATCCTCGTAGGTCCAGTACGGACGCTCCAGCGCTTCCTTTGACTTCTCATAAAAAGCTTCCTTCTGTACCGGGAAATAGGATACCGAGTTTTTCTGGTACTCATCCGTCAGGTAATAGCGCATGAAATCCCATGCCGCGTCTAAATGCTTTGACTTCGCCGACAGCGCATAGGTATTGCTGCTCCGGATATAGGAGCCGTTTCCGCTCTCCGTCGGGAAGCCGACAAAGCTTACCGGCTCGCCGAAATACCCGTTGATGGCGGATGCCATCTCGCTGAACTGCCAGAAGTTCGCCTGCATCATGAGCGTTCTGTCCTCACGGTACTGTGACTGATAACCCTCCCAGTAATTATCCCAGAAATCTTCGTCATAGCCTTCTGTCGTTTCCTCCGCCGAAGTAAGCGTTTTTGCATACTCCAGTATGGAAATAAAATCCTCCGTATTAAAGGAGCATTTCCCCGTCGATACGTCAACGAACTGATTCCCGCAATAGTTCATTGCCAAGCTCAGGAAGACATTCTGTGTCGTATCCGCGCCGAACGACTGCGCGCCCTCCGGCATCGCCGCAAGCGCCTGCTGCATATCCTCCATCGTCCAGCTGTCCTTCCCGCCCGTCCATTTTTCCTTCGCGATAACGGTATACACCTCGAAATCCGGCACGATGTAATACAGCTTCCCGTCCACGCGGTATGCGTCGAACGCGTTCTGCATGAACTCTGTCTTTGACAGCTCCTCGTCCTTTTCGATCAGCGCGTCAATATCCGCAATCCATCCCTTAGAGATATAATTCTCAATCGGCAGATCCTGCCCGATCAGGATATCCGGCATATTACCCGCTATGATATCATTATTCAGCTTTGTAATCCCCGCCTCATAGTCCTCATAGGAATTATAGATGCTGTAATCCTTCAGAACAATCTTATATTCCTCGCTGTTTCTGTTATATTCGATGACGCGCTGCTTGATATCCGAATAAATCCAGCGTCCCGCCAGCACCAATACTTCCTTGTCCTTGATCTCGGACGGATCCACATAGGTGAAGAGCCCTGCCTTGACACCGCTCTCCCAGTTCTCGCAATAAAAACCGATAAAGGAATCCTTCGTCAGCTCCATGATGCCGTAAACGGACTCCACATACATATCAGAGTTGACGAAATCCACCATCAGCTCCGCGTTCTCCGCGCCCTCGTCCCAATAATAGATTCCGCCTTTTCCGGTAAAGATCAGGTCATGCGTCTTTCCCGCCGTCATCACGTTATAATCATAGGTAAACTCAACGGAGGAGGGAAAATCCTTCGTCTCGCCGAGCGTATCCGAAGCGATATCGTAGCCTGTATAATAGACCTTCGTCCATTCCTCTTCATCACGGTAGGTCACAAACAGGCTGCCGTCCTGCCTCGGGATCATCTGATCCAGATTCCGCAATACCCTGTTCGTCTCTTCGGAGAGCGGCTGTCTCTCCCCGAGCGTGCCGTCCTCACTGACCGTCAGCCTCTCATATGTGGTATCCTCTCCCGATACGCTAAGCAGCAGATACAGCTTTCCGTCGCTTCCCTGGAAGAAATTGTTAAACCAGGCATAGGTGTCCCCGTCCGTATGATCGCCGATCCCCTCCAGCTCCTTCTCCCATGCAAACGTTCCGTCCGCATTCCAGCCGCAGAGACTGTAGGTACTCTCATTGACATAATTCTCCGGATCGGACCAGTTCTCATAATAGCTCGTCTTTACCGCATAGACCTCCCCGTTATTCTTAATGACAAAGGGATAATAACTCTCATAGGAATACGAGTAATCCGTTCCGACATCCCCCACGCCCAAATTAACGGCAGAATCCGCATCCACGGTAAAGTCCTCATCCGCCGCCTCTTCCTGATCCGCCACAGGGGCATCCGCAGCGTCGGTATCCGCATCCTCCGCGCCTGTATCCGTATCGCCCGCGTTATCCTCCGCATTTTGGACAGACGGTATTTCCAGCGCGGTCATCGTCATATCCGTACCGTCCTCCTTCATGGAGATCAGACGGAAATCGTCCTCGCTGTAATCATTGCCATAGTCATAGATCTGCAGCAGCATATAAACGCTTCCGTCGCCGCTTCCGGTCGCCCGGACCTGCATATTGCCGCTGCTGTTGTCAGCATACAGCTGCGGCAGCTCCATATCCTGTACGCGGTAGACATGCTCCTTCGCCAGCGCGTTGGACGCCGATCCGGACGCATCCGTTTTGTCGTCTTTTCCGCAGGCGCAAAGCCCCGCCGTCATCGCCGCCGTCAGTCCGAGCGCCAACAGTCTCTTCCCTAATTTCTCCCTCATAACGTCTCCTCCCTGTCCGCTCCGGCGGACAATACTTTTTTATGTTTTCCCGGTGCTTTCGACATACGCCGCGCCCTGCGCCGTTCTCCCATGCGCTCCAGCCGATCTTTCCCCGCAAGCAGCTTCTCCTTCACCGTCCGGCCCTTATGCCGCCAGCGGATAATAAAGAAGATCAGCGCCAGTGTCAGCGCATACAGCAGAAACAGCAGCTCAAACAGCGTGATCAGCGCGAGAATATCCTCGTACCCTCTCGCCACGTTCTCCCAATAAGGATAGATGATCGCCTTTCCGTTCATGGAGCGGGTTCCGAATTGCGGTATCAGCTTCAGCCTCGACAGGAAGGAATATCTTGAGGTGTTCGCCACGACCTCCGTCTCCTTCCCCGTACCGCCTAGGTTTTCGCTGACATAATTGTAAGCGAAATCCGTCACGGGATCCGGCATGACGATCTCATAATGGTTGATGCCGTTACAGCTGCCCAGCGTGCGCAGCGTCTGATAGGAGACATAGACAAGCGTACTGTCCAGTCCGGCGCTTTTTGTCAGTCTGCCGGATTCTCTTTCAACCACGCCGGTCACGATATGGGGAACCCCGCCGATATACACCGTCATCCCCGCGACATCGTTCGAGCCGAACAGCTGCCATGCCGCATCCTGATCGATCACACAATAATCCTGCATCAGATCATTTCCCGAAAAGCAGGAGCCGGAGAGCATCTTCATCGGGTGAAACAGGAAGAAATCTCCGCCGATCCCGATGGCATCCGCCTGCAGGGTCGATTTATCGCTCTTTATCGTAATCTGTCCGTCCGCGCTGTACGCGTCCGCCCAGAGCCTTGCCGACGGATTCTCCGACTCCTGTATCACGGAGGCATCCGTCAGCGCCGCATCAATGGAATGCTCAAATTCTTTGATCCTATCCTCCGTAATCCCGGCATTTACGGAGAAAAAACAGCTGATCTGGGCGACATTTTCCTTTTCGCTCCAACGCTCTGCCATTCTTTGCGATTCCTGTCCCTGACCGAGCCGCCCCGCCAAAAGGAACAGGAGCAGAAAACAGAGAAAGGAAATACCGCCGCTGATCCCTAATACTTTTTTCTTCATCACTCGCCTCATTTCCACCGGAATCCGTTAATTCGCCAGTCTTACCTGCTTACCCGCTTCCACAGGCTTTGTCGAGGTCGTAATGACATACTCATAGCCGTAGAGACCGCCGCTGATCGCCGACTGCGTATCGTCGCTTGCGATCACCTCGATATCGACGCGGGTCGCTATGTAACGGGTGCTCAGCGGGCTTGCTTTAGATTCCACGATCAGGATAAACTTTCCGTTGCTGTCCTCACGGATCGCGCTGTTGGGCACGATCAGGTCATAGTTTGCGCTCTTCTGTCCGACGGAAAGATTCAGGGTCTGTCCTGCCGTCACATCCCCCGTCACATCAAAGGTCAGCATTTTCTTCTGTCCGGGATCCGTCTTATCCGGCTTGATGCTCGCCAGCGTAACCTCTACATCATCATATCTCCAGGAATTGACAAGATCCGCCCTGTCGCCGACGGAGAGACGCTTCGCCTGTTCGTTCGTCACGGAAAAGCTCAAGGTATATCCCTTTCCTTCCGGCTGCAATACCGCTACGGGATCCGCCGCAGAGGTCTTATTTCCCGCCGTGACGTTGATCGCGGTAACGGTTCCCGCGATATCCGCCGTAACCGTCGCGTCAACCGCCTTTGCGGTCAGCTCTGCGACCTGCTCCTCCGCCTTTGCAATATTATCCAGAAGCACTTCCAGCCCCGTCACATTCGTAATCTGCGAAACCAGCTCCGTCAGCTCCTCCTGCTTTGCCGCAGTCAGCTCTTCTGCCGCCGCAATCTCCCCTGTTACCGCTGCGATCTCTTTATCGACAACCGCAATGTTCAGCGTATAGGCTGCGGACTGTGCGCTTAAGTTGCTGTTCGTCTGGCTCGCCTTGCGCTGACTGTCCGCGTCCGTTACCGTTGCAAGGTAAGCTCTCGCATCCGAAAGCGCTTTATCGGCATTCGCAAGCGCCGTGACAGCCGCATCATACGCCG
>CAZVWN010000093.1:4743-9852 GCA_964631065.1 uncultured Acetatifactor sp.
TCTCCGCATCCGTCTTAGCATTCTGTGCCTTTGCCTGTGCATCAGCCGCGCGATCCACTGCATTCTGCGCCGGCTCAATCCTTCCCGTCGCAACGGAATCCTGATCCTTCTCATACGAAAGCTGCGCATCAACCGCCGCCTTCTCCTTCTCTAACTGCGCCTTCTGTTCCTCTAACGGCTTCAGCTTTTCTTTCAGCGGCTCCTCTGCCGCCTTTGCGTCCTTTAACGCTTTCTGCGCGTTCGTGATCTGATTCCGGAAGGTCTCCGCCGAAACGTCCTTCTGCGCGGAATAGATATCGGAGGAGGTGATCTCCGCAGTCAGCAGGGCAAGGTCATACGCGTTCTGCGCCTGCTCCAGCGCTTCCTGCGCCGCCTTTAATTCCTCGCTCTCGGTATCCTCCAGATACAGTAAAACGTCCCCTTTCTGTACGGTATCCCCGACGCGGACGGCAACGCTCGCAACCTTCCTCGACTCCGTTACCTTGATCTCGTAAGGGTCGCCGCTCTCGATCACGCCGGTTCCCCTGATCTTCGCCGTGATGCTGCCGGACTGCACATAATTCGTCGCCACCTCCGGCAGGGAATAATTCATGATCGTGTTTGAGAAAAATGTCAGAACCAGCATCACCGCTAAAAATACGATCGCCGCATTCTTGACCCACTCTCTTTTGTTCTTTCCCTTCTCGTTCATTTTCTCTTCCTCTCCTCGCCTGATTTCAATTTCCCGTAACCGTTCAGAAGTCAATCTCCAAACCGCTTCGCATTCCTTATCCCTTGATACCGCCCTGATAGGTAATCCCGTCTACAAGATATTCCTCTCCGTACAGGAATATCAATAAGCTCGGTATCATGTAGATCGTCGCCACCGCAAAGGCAAGTCCGATCTCGCCCGCGTTGATCTTGCTTAAAAAAACCGACAGCGGATGCTTTTCCGCATCGGAGAGCAGGATCAGCGGCTGCTCGACCATGTTCCAGTAATCGATAAATACAAGGATCGCTGCGGAACAGACCGCGCCCTTACATAACGGCATACAGATCTTTCTAAAAATCTGCCACTCTCCCGCGCCGTCTATCTGCGCCGCCTCGATCATCGAGGTCGGGATACGCCGCATAAACTTCGTCAGCAGAAATACCGCAAACGGGGAAAAGATCCCCGGAAGCCAGATCGCCCAGTTGGTATCCAGAAGATTTAACCAGTCGCTGACCAGATAATTCGGTACCAGCGTCACCTGATAAGGCATCAGCATCAGGATGATATAGGCGAAAAAGATGATCTCCCGCAGCCTCCCCCGGTATCTTGCAAAGCCGTAGGAGGCAAGCGATGCCACGATCAGCTGAAAGATCACGATCGGTCCGACAAGGATCACCGAGTTCCAGAACTTCAGCAGATATTCCGGGCTCTTGAAGAGCACGGTGATATACTGGCTGAAGGAAACCATGTCCGGAATAAATTTTAAGTTTACCTTTTCCGATATGTATACCTTTCCGCCGCTGCTGTTCGTCGCAAAGACGGAGCCGTAATTCGACGAGATCTCGGACGAGGACATAAAGGAATTTGTGATCGTCAATATGATCGGCGTCAGGAACAGGATCGCGAAAAATGCCGCGACGACGGTCGCCAGCACGATCCTGCCGCCGGAGAGAAGCTTCTTTTTGGAAGCCGGACGCTTCCGCTGTCCTCTCTGTACGGAAAGTTCCGCCGTCCGGGTTAAAGGCTGTTTCTTTCTCATCCTTCCACATCCTTTCCGAACCGGTCCTCTGCGAGGAAAAGGATTCCGATAATGACGATCATGACAAGGGACATCAGTATCGCCGCCGCCGAAAGCATCTGGTAATCCAGATTCCGGAACTTATTGTTCATAAAGTGCTGCAACATATACACCGTATCCGTCGGATAATCTCCCGTCAGCAGATAGACCTCGCGGAAGATCTTAAAGGAGCTGATCAACGACATGATCGTCACGAACAAAAGTGTTGAGGACAGATACCGGATTTTAATATGGAAAAACGTCTGTAAGGGCGTCGCACTCTCTAACCTTGCGACCTCGAGGATATCCTTCGGGATGCTGGCAAGCGCCGCCATAAACAGGATCATGTTATACCCGAGGTTCTTCCAGAGAAACAGGATGGCGATGACGAAAAGCGCATAATCCGATTTCAGCCAGTCGATCTTATCCACGCCGAATTTCGCGAGCATGTCATTGACCGCGCCGTTATAATGGAACAGTACCTGCCAGATCAGTACGATCGAGGCGACCGGAACCATCAAAGGGCTTAAGAAAAAGGTACGGAACTGGCTCTTGAACGGAATCCTTGATTCCAGTACGACCGCCAAAAGCAGCGACAATACGACCGCTAACGGCACGGATACCACGGAAAACATCAATGTATTATGTACCGCTTTTTTGAACGCCGCATTGGCGACAATATTCTTAAAATTATCGAGAAAGACAAAATTTCCGCTGATCGGATTATCCACAACGGCATAATAGATCACGACGAAGAAAGGCAAAATAAAGAACAGCAGAACCCCAAGGAAGCTGGGGGCGATAAATGCCCCCGAGCTTACCTTCAGCTTCCGTGTTCTTCTTGTCGTCCTGATCTTTTTTACAGAAGATCCTCCGGACAGCCCTTTTTCAGACTGTCCGACCTTACGCTTTTTTCTCACTTTCCATTCCTCTGCCTTTATTTAACTGTTTTCACTTACATACATGGAAATGCGGCTCTGGATCTGCGCGGCAACCTCATCCACGCTCTTCTGCCCGCTGTAAAAGGCTTCCGCCTCCTCGCTTATGATACTCAGCACCTCGTCGCTATTGAAAGAGGGAAGCGGCCTTGCCATATCGATCAGCTCCCAAAGCGTCTCCCGCTCCTCTTCCGTCGCGGGACGGTACTCGTATTCCCAATCGTCATATCCGAAACCGCCGCCTCCGAGGATGATCGCCTCGCCGTTTTCATCCGTCAGGATCTCGCCGTTTTCATCCGTCGCGTACTCGACCTTCATCGCCTCGGCGATATTCTTCTCGATCACGTCCTTCTTAATTGAGAAGCCGTAGCTGAACATCGTGCTGTCGGAATTTATATAACTCTCGATAAATTCCCACGCGCCGTCCTTATTCTCCGAACGCGCGGCGATACCGTAGCAGCCGCTCGTATTTAAGAAGCACCCGCTTCCCCCGTCGTTTACGGGATAGCCGATATAGGTAACGGGCTCGCCGAACATCGCGGAAGTCACCTGAAGATCCCGGATCTCGCTGATATTCGTATCATACAGAAGCAGACTGCCGGAGCCTAACTTTGACGGTGTAGAGGGCTGTTCGGAATCCCAATCGTATTCCGCCGGGAAGGACGCCACAAAGGTCAGAAGCTGCTTAAAGGAATCACTGTCAAAACTACAGGTTCCGCTCTCCCAATCGATGAACGCATTCTGATTCAGCATCATCATAATATACATCATACTGCTTCTCGACGCAGACTGAAAAAGCTCTGCGTCCGGATACTGCTTCGCAAGCTGCATGACATCCGCGATCGTCCAGCCCGCCTTCTCCCCGACAACGGAAGTCTTTCCGGCGATCGTCGCAAGGCTGAATGTCCTCGGGATCGCGGCAAGCTTCCCGTCGTAGGAATAGTTCGCCAGCACACTCTCTACCAGATTCTCACGGTCTAAGACCGCGCTCTTTTCCAGATACGGCGTCAGATCCTCCAGAACCCCTTTCTGTAAAAGCTGTTCTGCGCTGAGCATATCGCTGTCGAGCGCGATAATGTCCGGACAGCTGCTCCCGGAAACGATATCATTATTCATCGCCGTAACGGCATCGTTATAATCCATGTCACTTGCAAAGTCATAATAGGTCTTGATCTTTACGCGGTATTTATCGCTCATCTTATTGAAATCAACCGCAGCGGCAGACAGCTCCTGTGAGGAATAGAGCACCGCCACCGTCAGCTCCGTCTTCTGTACGACCTCGGAGGCGGGGGTCTTCTTCAGATAAGCGATCTCCGTCTCTCCGGTATCCCAGGAATTGACGATGACCATGATCGTGCCGTCCTCCATCGCGTGTATCGCCTCAACGTAGTTGCCGTTGATATCGCTGTCCAGCCATTCCAGAATCTGTTCCTTTTCCCCGCTCGCCTTATCGAACTCATAAAGCGCCGTATCGTCGCTTAACAGCAGATCCTTTTCCAGTCCTGTCGTAACCGTCGCGCCGCTGAGCGGAAGCTCGTAAGCCGTTCCCGGCTTCTGCGCGTCGAAATCAATATCCGCCGCCAGATAGCCGCTTCCTGTCGCGGAAGACCAGTCGTAATACGCGATACATACCGTGCCGTTCTTATCAAGCGCCATGCTGTTGATCCAGGAATTTCCCGTGGAAACCTTTCCCTTATAATTTCCTTCCGCATCCAGCAGGAATACGACCTGGCTCGACTGCAGATACGCCCTGCCCTGTCCGTCGACAAGAACGCCCTGTATGTAGCTGTTTTCCTCATCCTCCGCCAGTATATCGGTAAGATCCGCGGAATACACCGTATTCCCCGCCGCGTCATACTTTGCCAGCGTATAACGGTTATAGGAATTATCCGGATTCACCTCGTCAACGACCCACTCCGACCAGACAATGTACTGATTATCCGAAGCATCGACCGTCATGCTCTGCCGCCAGGAATTCTCTGCCATATCCCCGGAGACGATTTCCTCCTCCGTTCCGGTCGCCGGGTCATAGACGAACATCCCGGTATAACCGCCCGCGTCGTTTTGAAGAAACATGTTATAATAAATCTTTCCGCCGGCAAAGGTAAAATTATAGCGGCTCGCCTCGCCCTCGTCCTTCTGCGCAAAGCTGATGTACTCCGGCACATAGACAAATTCCTTTCCGTCCTGCGCCTGTCCGCTCTCCTGACTTTCCTTGTTTCCATCCGTTTTCGACGCATCCTCCCCGCCGCACGCCGTCACGGAAAGCCCCATGACCGCGGCAAGCGCCGCCGCCAACACTCTTTTCCTGATCTTTTTCATAACTCTCCTCCTTGCTCTAAACCTAACATGAGTATAACATATTTTCCCGGAAATGAACCTTAAGAATTTATGAATTATAACGCTTCAGAATCATGCACCGC
>CAZVWN010000094.1:0-5460 GCA_964631065.1 uncultured Acetatifactor sp.
CTAAACGTTAAAACAGCTGCCGCCGACAAACTCCCGGCAGATCGAGTTATTCGGCAGGGATTCGCTGGAAACGCCGAGGAAATAGTCGAGGAATTTCAGAAGCCGCTTCGCCTCATAATACTCCGGCACATCCTTCGGGATCTGGAACAGCAAAGGCTCCGCAAAGGTCTTTAAGACGGCAAGCTCAAAAATCTGTGCAGAGTTGAACATGGCATCCGCTCCCTCCTGATAGGGGAAAATGTTCTCCTCCTCGCCCCGCCGCACGGACGGCCACATCTGTATCGTCCGCTGCGCGCTCGCGCCCCTTGTCCGCGCATCCCGCACTATCCTGCGCAGCAGTCTGCCGTCCGTTGTCGGGATACGGTTATGTCCGTCGATATTCAGCGTCGTCAATGCGCTGATATAGATCTTAAACTTACTTTCCTCCGGCAGCGCATAGGACATCTTCTCATTCAGTCCGTGTATCCCCTCGATGACAAGGATATCGTCTTTTCCGAGCTGCCTGTAATTTCCCCTGTATTCCCGCTTCCCGATCTTAAAGTTGAAGGACGGCAGCTCTACGCGCTCTCCCGCGAGAAGCCTTGTCATATCCTCATTAAACTTTTTCGTATCCAGCGCTTCCAGACATTCAAAGTTATAATCGCCGTTCTCATCCCGCGGCGTCAGCTCACGATCGACAAAATAATCGTCCAGTGCGATCGGATGCGGCACCTTTCCCAGCGTCCGCAGCTGGATGGAGAGTCTGTGGGAAAAGCTCGTCTTTCCGGAGGAAGACGGACCCG
Organism: uncultured Acetatifactor sp.; assembly: GCA_964631065.1. GTDB lineage: Bacteria > Bacillota > Clostridia > Lachnospirales > Lachnospiraceae > Acetatifactor. The sequence goes on from CAZVWN010000094.1 coordinate 783, forward strand.
CGATCATGACAAATTTTACATTTCCCCGGTCCGCGATCTCTCTCGCGATCTCCCCGATCTTGCGCTCCTGCTCCGCCTCCTGGATCAGGATCAGATCGCTCATGGAACCGCTGCAGATCCGGTCATTCAGATCGCCGACCGTCTCAAGTCCCGCCCTGCGTCCCCATTCCTGCGATGCCTCCATCGTCTCGAAAAGCTTTCTGCGCTCGTCAAACGGCGCAACCTCGGTCGGCTTCTTCTTTGTCGGCAGAAGCAGCATAAAGCCGTCCTCATACGGCAGGATTTCAAACCACTTCACATATCCCGCATTCGGCAGCATATAGCCGTAATAATAATCGTAATAACCGTCTATGTCATAAATGTTGACGGCAGAGCTTCTCCTGTAACGGAACAGCCTTTCCTTGTCATGCATCCCTTTCTCACAAAACAGCTCCATCGCCTCATCCAGCGGATAAGACCGCTTCATAAACGGCGTTTTTTTACCGACAAGCTCCTGCATCCGCGCTTTCAGCAACGCGGCATTTTCCGCCGTCACCGGTATCTTTCCGCAGACATTGACATAATACCCGTGCCCGATCGCAAACTCCACGCAGCTCTTCTGCGCCGCCTCCGCGCCGAACACGTCAAAAATACTCTTTAAAAAGAGCATGGTCGCCGTTCTGACATAGGTTTTATACCCGACATCATCCTGCAGCGTAAAAAAGTCAACCGTACAGTCCTTCGTCACCTTCTTAAACAGTTCTCTGATCTTTCCGTTTACGGAGACAAGCGCGATCATCCCGTCGTATTCCTTCTCATAATCCGCCGCGATTGTCTCATAGGTCGTTCCCTGTGCAAACCGTCTCGCTTCTCCGTGTATCGTAACCGTAACCATGCCCATACCTTTCCCTCTCTTTCCCGAATTTCCGGACGCTGCCGCGAAAGCCGCCGCTTACTTATCTTCCGTAAACCATTCCAGCGCGCGCCCGATTCTCTCCGCTTCTGCGCGAAGCTCCCGCACACGTTCTTCCGCGCGCAGGGTTTCTTCCCCCGAAAGCTTTTCGAGCAGCTCCTTCGTCACCCGTCTCTGCGCCAAAAGGTATTCCTTCAAAACCGGATGCCTTTCCCTTAACAGCAGCTCTCCGTACTCCGTAAACAGCGCCGCCTCTTCCGCGCAGACTTCTCCCGCTTCTGCCTTCTTTTCGCAGCCGCCGCACTCCGTCAGAGCCTTCCCGCCCGGAACCGCCCGCATGGCAAAATAATACTTTCCCTCTTCACGGACCGCATTCTCCGCGACGATCGAAAAACCGCTCTCCGCAAGAAACTGCCGAAACTCCCCAAGCTCCGACTGCGGCTGCAGGATCAGCTCCTGCATACGGACAGCCTTCTCCATGTCCTGCCGTAAAATCCGCGCCATCAGCCGTCCGCCCATCCCCGCACAGACAAGCGTTTCCGCCTCTCCTGTCTCATATGCCGTAAGTCCGTCCGAAAGTCTGGTCTGTATGTACGCGTCCAGACCGCTCTGTGCGATATGCCGCGCTGCCGCCGCGAGCGGTCCCTCTCTCACATCCATCGCCAGACACCCCGGACTGATCCTTTGCTGCACCAGATAGATGGAGAGAAAGCCATGATCGCAGCCCACATCCGCAACCCGGTTTCCCCGCGTTACCATATCCGCGAGCATTTGTAATCTTCCCGAAAGCACAACGTCCTCTGCCCGCATCAGTCCAGATAATCCTTCAGCTTCCTGCTGCGGCTGGGATGACGCAGCTTTCTCAGCGCCTTCGCCTCGATCTGACGGATCCGCTCACGGGTAACATTGAACTCCTTCCCGACCTCCTCGAGCGTGCGCGCACGGCCGTCATCCAGACCAAAGCGGAGCCTTAAAACCTTCTGCTCCCGATCCGTCAGCGTGCTGAGCACCTCAACAAGCTGCTCCTTCAACAAGGTAAACGCCGCCGCATCCGCGGGAACCGGAACATTGTCGTCCTGAATGAAATCACCGAGATGGCTGTCCTCCTCCTCACCGATCGGCGTCTCCATGGAGACAGGCTCCTGACTGATCTTTAAGATCTCCCGCACGCGCTCCACGGGCATGCCCATCTCTTCCGCGATCTCCTCGGGAGAAGGCTCGCGTCCAAGCTCCTGTAAGAGCTGTCTGCTGACACGGATCAGCTTATTGATCGTCTCAACCATGTGTACGGGAATACGGATCGTCCTCGCCTGATCGGCGATCGCACGCGTGATCGCCTGACGGATCCACCATGTCGCATACGTCGAGAACTTATATCCCTTGCGGTAATCGAACTTCTCCACCGCCTTGATCAGACCTAAGTTTCCCTCCTGGATCAGATCGAGGAACAGCATGCCCCTTCCGACATACCGCTTCGCAATGCTGACAACCAGACGCAGATTCGCCTCCGCAAGGCGCTTCTTCGCTTCCTCGTCGCCAAGCTCCATCCGCTTTGCAAGCTCGATCTCCTCATCTGCGGAGAGCAGCGGCACCTTACCGATCTCCTTTAAATACATCCGGACGGGATCCTCGATGCTGACGCCGTCCGGAACGGAAAGGTCGATATCCTCTACATCAACCTCATCCTCCTCGGACAGAATGATCTCCTCGTCGTCTACGTCGTCCTCCTCCGTAATACGGAGAACATCGACGTTATTCTGCTCCAGTACCTCCAGAATCTTCTCAAACTGCTCCTCCTCCAAAGGCATGTCCGCAAAAAAATCATTGATCTCCTGATATTCCAGCACATTTTTTTTCTTCTTTGCCGCCGCTAAAAGCTCCTTGACCTTCTCGTCAAACTTTGCCTGTATGTTTTCATCCATCGTAATTTTCCATCCTTCCCCGGGAAACTGCTTTCCCGATCCGTTCTCCCTTTTTTCACCTTTCGCCTAATCCGGCGAAATATGCGTCCTTGCAAGCTCCTCCAGCGCCTTTTTCCCTGCGACAACCTGCTTTAGCGCATTTACATCACTGCCCATATTTGCGCAGAAATATTCATAACTGTTCTTTTTCACGGAATACACGATATCGTGGAACGCCTTTTCCCGTTCCTGCTTCGTCACGGTCTCCGGCAGATTCGTGTTGAAAAGCTCCGCCGCCTGATGCTGTTCCTCCTCATCCTCAAAGGTGCTGATGATCGCCGCCGGCTGAAATCTTCCTGCGTCCATCTCCGCAAACAGCCGCTCCGCGACCTTCCGGTAAAGCGCATCCGTAAAATCCTCCGGTGCGATATATTTTCTGACCTTCCCGTATACGGCGGGCTCGTCCGTAATCCATGTCAGCAGAAGCCGCTGTACGCGCTTTGCATTCTCCTCCGGTCCGTTTTTCTGCCGGACGCCGGAGCGCGGCTTCTCCACCGGCTTCGCCAGCCCCGTCTGTGCCGCGTAAGAGGCGACCAGTCTGCGCAGATTTTCAATCCCGATAAAATATTTTTCCGCAATCGCCTGAAGATAATTCTCCCGCTCAACATCCTCCGAAAATTCACAGAGCTTCTTCGCGATCTCCCTGTGAAACCGCGTCTTGGACTCCGGATCGTTCATGTCATATTGCGCTTCCAGTATCCGGATCTCAAAGAAAAAGCTGTTCTCCGCGCGGTCGATCCGCTCCTGAAACGCCTCTTTCCCGAGTGCCTTCATAAATTCATCCGGATCCTTGTACGGCCGCATGTCGATCACGCGTCCGGTCAGCCCCGCATCGCGCAGCAGTCCGATCCCGCGCAGCGCCGCCTTTGTTCCCGCGCCGTCGCTGTCGTAGGCGAGCAGCACGGTATCCGTGTACCGCTTCAGCAGATTCGCCTGTTCCGGCGTAAACGCCGTTCCGAGAGACGCGACCGCCTGTGTAAAGCCCGCCTGATGCATGGATATGACATCCATGTACCCCTCGCAGATGATGATGTTTCCGCTCCGCGCCGTCCGCGCAAAATTGAGTCCGTAAAGATTCCGCCGTTTGTCAAACACGGGCGTCTCCGGCGAATTTAAATATTTCGGCTCGCCGTCTCCCATAACCCTGCCGCCGAAGCCGATCACGCGGTTTGCGATATCCTGGATCGGATACATGACGCGGTTCCAGAACTGGCTGACCAGTCCGTACCGCTCCGAAAAGTTCGCCAGCCCCGCCTCTCTGATCAGCTCGTCCGAAAATCCCTTACTCCGCAGATACTGCACAAGCTCCGCACCGTTCTTTCCCGCATATCCAAGACCGAAGCGGTGCATCGTTTCGTCCGACAGCTCTCTTTTTTTCAAATACTGATACCCGATGCTGCCGTGCGGTGAGCGCAGCTGATAATAGAAGAACTTCGCCGCCTCCTTATTGACCTCTAAAAGCCTTGCCCGCTTTCCCGCTTTCTTTTTCTGCTCCTCCGTATACTCCGTCTCGGGAAGCGTTACGCCGGCGCGCCCCGCCAGCAGCTTTACCGCCTCCGGGAAGGAATAATTCTCATACTTCATCACAAAGGTATAGACATTCCCGCTGACTCCGCAGCCGAAGCAGTGATACATCTGCTTGCTTCCGGAAACGGAAAAGGACGGCGTTTTTTCCCCGTGGAACGGACAGCACGCCCAGTAATTCGAGCCCTTCTTCTGCAGACGGACATATCCGGACACCACATCCACGATATCATTTTTTTCCCTGATCTCTTCTACCAGTTCTTCCGGATAGTACATCCATACCTCCCGTTCTTACTCACCG
>CAZVWN010000094.1:5560-9837 GCA_964631065.1 uncultured Acetatifactor sp.
GCTACAGCAGAATCCATGATTTCGGTATGTAGATCTCCTCGTACAGCGAAATGGCGAACCGGTCCGACATCGCCCCGACATAATCGCAGACGACCTGCTCCTTCGGCTCTCCCTCCGACAGCAGATTTAAGAACTCCTCCGGCATATCGTCGATATGCTTCATGAAATGCTGATACAGCGTCTCCATCAGGATTTCCGCTTTTCCCTCTTCCCCCTTGGCGATCGGGTTCTGATAGACGTTGTCAAACATAAACTGCCGCATGTTGCGCATCGCCGTCTCCACCTCCGCCGACATGCAGATATCATTCTTTCCCATACTGTTCGTCACGATATCGTGTACAAAATGATCCAGCCGCTCGCTCGGCGTACTCCCGATAACGTCGCGTATCTCCTTCGGCACGTCACTCTCCTTCAGAATGCCCGCGCGCACGGCATCGTCCATATCGTGATGAATATAGGAAATCTTATCCGACAGCCGCACGACCTTTCCCTCGAGTGTATGCGGCTTTCCGATTGTCTGATGATTTAAAATGCCGTCTCTGACCTCAAACGTAAGATTCAGTCCCTGACCGCCCCTCTCCAGCCTGTCAACCGTGCGGACACTCTGCTGACTGTGCTCAAAGCCGAGCGGACAGACCCTGTTTAACGCCCTCTCGCCCGCATGTCCGAACGGCGTATGCCCCAGATCATGTCCCAGCGCGATCGCCTCGACAAGATCCTCGTTCAGCTTCAGCGCCTTTGCGATCGTCCGCGCATTCTGCGATACCTCCAGCGTATGCGTCAGACGCGTCCTGTAATGATCGCCCTCCGGCGAAAGAAATACCTGCGTCTTATCCTTCAGCCGCCTGAATGCCTTACAGTGCAGAATCCTGTCCCTGTCGCGCTGAAACACGGGACGGATATCGCACTCGACCTCTGTTTTCAGTCTCCCCTTGGAATTCATGCTGAGCGAGGCATACGGACTTAAATACGCCTTCTCCCGCAGTTCCAGGTCTTCTCTGATTGTCATTTTCCCTCCATTCCGGAGCGTGCCAAACGCCGTCTCCAAAAACAAGTAAAACAATCTCCATGTATTATATTCTGCGCGGATAAGACATTTCCTTTTTTTCAGCCGCAGATATCATAAATAAATTCCGCATTCCGGTTCATCGCAGCCCGCGCCGCCTTTACCGGCGACATCTGGAACACATGCCACATGCCGGGATAAACGTCCAGCTTCGCGGAAACGCCGGCATCCGCAAGCGCCCGATACAGTCTTTCCGAATCGCTTAACAGGATTTCGTTTTCCCCGACCTGGATATAGGTCGGCGGAAAGCCCGCAAAATTTCCAAAAAGAGGCGAAATATAAGCTTCCGTCAGATCCTGCCCGTCCGCATACGCTGCGACCATCCTGTCAATGTACGGTCCATTCAGCACCGGATCGACGTCCGCCTTTTCGGCAAAGGACTGCCCGGAGGAGGTCAGATCGGTCCATGGCGACATCAGGACAAGTCCGCGCGGCAGAAGTCTCCCCGCCTCCTTTAACCGCAGGGTCAGCGACAGAGCGAGATTTCCGCCGGCGGAATCCCCCGTCAGAATGATATCCCGCGCGCCGTACCCCAAAAGCATCAGATAATCCCATACCTTCATGGCATCCTCCGTCGCCGCAGGATAGGGAAACTCCGGCGCAAGCCGGTAATCGAAGCAGAGCACGTCCATAGCGGCTGACTCCGCAAGCTTCGTCGTCAGTGTCCTCGCATAGATCCTGCTTCCCGTCGAATACCCGCCCCCGTGGCAGTGAACCAGGATATATTTTTTCGTGTGCGGTCTGTTTACCCTGACCCATTCCGCCTCCACGTCGCCGATCCGAAACTCCTGACAGCTGACGGAGCGGGAATTTCCCATCATCGCACCGATCGCGTCCTGCGACTGCCTGTGCTTCTCCAGATCAGGATTCTCCACAAGTCCGTGCATCCTCCTGATCAGATTCATCAGATTCTGATTTCTTTTGTTCATCCGTCCGCTCCTTTTCGCTTCCCGCCGCCCGGTTTTTCAAAATACAACAGTTTATTAAAAATGCAGTCTTCTTCTGACCGCGTTGCGAAGCCGCTTCCGCGACAGAAGCGTTGCGATCGCAATGTCAAGGATGATACATACGGTGAGCACCACAGCCGACCATCCCGGCGAAAACGCGCCGAAGACATATCTGTCGATCAGGATTTCCAGCCCGATACAGATCAGTCCGATCGCCGTAAACAGATAGAGCGAGACCGTCAGAAACGACTTCGGCAGCTTCCTGACGCAGAACGCAAAGCATTCCGACAGCACGGTCAGCAGAATGACGATCGGAAGCCCCAGCCCCGTAAACCAGTTACGGTCTCCCGTCAGAAAGGTCAGCAGAAACAGATAAAAGGCGACCGCCGCGCCGTCATAAAGAAGCGAGACATAAACCGACTGCGCGGCGTAGATCACCGCAGGAATGATCATGACCCACAAAATCCCGCAGGCGCCGATCACGGCAAGCGACCAGAGATTTTCCCGAAAGACGAACGCATTCAGCACGCCGCAGGTCACTGCCGTCGCCAGCAGTACCATAGAGATCAAAAGTCCGAAATCCTTTCTCTTTACCGTCTCCACCTGACCCTTCTTTACGGGAAACGATCCGTCCGCATCCTTCCCTGTCTCCTGTTCCCGCGGATTCCATACCGGTGTGTTGCAAAGCGGGCATTCCCGCGCCGCAGTCTCCAGCTCCACCCCACAGTTTACACAATATGACATCGTTTACACCCCTTCCCTGTTGCTCTCAAGCTTTACATGAATGCCGTCCTGAACCAGTTTCCGGAAAAAATACCGCTCTACATCCGTCTCGACGATGCTGCTCGCGAAATTCACCGTCAGAATGTCTCCGAAGCTGATGATCGCACAGTTTGTCCTTCGTGAAAACGGCTGTCCCATATAAATGTCAAAGCGCTCAATGTACTCCGCCATCCCCTCCGGCACCTTCAGCGCCCCCATATTCGTCAGCCCCGCCGAGGAATTTCTGTCCTGGATCTTCGCATAGAAGGTTCTGACGACCAGATCCTTGATAAACAGCGGCACGACGCGGATCAGGGGATTGCGCTGCGTCTCCGCGTTCGTCGTGATATCTCCCCGCAGCAGCTTCTCGTTAATATAGTAGTGCATATGATTCTGTACCTGAACGACAATCTCCTCAAAGGTATACTCGCCGAGCCGCGGGTCGATCCCGGGATAGATCATCGTGATAAAATTCCGCAGCGTGACCGACGGAAAAAAGCGGCGCAGATTGACCGGCATCGCGATCTTGACCGGATGCAGCTTAAAATGCGGCTCCTCTGACTGCTTCTGTAAGAGCGCCTGTAACAGGACGGCATTTAAGTATTCCGTGATCGTGGCATGATAACGCTTCGCGACCGCCATCACCTCTTTCACGGACAGAATCCCGTCAATGATGTTCAGCGTATAAAACGGCTCTGCCGTACCTCTGACGCGGTACGCCTTTTCCTGTAATCTCGGCGGACAGACCTTCGCGTTGGCATAGCGCATATAGGCGTCCTCCAGCTCCCCGGGATCGGGAGAAGCGTTGATATCCAGAACAAAACCGCCGTTTTGGATCTCTGCATGTCCCAGCAGCCGCAGATATGTCGCCGTCAGCGTCAGCAGCACGCACATCCCGCCCGTTCCGTCGCCGAGACTGTGGTGCGCCTCTAAGGAAATCCGGTTTCTGAAATAATAGACGCGGAGCAGATAGCGGTTGTTTCCCTTAAAATTCATCGGCTGACACGGATTTCTGACATCCTCCTGTACAAAAGGACCCGGACGGTCGTTCGGCTCGAGGTAACGCCAGAACAGCCCTTTCCGGATTGCCGCCTTATAGGTCGGGAAACGCGGCAGCGTCCGGTCCAGCGCCGTCTGCAGCACGTCCGGACGGATCTCCTCCTTTAAAACGACCGAAAGCCTGTAAACGGAAGAAAAGTCCCTTCTCTGCAATGTCGGATACACGATTGCGGAAAGATCCAGCTGATACCAGTCTCTCCGCCCGCCTTTTTCCTTCTGATCCTCTTTTTCCATAAGCTGCCGCCTTTCTGTGAAAAAAAGAGTGCTAAGCGATCTGCTTAACACTCTCTATCGTGCAGGAAAAGAGACTTGAACTCTCATGGTATTGCTACCACACGGACCTGAACCGTGCGCGTCTGCCAATTCCGCCATTCCTGCGTCCTGCGAACAAAACATATCTTACACGATTCCGTTCCGGTTGTCAACACTTTTTTTATTTTTTT
>CAZVWN010000095.1:0-9807 GCA_964631065.1 uncultured Acetatifactor sp.
AAAAATACCGTTCGCTTTTGAAAAAAAGCGGGCGGTATTTTTTGCGAATGCAATTTATTATGGTAAAGCAGACCTTATTTCAGAACAGGAAACCGCCGAATGGCATCCATACCGTAATTGCGAATGCAATTACGGTATAAATCCTTCCGATCCGGGAAAAATGGTTGTGAAGAGAAAATCTTGCAGCATATTTTACCGCAAAAAGGAAGGAAACAGCCATGAAAAAAGACGGAATCAGAAGAGATAGAATCAAAAAAGATAGAAAGAGCAACGCAAAGAAGGAGCGCATCATCATGCTCGCCTCCTCGGCATTTGTGCTGACGGCGCTCACCATGACAGGCATTTATATGCAGGAGGGGGAGGAAAAGTCGCAGGATAACGGCTATACGCTGGATTTTACCGCGCTGGAGGAGCATCAGGAGGAGCAGAGGCAGGAGCCTGCACAAAACAGCGCTGTCGGAGATGCCGGAACAAAGATTACGCAGAAAGCGCTTGGCGTGACGGAGGACGACCTTGACTATATGCCGCTGGAGGCGGGATCGGGAAATATTGAGATTCCGGGACTGACAGACGCCGCAGAGCAGACGGCGGAAAAGGAGGAAACTCCTGTTGCGGAAGCGCCCCGGAAAGAGAAGGATACGAAAAAGGACGATCCCGCGGCGGAAGAGAAGCCGGACGGGGAACAGCCCGCAAAAGAGCAGAGTCAGACCGCTGCGGAGGAGGTCGTAGTCGGAAAGGAGCTGCATTATGCGGAGAGTCAGGGACTGCTGCGCCCTGTGTCGGGGGAAGTCCTGATCCCGTTCAGCATGGACGGCAGCGTCTATTTTTCCACGCTGGATCAGTATAAATATAACCCTGCCCTGATGCTGGACGCGGAAGTGGGAACGCCGGTCGCGGCATGCGCGGAGGGAAAAGTCGTCTCCATTTTTTATGATGCCGAGATCGGAAATGCCGTGACGCTGGAGATGGGAGACGGCTATCGGCTCACCTACGGACAGCTGCAGGAGATCTGTGTCAGCGCGGACAGCTATGTCAATCCCGGGGAACAGATCGGAACGGTTGCGGCGCCGACGAAGTATTACAGCGTCGAGGGTGCGAATCTGTATCTGAAGCTGACCTGTAACGACACGCCGGTAAACCCGGAAGGTCTGTTCGTACAATAAGCGCCGGGTTGCGGGAGTCTGCGTCTGCGCGTACCCGGCGCGGACTCTCCGGTACAGGGAGCGTGCGCAGAAATGAGGAGTCGTATGTATATTGTCGGCGGAACGATTAAAACCATGGCGGGGGCGGATATTGCGGACGGCTGTATCCGCATCGCGGACGGAAAAATAGCCGAGATCGGCAGACGGGATGAAATCAGGGTTTCTCCCGTTTCCGGCGAGCGCGTGATTAAGGTGGGCAGAGGGATCATTATGCCGGGCATCATCGAGGCGCACTGCCATATGGGGATTACGGAAGAGAAGAAAGGCATGGAAGGTGACGACTGCAACGAGACGGTCAATCCGGTTACGCCCTGGCTGCGTGCGATTGATGCCGTCAATACGATGGATGCGGCGTTTGACGACGCGGTGCGCGCGGGGATTACCTCGGCAATGATCGGTCCCGGAAGCTCGAACGTCGTCGGCGGACAGTTCGCGTTCTTAAAGACGAAGGGACGCAGGGTGGACGATCTGATCGTCAAAGCGCCTGCGGCGATGAAAATTGCATTCGGCGAAAATCCGAAGGTCAATTATTCGGGACAGGGAAAGAGCCCGTCTACCAGAATGGCGATCGCCGGGATGCTTAGGGAGGAGCTGACACGCGCCGTCGGATACCGGAGAAAGAAGCAGGAGGCGCAGGAGAACGGGGAGCGCTTTGAGACGGATTTTGAGCTGGAGTGCTGGCTGCCGGTTCTGGAGGGGGAGATTCCCTTAAAGGCGCATGTCCACCGCGTGGATGATATTTTTACGGCGATCCGCATTGCAAAGGAGTTCGGACTGCGCATGACGCTCGATCACTGCTCGGAGGGGCATCTCATTGCAGAGGAGCTTGCGGCTGAGGGTTTCCCGGCGATCGTAGGGCCTGATCTTGCGAGCCGGAGCAAGATCGAGGTGCAGAACATGGCGTTTAAGACGGTCGGCATCTTAAACCGCGCGGGTGTGAAGACGGCGATTACGACGGATCATCCCGTTTCGCTGATCGCATCGCTGCCGCTCTGCGCAGGGCTTGCGGTAAAGGCAGGACTCTCCATGGAGGAGGGATACCGCGCCATTACCATCCATGCCGCGGAAATCTGCGGCGTTGCCGACAGGGTCGGCAGCCTGGAACCGGGGAAGGATGCCGATATCGCGATCTTTACGGGAAATCCGATGGAGGTGTTTACCGAAACGCTCTATACCATCATCGACGGAAACGTTGTCTATGAGGCGCAAGACCTGCGGGACGGAGAGGGCGTATCTTAAATTTTTATGGCTATGTCCATGAAATTATGCTATGATGTTCTTTGGAATCAGGTATCTGCCGCAGAGGCGGAAAATTCCGGAGGGTGCGTTTGAAAAAGTATCGGATATTGTCCGGACTGACGGTTCTTATCCTGCTTGCGGGCTGCGGCAGGGCAGAGACGGAGTCCCGGACGGAAGCGGCGGTGAAAAGTCCATATGCGGGAGCGGTCAGCATGGAGGAGACTCCTGTTGTGGATTATATCGTTCCGGAGCTGACGGCGAATGTGCTGGTCGATCTGAAAGGGTATTGTGCAGACGGGAAGAAGACTGCGGCTGTCCGGGGAAGAAAAGCGCCCGAAGGGTTTCGCCTTGTGGACAGTAAGACGGGCGAAACCGTGTATACGGGCAGCGTGACGGAGATTGTGTTTCACGCGGGGCAGGAGCTTTATTCCGGCGTGATCGAATTCGACGGCTTTGATACGGTCGGAAGTTATTATATTGAATGTGATATTCTGGGGCGCTCCCATACCTTTGTGATACAGGAAGGGCTTTATCAGGAGCTTTTTCAGACCGTCTATGAGGAGCTGATGGAAAGCTGCCGTGAGCGGACGCTTGCGCCGTCGGAGGCGCTTTTCCTTCTGGAGGCATATGAGTGGTATCCGTCCGTTTTCCCGGATGAGGATAAGGATGGAACGCCGGACGTTCTGCGGGAGATCCGCGGGCTGGTAGCATACAGGGAGGAAAACGGCGTGGAAGCGGGACAGGAAGGACTGTATGCGGCGCTCCTTGCGAAATTCAGTTATCTCTACCAGAAGTATGACTTAAGCTATGCGACGGACTGTCTGAAGCGCGCCTCGACGGTGTTCGGGCAGATACAGACAACGACCGCAAGGGATGCGGACAGCTTTTTTGCCCTGACGGAGCTTTATCGTGCGACGGGGCGTTATACATACCGGGATCAGATTTTGGGGTATAAGAGCTTCTTCGACAATAACAGCAGTTACCTCGAGGATGCGGAATATCTCTTTGGCATTATGACCTATATGGCGACCAGACAGAAGGTTGATGTGGAGCTGTGCGGGAAATTTATGGAGCAGCTCATGGACAGGGCAGAGGAAATTTCCAAGCGTTATGAGGAGATGCTTCATCCGGTGACGGCGAAAAACAACGGTGCGGAGGAGCTGCTGAAGCATGCCGTTGAGCTGTCATGTGCAAACTATGTCATGAATAATTATCAATATACGGGTATTGAGGAGGAGTTCCTGCACTATCTGATGGGACAGAATCCGGATTCCGTCAGCTTTTATGAATCCGGAGAGGATGGCGCGAGGTATCTGCTGCTTTTGGCGCAGCTCATTCAGGATCAGTAAAGACGGAATCAAATACGCAGAAAGGCGGATCGGAAGAATGAAAATTGTAGTTTTAGCGGGAGGAACCAGCACGGAGCGCGACGTGTCGCTCAGCTCCGGAAGCATGATTTACAGGGCATTAAAAGCGAAAGGGCATCAGGCGGTGCTTCTCGATGTCTACCTCGGACTTGAGGGCGAGGTTTCGGATCTCTTTGAGCGGGAGAAGGATTGGGCGGCAGAGGTCGGCACTGTCAGCGAAAAGAATCCTGACCTTGCGGAGATCAGGGCGCTCAGGAAGGATGGCGGGAAGAGCTTTTTCGGACCGAATGTCTTACGGATCTGTCAGATGGCGGACTGTGTGTTCATGGCGCTGCACGGTGCCAACGGAGAGGACGGCAAGATCCAGGCATGCTTTGAGCTGCTGGGGATTCCTTATACGGGAACGGATTTTGTCAGCTCCGCGATGGCGATGGATAAAGGAATTACAAAGGATCTGTTTGCGGCATACGGGATTCCGACACCGGCGGGCATCCGTCTGAAAAAGGGTGAGACGGAAGAGAAAAGGGTACCTTTTCCCTGCATCGTCAAGGCGTGCTGCGGCGGCTCCAGCGTCGGCGTCTGTATCGCGCGGGATGAAAGCGAATATGAGACGGCGAAGAAAGAGGCGTTTACATATGATGATGAGGTCGTGATCGAGCAGTATATCGAGGGCAGGGAGTTTTCGGTCGGCGTGATGAACGGCAGGGCGCTTCCCGTGATCGAGATCGCGCCGAAGACCGGCTTTTACGATTATAAGAACAAATATCAGGCGGGCAGTACGGTGGATACCTGTCCGGCGCAGTTACCCGCAGAAAAGACGCGTAAGCTGCAGGAGACGGCGGAGCGGGTATTTTTTGCGCTGCGCTTAAAGAGTTATGCGCGGATGGATTTTAGGATGAACGCGGCGGGTGAGATCTTCTGCCTTGAGGCGAATACGCTTCCGGGGATGACTCCCGTATCGCTGCTCCCGCAGGAGGCAGCGGCTCTGGGGATGGATTTCGGAGCGCTCTGTGAGGAAATTCTGAAAATGGCGGTAAAGGGCTGAAGCGGCATCCGCCGTGTCCGGGAGGGAGAGACAGATGGAGCTGAGTATTGCGGAGATTGTCCGTTTTTGCAAAGGAAAGGCGGTATGGCGGGAAGGATGCGATGCCGAAGCGCAGGTAAGCAGCGTCGTGATCGATTCCAGAAAGGCGGAAGCGGGCGGCGTTTTTCTTGCAACGGTCGGAGAACGGGTGGACGGTCACAGATTTATCAGTCAGGTTTTCCGGGCGGGCGTCAGTCTTGTCGTGACGCAGAAGACGCCGGAGCAGGTGGAAGAAGAGAGCGGAGAGGACTGCTCCGGCTGGGGCAGCTATGTGCTGGTAGAGGATACGCTCGCGGCATTAAAAGAGATTGCAGAAGGGTACCGCCGGAAGCTGGATATTCCCATTGTCGGCATCACGGGCAGCGTCGGAAAGACCAGTACAAAGGAATTTATCGCCGCTGTGCTCTCGGAAAAATATAACGTCCTGAAAACGGAAGGGAATTTTAACAACGAGATCGGCGTACCGCTGACGCTCCTTCGTATCAGACCGGAGCATCAGGCGGCAGTCGTTGAGATGGGAATCAGCGATTTCGGGGAGATGCACAGATTGAGTAAGATGGTGCGCCCGAACGTCTGCGTGATGACGAATATCGGACAGTGCCATCTGGAAAACCTAAAGAGCCGCGACGGCATCTTAAAGGCAAAGTCGGAAATCTTTGACTTTATGGCAGAGGACGGTGAGATCTGCTTAAACGGCGGGGACGATAAGCTTCGCACGATCCGGGAAGTAAAGGGACATATCCCGCACTTTTTCGGGATGGGAGAATATGCGAAAGAAGAGGTCAGCGCAGAGGAGACCGAAAGCCGCGGGCTGTCCGGCAGTGAGGCGGTATTGCATATTTACGGAAGAGAAGGGCGCATTGGAGGCGGAGCAGAAACAGCGCTTCCGGTCTTTGTGCCGCTCCCGGGAAAGCATATGGTGCGCAATGCGGCGGCTGCGGCGTGCGTGGCAGGGCTGTTCGGCCTTACGCCGGAGGAAATTGCGGCGGGCATCCGTAAGATAGAACCCGTCAGCGGGAGAAATCATCTGATTGCCATGGAGAATTATACGCTGATCGACGACTGCTACAACGCGAATCCGGCTTCCATGCGTGCGGCGCTGGAGCTGCTTGCCCTTGCCGATACGCCGAAGGTTGCCATCCTGGGAGATATGTTTGAGCTGGGAGAGGATTCGGATGCCCTGCATGAGGGCGTTGGCAGATATGCGATGGAGACCAAACCGGATGCGCTGATCTGCGTCGGGGAGCATGCGCGGCATATGTTCCGCGCAGCGACGGAATGTGCAGAAGGTACGGCACATATCTCGTATTTTCCTTCCCTTGAGGCGCTTCTGGAAGCGTTGGAAAAGGATTTTGGAGCCTATGTGCCGGCGGGCAGTACGGTTCTTTTGAAGGCATCCCACGGGATGCAGTTTACAAGGCTTCTGACTTGGCTTCAGGAGCGGTAAAGTATGCTTCCTTCAATTCAAAGTACCGCTTCTGCATGATGCCGCTGACATACGAGCCGATACTTTTGCGGGTTTCCTTATCCAGACTGTCGATGCAGATCGGACTGCCGAAATCAATGACGACCTCTGCCTTTTTGATCCATGGAAGATGATCCTCGAAAACGGCGGCGGAATTTACGATCGTCATGGGGATGACGGGAACCTTTCCCTTTTCGGCGATCTTGAAGCTGCCGTCGTGGAACGGGAGGAAGGTATCGTTTGTCCGGTTTCTGGTGCCCTCCGGGAAGATGCAGACGGAATAACCGTTTTTCACCTCTTCAATGCCTGCGAGGATTGTCTTTAATCCTTCCTTGATATTATCGCGGTCGAGGAAGAGACAGCGGATGTTTTTCATCCAGATACGCAGAATGGGAATTTTTTTCATCTCAATCTTGGACACATACCCTGTCACGCCCGGAAAATAAGGGAGAGACAGAATGACATCAAAGAAGCTGCGGTGATTGCCGACATAGAGAACTGCCGTGTCGGTCGGAATGTTTTCCAGACCCTTTACCGTAACCTTTGCGCCGGAGAGAAAGGCGATACAGCGGAAGCCCCAACTGACAAGCGCCTTGGAGCTTTTTGCCTTCAGAGCGGGATTTTTCTTCCCGATGATCCATTCTATGAACAGTACGGGAAGGGACAGGAGCAGATACAGGATCAGATAAATTGCAACCAAAACAAGACGTAACATATCAACACCTCACAGTCTGAATTTTTACTCAGGTAATTGCGAAAACCGTGTTCCTTGCGGGTAACGCCGCAGACCGCTTTCCGACGGATACAGTTTAGCATAAATTGTTCTTTCTGTACATAGAATACAGCAAAGAAAAGGTTTGTGCGAGGCGGCAGTGAAAGAGAGAAGAGGGAGAAAACGGGGCATTATCGGGATGATTCTGGCATGCGTTCTGATCGTACAGTCGGGCTGTACGTTTACGGGCGAGGAGAAGCTGAAGCTCAGGGATCTGGAATTTACCGTGCTCGGAGAAGAGATGATACCTGCCGAACTGAAGACGGTCATCGAAGAAAGAAAAGCGGAACCGTTTCGGTTTACCTATACGGATAATGAAAATCTGTATCTGTGCATCGGCTACGGTCAGCAGGAAACGGGCGGTTACAGCATTGCGGTAGAAGAGCTGTACCTGACGGACAGCAACATCTGTGTGAGTACCGCGCTTCTGGGACCGGAGGCTTCCGAAAAGAGCAATAAGACGCCGTCCTATCCGTTTCTTGTCATCAAAACGGAATTTTTAGAACAGACGGTGCTTTTTGAATAACGAGAGAGGAGAATAACGCTATGCTGCTGATAAAGAACGGATATCTGACTGACCCGGAGTCGGGGCGGGAGGGACGCTGCGATATCCTGACGGAAGGAGACCGGATTTTAAGGATCGGGGAGGGACTGGAAGCTCCGACGGGAGACTGCGGGCTGATTGATGCGGAAGGACTTCTTGTGGCGCCGGGACTTGTGGATGTTCATGCACATTTCCGCGATCCCGGTTTTACGCAGAAGGAAGACATTTTTACCGGGGCTTTGGCAGCGGCGCGCGGCGGATATACCTCCGTTGTCCTGATGGCGAATACAAAGCCCTGCGTTGACAATGAAGAAACCTTAGGGTATGTTCTGGAACGCGGGCGGCAGACGAAAATCCATGTGTACAGCTGTGCGAATGTGACAATGGGGATGCAGGGGGAGGAGCTTGTACCCATGAGTAAGCTGGCGGCAGCAGGAGCGGCAGGATTTACGGATGACGGGATTCCGCTGACGGATGAGGAAATTGTCCGCGAGGCGATGATCCGGTCGGCGGCGCTCGGGCTTCCGATCAGCTTTCATGAGGAGGATCCTTCCCTGATCGGGAATAACGGCATCAACAGAGGAAAGGCGAGCGAATATTTCGGGATCAGCGGTTCGCCGCGCGAGGCGGAAATTTCATTGGTGGAGCGTGATCTTAAGATTGCGCTGGAGACAGGAGCCTGTATTGACATTCAGCATGTCAGCGCGAAAGAGACGGTGGAGCTGATCCGCCGTGCGAAGAAGCAGGGGAAGAATATCCATGCGGAGGCGTGTCCGCATCATTTTACGCTGACGGAGGATGCCGTGATAACATACGGCGCGCTTGCCAAGATGAATCCGCCCCTGCGGGAGGAGGCGGACAGACGGGCGATTATACGGGGACTGGCGGACGGAACGATCGACCTGATCGCGACGGATCATGCGCCGCACACGGCGGAAGAGAAGGCGAAACCCATCACGGACGCGCCCAGCGGCATCATCGGTCTGGAGACGGCGCTTGCGCTCGGCATCACGGCGCTTGTGGAGGGCGGTGATCTTACCGTGCGGCAGCTGATCGCCCTGATGAGTACAAACCCGGCGGCGCTCTACCATCTCGATGCGGGGTATCTTGCGGAGGGCGGTCCCGCAGATATCGTGCTGATCGACCCGACGGAGGAATGGATTCCGACGGCATATGCGTCGAAGGCGTCCAACTCGCCCTTTACCGGCTGGAAGCTGAAGGGAAAAGTGAAAAAGACGATCTGCGGCGGTGCGGTGGTCTATGAAGATTGTCCCTTTACATGATAAAGAAATGGTAGTATCATGAAAACAAAAGGAGAAAGACCATGCACAGGAAACTATGGAGAAATAAAAAAAGCATGTGGCAATACGTTGCGTCTTTTTCTTCTTTTTATGTTTTCTGTTTTATCATAGTCCGGTTTCTGCCGGAAAAGAGCGTTTATGGCAGGACTGCTTTGGCAGATCCCTTGGTATGGATGCTCTATTTAGGTATTGAGGGTGTACTGGCGATGCGGCAGAGACATAAAATGAGCTGTTTATTAAAAATAGGTTTTGTCTTCTCTTTTGTGGCGGCACAGCTTATAGGATATTTGTGGATACGGGGAACTATGCTGCGGTTTGATGATACAGGCGGTATATTTTTTGCGGGAATATGTTGTTTTCTGACGGCATTTTTGGTTATAGTTTTCCGTGAACGAAAGAGGAAAACTTTTCAGCGCAGGGAACTATGTTTTGCTGTTTTGATTTTATTGATAGATTTAGTCGCCGGGTTGTGTTGGCTGGGAACATTTCGGAGGCATGTGGGTGCGGAAAGGGGGTATGTTGCCGGTTATGAGACGGGGCAGGAGGATGCGTCGGAAAACAGAGTGAGTTATGATGTCCGGGACAGAGTAGAAAAGGCTTTACAGGAAGGCTTTCGAGATGGAAGTGCTGAATGGAGTGGATTCATGCAATATTATTCCGAGGGTTATGAGGCGGGACAGGCTTCATGGAAAGTAGAATGTGAATACGGCAACTGAATGGCGGAAGGAAAACTGACCTACTATTTTTACAATATTACGGGCGGGAAGCTGTACAGTCCGCAGCAGCCCGGAAATGGAGTGTATCATGAAAGAGAAACAGAACGCAAGGGTGAT
>CAZVWN010000096.1:0-1902 GCA_964631065.1 uncultured Acetatifactor sp.
CGCCAGATTATAGGTATAGGTTGCGTTGTCGTCAGACGCTGCCGCCCCCCCGTTATCGGACGCTTCGGCGCTTTCGCTTCCGGATGCCGCGCTGCTTCCGTCAGCAGAAGTACCGCTGTTGCTGTCTCCGCCGCACGCCGTCAGACCGGTCAGCATTGCAGAAACAAGAAGCAGACTCAATACTTTCTTTTTCATAATCTTTCTCCTCTCGATAATAGTCTGTCCGCAGGGCAGATCCTGCTTCTTACGTTTTTTGTCTCCCTTCGCTTTCAGAAAACCCTTTCCGCATTACGGGGCAGCCGCCGACGCGTTTTTATCACGCTGCCGCTTTACCTCGATAAAATAATCCGCAATACAAAAAAAGTGCCCTGAACCTCTCCGTTCAACGCAATTCATAAAAATACAACTGTCTGCCATCCGCGTACAACAGAGCTAATTATACAGAATTTGAAAGATTTTGTCAAGAAAAAGTTGATACGCTCCAGACCGCCGCGCTCTCGCCCAGCTCCTCTTCTATCCGCAGCAGACGGTTATACTTTGCGACCCTGTCGCTTCGGCACGGCGCGCCCGTCTTGATCTGCCCGGCATTCCATGCGACGGCGATGTCCGCGATCGTCGTATCCTCCGTCTCCCCGGAACGGTGCGAGATCACAGCGTGGTATCCTGCCTTCTGTGCCATCTCAACCGCCTCAAAGCTTTCCGTCAGCGTTCCGATCTGGTTTACCTTGACAAGGATCGCGTTCGCGCAGTGCAGCTTTATTCCTGCCGACAGCCGCTTTGTATTCGTGACAAACAGATCGTCCCCGACAAGCCGGATCCGGTTTCCCAGTCTTTCCGTCAGCACCTGCCAGCCGTCCCAGTCCTCCTCCGCAAGTCCGTCTTCGATAGAGGCGATCGGAAAGCTTTCGACAAGCTTTTCGTAATATGCGATCATGTCCTTTGTACTGCGGATGATCTCTTTCCCTTTCAGCGTACTCTCTCCGGGGAAATGATACATGCCGGTCTTTTCGTTATACAGCTCGCTCGCCGCCGCATCCATGGCGATACGGACGTCCTCTCCGGGGACATATCCCGCCGCGCAGACCGCATCCACAAGAAACTGCAATACGCTCTCCGCATCCGGCAGATCCGGCGCAAAGCCGCCCTCATCCCCGACACCGGTAGAAAGCCCTTTCCGGTCCAGAAGCTTCTTTAAATTATGGTAGACCTCCGCACAGATCCGCAGTCCTTCCGCAAAGCTTTCCGCGCGGACAGGCATAATCATGAACTCCTGAAAATCAACGGTGTTCGCCGCGTGTCTTCCGCCGTTTAAAATATTCATCATCGGCATGGGAAGCAGCCGCGCGCCGACACCGCCGAGATAGCGGTACAGCGGCATGGAAAGCGCCGCTGCGGCAGCCTTCGCACAGGCTAAGGATACGGCGAGCATGGCGTTCGCGCCAAGATTTTCCTTGTTTTCCGTGCCGTCCAGCGCGATCAGCTTCCGGTCGATTTCCCGCTGTTCCAGCGCATTCAGCCCAAGCAGGGCGGGCGCGATCTTCTCATTGACGTTTTTTACGGCATGCCGGACGCCCAGACCGAAATACCGCGTCTCGCCGTCCCGAAGCTCTACCGCCTCGAAGCTTCCCGTGCTCGCGCCCGAGGGCACCGCCGCCGTCTCCTCATACAGCCTGTTGTCCGCAGAGCTTTTTACCGCAACCTCCGCCTCCACGGTGGGATTTCCCCGGGAATCCAGAATTTCTCTCGCGTGAACCTTTGTGATCTCAAGATATACCGACATCGCTCTCCTCTTTTCTGCGCTGTCTTTGCTGCATGAGGCTGTCCCCGGACAGCGCACGGGCACACCCTTTCATTTCTGAAATAGAGTATGCCCGTTCTTTGCTTTGCTTATTTGCAGATCCG
>CAZVWN010000096.1:2002-9785 GCA_964631065.1 uncultured Acetatifactor sp.
TTTCCGGACAACCATCCTTCGATACAGACTCTCATGATTTCACCCATCCACGCCGACCCGCTTACAGAGCTCCCGCAGCCGGCACTCCCCGCAATGCGGCTTCGTCCGCGCCGTGCAGACCGCGCGACCGTGATCCACAAGCCTGTGGCAGAACGCATTTCCCTCCTCTGGCGGAATGATCTTCCAAAGCTCCCGCTCCACCTTCGCCGGCTCCCTGATTCCGTCCACCAGTCCCATCCGGTTTACAAGGCGGATGCAGTGCGTATCCGTCACAATCGCCGGCTTCCCGAAAACGTCTCCCATGATGAGGTTCGCGCTCTTTCTCCCGACGCCCGGAAGCGCAAGCAGCGCTTCAAAATCCTCCGGCACCTTTCCGCCGTACTGCTCCTTCAGCTGCTTCATACAGGCGCTGATATCTCTCGCCTTACTCTTTCCAAGTCCGCAGGGATGTACGATTTCCTCAATTTCCGTAACCGAAGCTTCCGCGAGCGCATTGACATCAGGGAATTTTTCATAGAGCTTCTGCACAACGATATTGACCCGCGCATCCGTACACTGCGCCGCGAGCCGCACGCTCACAAGCAGCTTCCAAGCCTCGTCATACTCCAGACTGCATCCGGACTCGGGATATTCCTGTTTTAAACGTTCTATGATCGCCAGCGCGCGCTGCTTTTTTGTCATTGCAGATCTCTCCTTCTTCCCATCCTGCAATCCCGCCAGCCGCAGGATTTTTCCCTATTTATGATACGGCTCGCCGTTGATGATGCGGAAAGCCCGGTAGATCTGCTCCATAAGGATCACGCGCATCAGCTGGTGCGGAAACGTCATGTCCGAGAAGCTTATGTGCATATCGGCACGGCGGATCACGGAACCGTGCAGTCCCAGCGATCCGCCGATGATAAACGTGATATGGCTGACGCCGCCTACGGTCTGCTTCCGTATCCGGTCCGCGAAGCCCTCGGAAGTAAATTTTTCCCCGCCGATCTCCAGCGTACAGACAAGCGAATCCGCTTTCAGCTTCTCCAGAATCCGCTGACCCTCGCGCGCCCTGATCTGTTCCTCTGCCGCTTCCCCTGCGCCGTCCGGCGTCTTTTCATCCGCGACCTCGATGATCTCCGGCTTACAGTATCTGCCGAGCCTTTTCACATATTCCTCCACGGCGTCCCGATAAAACTTCTCCTTTATCTTTCCGACGCAGATCACGGTAATCTTCATTTACTTCTCTCCAAAAATTTCATCATAGACATAACCGTCAATAAACTGCTCCAGAAATCCCTGATCCAGATTCATAAACTGATGGTTCAGTCTCTCACGGATATACTGACAGCGTTTGAAATACAGTACTTCTTCCCCTTCTTCCTCTGACTGCGCCGCAACCGCCGCGTCGATCGTCTGTGCATCCAGATTCTCCCCGCACCAGTCGCGCAGCGATTCGCGCAGGGTATTCTCCGATACGGCTTTCTTCTCAAAAAGCCTTGCATTCTTCATGGAGACCCCGCCGGCGACTACAAACAGGATAAAAATGGCTCCCATAACGCCGTAGAAGAGATACGAATTTCCGAAGCGGATCGGCAATATCTCCAGCATCCCCAGAACCAGTACGACCAGCCCCAGCACGCCAAGGATCAGCAGGATCCAGGCGGAGGAGCGGTTGTCGCTCGCCCGCTCCGCGCTGTCCTGATAAAGCGCCGTCTTCCCGACGGAGCGCTGTTTCCCGTCCGTCTCCTCTGCGCACCCTTCTGCGCCGTCTTCCGTCAGCTCCCCATGCTCTGACGTTTCGTCCCATTCCCCGTATCTCTCCGGAGCTTCTCCGTACTCCCGCTCCTCTGCCGCTTCCGACGGCTCGCTGTCTGTAAGCTCGCTGCCGCAGTCCGCGCAGACCGTAAACCCTTCCCGATACTCCGTCTTACACTTCGGACACCAAGGCATTGTATTTTACCTTCCTTCCCCATCTTTCGCAAAAGAACAAGTTCCATAGCAGCCTATGGGTAGTTATCTGTTACAGAGATAATCATGGATTCCCTGTGCCGCCGCTTTGCCGGCACCCATCGCCAGGATTACGGTTGCGGCGCCGGTTACGGCATCGCCGCCCGCGTAAACGCCCTCCTTGCTGGTCTGTCCGTTTGCCTCCTCCGCAACGATACATTTCCACTTATTTGTCTCAAGTCCCTCCGTCGTCGAAGAGATCAGCGGGTTCGGAGACGTTCCCAGAGACATGATAACGGTATCCAGCTCCATGACAAACTCGGAATCCGGAACCTCAACGGGTCTGCGGCGTCCGGACGCATCCGGCTCTCCCAGCTCCATCCGGATACATTTCATGCCGGTTACCCAGCCCTTGTCGTCCGTCAGGATCTCCGTCGGATTTGTCAGAAGGTCAAAGATAATGCCCTCTTCCTTCGCGTGATGCACCTCTTCTACTCTCGCGGGAAGCTCTTCCTCGCTTCTTCTGTAGACGATATGTACCTCCGCGCCGAGACGCAGCGCCGTTCTCGCCGCATCCATCGCAACGTTTCCGCCGCCGACAACCGCTACCTTCTTACTCTTCATGATCGGCGTGTTGGAGGTCTCATCAAACGCCTTCATCAGATTGCTTCTCGTCAGATATTCATTCGCGGAGAATACGCCGTTTGCATTCTCGCCGGGGATTCCCATAAATTTCGGCAGACCCGCGCCGGAACCGATAAATACCGCATCAAAGCCCTCTTCGCTGATCAGTTCGTCAATCGTAACGGATTTTCCGACAACCACATTCGTCTCGATCGTTACGCCGAGCGATTTTACATTCTCAATTTCCTTCGCAACGACCGCCTGTTTCGGAAGACGAAACTCCGGAATGCCGTAGACAAGCACGCCGCCCGGCTCATGCAGCGCCTCGAAGATCGTCACATCATAGCCCAGCTTCGCCAGATCGCCCGCGCAGGTCAGTCCCGCAGGGCCGGAACCGATCACGGCTACCTTTTTCCCGTTCTTCTCCTTTGCCCCTTCCGGACGGATCCCGTTCTCTCTCGCCCAGTCAGCGACAAAGCGCTCCAGCTTTCCGATGGCGATCGGATCGCCCTTGATGCCGCGGATACACTTTCCCTCGCACTGGCTCTCCTGCGGGCAGACACGGCCGCAGACAGCGGGAAGGGCGCTGGATTCGCTGATGATCCGGTATGCCTCTTCCATATTTCCATTCTTTACCTGCTCAATAAACGCAGGGATGTTGATCGCGACAGGACAGCCCTTGATGCACTGCGCATTTTTACAGTTGATACATCTGGAAGCCTCGCACATTGCCTCCTCTTTATCGTAGCCAAGGCAGACCTCTTCAAAGTTTGCCGCACGCTCCTTTGCATCCTGCTCTCTCACAGGAACTCTCGTCAATACGTCCATTTTTATCTCCATTCCTGCCGCAGTCCCGGACGGATGCGGCACAATTTTTTCGCGTGAAACGACTTCTCACACGCTGTCTGTTTTTCGCTTATCTGTCTCGTTCCAAAACGCAGCCTCAGCCGTCACACTGTCCGCAGCCGCCGTGATGGGTATCGCCCTCCTGCAGCTGTAACATCGCCCTGCCCTCAGCCGTCCTGTAGAGCTGCTGGCGTCTCATCGCCTCGTCAAAGTTCACCGCATGCCCGTCAAACTCCGGCCCGTCCACACAGGCAAACTTTACTTTTCCGTCTACCGTAACGCGGCACGCTCCGCACATTCCCGTTCCGTCTACCATGATCGGATTCAGGCTGACGATCGTCGGGATGGAAAGCTCCTTCGTCAGAAGACATACAAACTTCATCATGATCATCGGACCGATCGCCACGCAGACATCATACTGCTTTCCCTCTGCGACAAGATCCTTGATCGTCTGCGTAACCATGCCGCTTCTGCCGTAGGAACCGTCGTCCGTCGTAACGTAAAGATTTCCTGCGACTGCCTCCATCTCCTTCTCGAGGATCAGAAGATCCTTCGTCTTACTTCCGACAATGACATCCGCCGCAACGCCGTTCTCATGCAGCCATTTTACCTGCGGATAGACAGGCGCTGCGCCCACACCGCCCGCAACAAAGAGGATTTTCTTCTTTTTCAGCTCTTCCAAAGGCTCCTTTACCAGCTCGGACGGACAGCCTAAGGGACCAACGAAATCATGGAACGCCTCTCCCTCATTTAAGCCCGCCATCATGGTCGTTCCCGCGCCGACGCACTGGAACACAATGGTAACGGTTCCCTTCTCCCTGTCATAATCGCAGATCGTCAGCGGAATCCGCTCTGCCGCCGCATCCATTCTGACAATGACAAACTGTCCGGGAAGACACGCCTTTGCAACCCGCTTCGCCTCCACTTCCATCAGCCAGATGTTCGTGGTAAGCTCTTCTTTTCTTACTATCCTGTACATAATCCACCTCTCCGCCCTTTCCCAAAAGGGCTTACTTTTCTAAAACAATCCGGTGATCACTCCGGCCTCGTTTACATCAATCCCATAAGCCGCCGGTCTCTTCGGCAGTCCCGGCATCGTCATGACATCCCCCGTGAGCACAACGACAAATCCCGCGCCCGCCGAGACATACGCCTCTCTGACGGAAAGCTCAAAGCCCTGCGGTCTGCCTAAAAGCTTCGGATCGTCCGAAAGGGAATACTGGTTCTTCGCCATGCAGACAGGAAACGCTCCGAACCCTAAATCCGTCAGGGTCTTTAACTGCTTCTTCGCCGTCGCAGAGAAGCTGACGCTGCCCGCACCGTAAATTTCCGTCGCAATCTTTTTGATCTTATCCTCCAACGGAAGCGTATCCTCATACAGGACATGGAAGTCACTCTTCTTCGTCTCGAGCGTCTTTAATACTTTTTCCGCAAGGGCAATACCGCCCTCGCCGCCCTTTGCCCAGACCTCGGAAAGCGCAAACTCACAGTCTCTCTCCTCACAGAACGCCCTGACAAATTCCGTTTCTGCCGCAGTATCCGTGACAAAGGAATTGAGCGTGACAACAACGGGAACGCCGTATTTCTGTAAATTTTCAATGTGCTTTTCCAGATTGACGATTCCTTTTTTCAGCGCCGCAAGATCCTCCGTTCCGAGCGCCTCCTTCGCCACGCCGCCATTGTATTTCAGCGCGCGTATCGTTGCGACCAGAACAACCGCATCCGGCTTTAACCCCGCCATCCGACACTTGATATCGAAGAACTTCTCCGCGCCGAGATCCGCGCCGAAGCCCGCCTCCGTGATACAGTAATCTGCCATTTTTAAGGCTGCCTTTGTCGCCCTGACGGAATTACAGCCGTGCGCAATGTTGGCAAAAGGACCGCCGTGAACCAGCGCCGGCGTATGCTCCAGCGTCTGGATCAGATTCGGCTTCAGCGCATCCTTTAACAGCGCCGCCATTGCGCCGACCGCCTGAAGATCGCCCGCCGTGACAGGCTCACCCGCATAATTGTAAGCGACAACGATTCTCGAAAGCCTTTCCTTGAGATCCTTCATATTATCCGCAAGACAGAGGATTGCCATGATCTCGCTGGCTACCGTGATGACGAAATGATCCTCGCGGACAACGCCGTCCGTCTTCTTTCCCAGACCGACCACTGTATTGCGCAGCACTCTGTCGTTCATGTCAAGACACCGCTTCCATACGATCTGGCGCGTATCGATCTGCAGCTCATTTCCCTGCTGGATATGGTTATCCAGAAGCGCCGCCAGCAGATTATTCGCGGAAGTGATCGCATGAAAATCTCCCGTGAAATGCAGATTCAGATCCTCCATGGGAACCACCTGCGCGTAGCCGCCGCCCGCCGCGCCGCCTTTGATGCCGAAGCACGGTCCTAAGGACGGCTCACGGAGCGCGATGACCGCTTTCTTTCCCAGCTTTCCAAACGCTTCGCCCAGTCCGACGCTCGTTGTCGTCTTTCCCTCGCCGGCGGGCGTAGGGTTGATCGCCGTGACAAGGATCAGCTTTCCGTCCGGTCTTTCCTTTAAGCTGTCCAGATACGCGTCCGTCAGCTTCGCCTTATACTTTCCGTAAAGCTCCAGATCCTCTCCGGTTATTCCGAGTCCTGCCGCAACGCTTTCGATCGGCTGCATGAGCGCTTCCTGTGCAATTTCAATGTCTGTCTTCACGTCTCTCTCCTCCTAAAAGTTCTTTCCTTCGCATGTTACGTCTCCGGCTTACCTTTTCCGGTCAGTTATACGATTTCCTCTACCAGCTGTTCAAACTGCTCCGGGCTCATCAGAATCCTTCTCGGCTTCGTTCCGTCGCCCTTATCCACAACGCCGTACTCGCAGAGCTGATCCATGATCCGCGCGGCACGGTTAAATCCGATCTTCAACAGTCTCTGCAAGGCGCCGATGGAAGCCTTGTCCTGTTCGATGATAAAGCGTCCCGCCTTTTCAAAGAGGTCGTCCAGCTCCGAGCCGCCGTCTCCCAAAGCGCCGCCGCTCCCGATATTCTGAATCTTTTCCTCAATGTCCTCCGCATAGGTATTCCCCAGCGTCTGGTTCTTTAAGAAGTCCACGACATCCGAAACCTCCCTGTCCGAGACGAAAGCACCCTGGATACGCGCCGGCTTGGAATATCCCTGCGGGTAAAACAGCATATCGCCCTTTCCCAGCAGCTTCTCCGCGCCGTTCATGTCGAGGATGGTTCGGGAGTCCACGCCGCTGGAAACCGAAAACGCGACACGGCTCGGCATATTCGCCTTGATCAGTCCCGTGATGACATCCACGCTGGGCCGCTGCGTCGCGATGATCAGATGAATGCCCGCCGCTCTGGCAAGCTGTGCCAGACGACAGATGGATTCCTCGACCTCTCCGGGCGATACCATCATCAGGTCGGCAAGCTCGTCTACGATGATCACGATCTGCGGCAGCTTTGCCGGCGCTTCCGGGTCGCCCTTCTCCCGCATGGACTCTACCTTCTGGTTATACCCCTTGATATCCCTGACATTATAATCCGCAAATTTCCGGTAACGGTCCTCCATCTCGGAAACGCCCCAGTGAAGCGCCGCAGATGCCTTTTTCGGGTCTGTGACAACCGGGATCAGAAGATGCGGGATACCGTTGTAAACGCTCAGCTCGACCACCTTGGGGTCTACCATGATCAGCCTGACATCATCCGGATGCGCCTTATACAGAATGCTCATGATCAGGGTATTGATACAGACGGACTTACCGGAGCCCGTTGCACCCGCGATCAGCATATGCGGCATCTTCGCGATATCCGCGACAACCACCTTCCCCGCAATGTCCTTTCCGACCGCAAAGGCAAGGTTCGACGGAAATTCCTTAAACTCCCTGCTCTCTAAGAGATCGCGGAGAGCAACCGGAATGCTCTCCTTGTTCGGTACCTCGATTCCGATCGCCGCCTTGCCCGGGATCGGCGCTTCGATACGGATGTCCGTCGCCGCAAGATTCAGCTTGATATCATCCGTCAGTCCGACGATCTTCGATACCTTGACGCCCTGCTCGGGCTGTAGTTCATACCGCGTAACGCTCGGTCCCTGGCTGATATCCGTGATCGTCACCTTTACGCCGAAGGTGTTCAGCGTCTGCTGAAGCCGTACCGCCGTCTCCTTTAATTCCTTTGTGGAATCCTCCGTCGCCGCAACACCCTTCTGCAGCCTCGAGATCGGCGGGAACATATACTTCTTCGGGACCTTCTTCTCCGCATGGGAAAGGTCTTTTTGCATCTCCGTCATAGGCGCTGCCGCCTGCGGTCTTGCGGGGCGTTCGTTCTCTTCCACGCCCTCTTTGTGGATGCGGATCGCCGCGCCCGCCTCCGACAGTCCCCCGCTTACGCCTGATGCCGTTTCGCCGGTT
>CAZVWN010000097.1:0-2482 GCA_964631065.1 uncultured Acetatifactor sp.
ACCGCGAAGAGGAGAAAAAGTATGAATACACAGGTGACGATTGCGGGAGTTACTTTGAAAAATCCTGTCATGACGGCATCCGGAACCTTTGGCTCCGGCATGGAATATTCGGAATTTGTTGATTTAAACAGGCTTGGCGCAGTTGTGACGAAGGGCGTGGCGAATGTGCCGTGGGCTGGGAATCCGACGCCCCGTGTTGCGGAGGTTTACGGCGGCATGCTGAACGCGATCGGATTGCAGAATCCCGGGATTGATGTTTTTCTGGAGCGGGATATCCCGTTTTTAAAGCAGTATGATACAAAGGTGATCGTCAATGTCTGCGGCAGGACGACAGAGGATTATGTCGAGGTTGTGGAGCGGCTGGGAGAAGAGCAGACGGTCGCGATGCTCGAGATCAACGTCTCCTGTCCGAATGTCAAAGAGGGCGCGATCGCGTTCGGACAGAAAGCGGACGCACTGTTCGGGATCACGCAGGAGATCAAAAGGCATGCAAAGCAGCCTGTTATCATGAAGCTCAGCCCGAACGTCACGGACATTGCGGAGATGGCAAGGGCTGCGGAGGCGGCGGGAGCGGATGCACTGTCTTTAATCAATACGATAACGGGGATGAAGATCGACATTCAGAAGCGCAGGTTTGCGCTTGCAAACAAAACCGGAGGGATGAGCGGCCCTGCGATCAAGCCGGTCGCCGTCCGCATGGTGTATCAGGCGTCGCATGCGGTAAAGATTCCCGTGATCGGGATGGGCGGCATCGCGACGGCGGAGGATGCGATTGAGTTTCTGCTGGCGGGTGCGAGCGCAGTCAGCATCGGCGCAATGAATTTTGTCAATCCCTATGCGACGGTTCAGGCGGTTGAGGGAATTGAAAACTATATGCGGCAGTATGGCATAGAAAATGTTACGGAGCTGATCGGCACCGTACAGGAATAATGGAAAGGATACCTTCATATATATACTCATATCAGTATATAGGTGGAGGTATTTTTGTGGAGCTGATAAAGAAAAATATACATATGGACCGTATCAGGGCGGAGGCGGTTACGCAGTTTACGACGGAGGATGATATCAATATTCCGGACAGTAAGCCCGATGTCAATACGCTGAATCTGGAAAAGGGAGAGGTCGTGATCGAGGAGATCCGCCCCGGAACGGACAGCGTGAATGTAAAGGGGTATCTGGCTTATGTACTGCTCTACCATACGCAGGAGGAGGGCAGCAGTCTTGTTGTGCTTGAGGGGAAGCTGCCTTTTGACGAGAAGCTGAATCTGCAGGGGGTTGGTCCGGCGGATACGGTGGAGGCGGAAGGAGAGACAGACGATCTGACCGTCAGCATGATCAATTCCAGAAAACTGAATCTGCAGGCGCTGATTACGCTGACGGCGCGGGTGTCGGAGCTGTATGACGAGGAGATCCCGGTCGCGTTTCAGGGCGGCGAGATCGCGGAATATCGCAAAACGCCGATGGAGCTTGTACAGATTGCCATCTGTAAAAATGATATTTTCAGGCTGAAGGAGGAGATGACGCTCCCGGGCGGTCATCCGAACATTTTTCAGATTTTATGGAGCGACGTGTCGCTTGGAGACATGGAATTTAAGGCGCAGGAGGAAAAGCTGGCGCTTTCCGGAGATGTTCACGTCTTCGTGCTCTATGAGGGAGAGGGGGAAGCGCATCCGATCCGTTCCTATGAGACGACAATACCGTTTAGCGGCGCGCTGGAGTGTCACGGATGCAGGGACGGCATGATTCCCGATATCCGTTATCGGGCAGGACAGACTGAGCTTTCGGTACGTCCGGATTCTGACGGAGAGGAGCGCTGCATCGGGTTTGAGATGGCGCTTGAGATCTCCATGCGCATCTATGAGGAGGAGAAGACGGAGGTACTGTCGGATATCTACGGCGTGACCAGTGAGATCACGACGACGGAGCGGGAGACGGCGCTTCGGAGGCTGCTCGCAAGAGTTACGGGAAAAACAAAGGTCACGGAGCATGTGCCCGTGGGCTCCGGCAGGATCCTGCAGCTGCTGCACAGCGAGGGAAGCGTGACGCAGGATCAGCAGCGGGTGGTGGAAAACGGTATTTTTTTACAGGGCAGTCTGAACATCAAGCTGCTCTATATCACGGGAGAGGATGAAAGTCCCTACGGCTGTACGAGAGTGCAGATTCCTTATCAGTATACGCTGGAGGTTCCGGATATTGCGCCGCAGGACAGCGACAGTGTACGCGCTGAACTCGAACAGCTTCAGGTTATGGTGTCAGACGGCGAGGAGGTGGATGTAAAGGCGGTGCTGAGCTTTTCCACGGTGGTCTTTCAGTCCGTTCCGGTTTCCCTGATCGGTCAGGTCACGGTAGCGCCGCTTGACACGGCAAAGCTTGGAGAGCTTCCCGGAATGGCGGTATATTTTGTGAAGGCGGGAGACAATCTGTGGAATATCGGCAGAAAATATTATGTGACTGTGGATTACTTAAAGAAGCTCAACGACCT
>CAZVWN010000097.1:2582-9443 GCA_964631065.1 uncultured Acetatifactor sp.
TTTTTGTCAGTCTACCGGAAATTTCTGATTGAATTTATCGAGCAGCAGTGCGGCAATAATACCGATGATGAGACAGACGATATTGCTGACGGCGAAGCCGGTCGTAAAGCTTTCGATGATCTTTAAGTCCTCCTGCGGGAGCAGCAGCATCGCCGTTGCGGCAATGACAACGCCGACGATTGCGTGGAAGGCAACGGAATAATGCTTCTTAAACAGTCTGTCGACAGCCTTCGCAAAGAGGATTACGGTTGCGAGCGCTCCGATTCCGCCGGGGATCAGCACGGAAAAATCAAAGCGGCTGATACCGCCGATAAAGGGGGTATACAGCCCGAGAGGCATCAGCAGCGTGGAGAAGCTCATGCCGGGGGCGATAACGCTCAGCGCAAGGCAGAAGCCGCAGAAGAGATACCAGGCAAAGTTCGGCTCGATCGTCACCTTTGCCACCGCAAGGGTGATCAGCAGGGCGGATACCAGTACGAAAGCGATTCCCATGGATATATAGGAATATCTGTTTCTGCCCTGTTCGCCCGCTTCCCGAAGGAGCGAGGGCATCATGCCGACGATCAGTCCGATAAAGAGACACACGGACGGTTCGGGGTATGCGGTCATGACCTTCTCTAACAGCGCGGCAATTCCGACGAAACCGATGACACCGCCGATACCGACAGGAATCAGCTTCGGCACATGGGTTTTGAATCTGCGGAAAGGCTCTGCGAGAAATTCCATGATGGTCTTATAGATGCCGAAAATGACACAGAGCACGCCGCCGGAAATGCCGGGCAGAACCGCGCCCAGTCCGACTGCCGCACCCTGTGTGATCCGCAGGATAAAAAGGGAAGGAGAAAATTTTTTTTCTTTCATAAGTCACCTCTTGTTTTTTTATTCACACAGAAATGGCATGACCTTCATCATGCCATTTCCGTAAATTATGTATTCCGTCTGTCAGCTGACAGCTTCTGATCCGTTTATTCAGTTACCGCAGCCGTGCCGTTCGCGGCAGCCGCCATGTCGTCAAAGCCTTTCATCACGGCATCATAGGTCTGCTGTGAGATATCGGGAAGCTTTCCGCCCCAGGTCTTTTCCGCCTGCTCATATCCCTTTTTAAAGGCATCGCGCATTTTCTCAATCTGGGAAGGGTCTCCGCCCGTCAGCGCGTTTGCAAAGTCGAGAATCCTCTGTGAGGTCTGCTTTACGCCCCAGTAGCCGTCCTCGGCAATGTCCGCCTGCGCCTGTGCCTTGGTCGCGGGGTCAACCGTGAAGTTGCCCTCTCTTAAGAACTGCCAGATATCGTTCGCCTTGCCGTAGGCGTTCGTCTGACCTGACATCATCTTTTCAACCAGACTGCGCAGCTGTGCGGTGCGCGCGTCTGCATCAGCCTTCAGCTTATTGATCAGGTTTGTATCAGGGGTATAGGTCTTTTTTACGGAGTCTGTAGTCGTCTCCTTGGAAGGCTCGTAGACAGCTCCGACCTCAGCGGCAGTATTGGTCTTTACAGTTTCGCTTTCAGCCGCCTTTGTGCTTTCGGCGCCGGAGTAGCTGTAAGCAGTAGTCCGGGTAGCTGATGTAATTCCGTTTACACTCATAATATCCCTCTTTCTGACGGCAATCCGTCTTTTTTCTACCCGGAAGACCGGGCGCATCATCCATGATTTCTATAAAGTATTTCGGTAGAAAGGGAAGAAAAGTTTAGTCCCGGATCAAAGATTCAGGATTTTTATCATCAGTTCGTTCGCGGACAGGAAGGAATCCTCTGCCGACAGATGATAGGCGATCCGTATGGAAACGGTTTCGTCCGTCTGAAGGATGCGCAGGGTCTCTGTGGAAACGGCGAGAGTCAGCGTGCCGTAAGGGGTGGTGTAACCTGTGGGCAGGGTGCGCCCTGGCGCAAAGATCATATGGGCGGAAATGTTTCCTCTGCGGATCAGCTCCAGCCGCCCTTTCGTCCATTTCAGGGTGTTTTTCGTAAGGTGTCCGGATTCCGGATCGGTTTCCTGATAGAGAACATAATGACAGCCGTTTTTTTCGTAATACTGACCTTCGGCGGCTGTCTCGGTCAGGAGTTTTTCCTCTGCTTCGTCGGTCTGTATGCCGGATATGGTAAGTTTCACGGTTTTATCCAAATCAGTACTCCTCAATGTTGATCGCTTTTGCGGAGAGAATGCCGTACTTGATGATGGAGTTTGCAAAGCGGACAAATTTTTCCGCCTTATCGCTGACGAAAAACCGATACTGGTCGCTGCCGAGTCCCGGCTTTTCGTCGTTGAGCATATCCATGTCCGCCAGCATCTGCCGCAGCTCGATTGCCGTTTCGTAGGCGGGGTTGACAAGTGTTACCTTCTCTCCCATGATCCTGCCGAGCGCGGTGCGGATCAGCGGATAATGCGTACAGCCTAAGATCAGCGTATCAATATCAATGTCGATCAGCCCGGCGAGATACCGTCTTGCAATCTCATCCGTAACGGGATCCTGCCAGAGGCCCTCCTCGACAAGCGGCACAAAGAGGGGGCAGGCTTTTCCGTAGATGGTATAATTTTCATTCAGTCCGGTTATGTACTTTGTGTAAATGTTGCTGTTGATCGTTGCCTCGGTCGCGATGACGCCGATCTTTCCGTTGCGTGTCACCTCTGCGGCCGCTTTTGCTCCGGGTCTGACAACGCCGATGATCGGAATGTCAATGTCCTGTTCCAGAGCGTCCAGCGCATAGGCGCTTGCCGTATTGCACGCGACGACGATCGTTTTCACGTCGAAGGTGCGAAGGAAGCGCACGATCTGCTCTGAGAAGCGCACGACGGTCTCGCGGGATTTACTGCCGTAGGGAACCCGCGCCGTGTCTCCGAAATATATGATTTTCTCATTGGGGATCTGACGCATGATCTCCCGCGCCACGGTAAGACCGCCGACACCGGAGTCAAATACGCCGATGGGTGCATTTTTATGCATCAGTTCTCTGTTGATCTGTCCCATGAAAAAGCCTCCCAAAAAGCATTCAGCTCTGTGAGGAGTCTGCTGCGGAAACGGATATTCCCGGGAGCGGTTCCCAGAAGCTCAAGGTAGAGACTGTCTCCGGAGCAGCCCGCCCGCCTGTCCGTAAGTCCGTCTTCGGAATCGCTTTCCGCGACGATACGGACGGTTTCCGGGGTGAGCGTCAGCTCCGGATAGAGCAGTCCCCACCAGCCGAGCGCAGCACACATTGCTGTAAAAATGCGGATGATGTTTCTGATGTCTTTTCTTTTTTTCATGCGATACTCTCACTTTCTTAAAATCATAAGGAGAGTATTGCCGAAAGGGTGCGACTTATACACTTTATCTGCTGTCGGCTTCACTGTCAAGGCGGATCCGTCGGATGATCGCCTTTTCCTGGTTGTCGATGTGTGTCTTTGCGGCTGCTGCGGCGGTCTGCTTATCCTTTGCCACAAGACTCTCATAGATGATTCTATGCTCGGCGATCAGGGTTTCATGCTGATCTGCATCCTTAATATATTCAAAGCGGTAGCGGTACATCTGCTCGGAGAGATTGTTGACAAGCTGGATCAGGCGCTGATTGCCCGTTGCACAGACAATGATATCGTGGAGCGCGACGTCCGCCTGTGCAATTTTTTTGGTATCCTTTGTACGGACAGCCGTTTCAAAGGCAACGCAGGCAAGCCGCAGATTCTCCAGCTCTTCGTCCGTGATGCGGTCACAGGCAAGCTCCGCGCAGAGCGCGTCCAGCGCGCGGCGTACCTCGAGGACATCCTGCATGCTTTTTTCCGTGATTTGGGAAACCTCCGCTCCCCGGCGCGGAATCATCGTTACGAGACCCTCCAGCTCCAGCTTGTGGATTGCTTCGCGGATGGGGGTACGGCTGACGCCGAGCTTATTTGCAAGATGGATTTCCATGAGACGCTCGCCGGGCTTTAATTCGCCTGTGAGGATCGCCTGACGCAGCGTATTGAAAACAACGTCGCGCAGGGGAAGAAATTCATCCATGTTCGACTGAAAATAATCCTGCATGATCTGTCACCTTTCGCTTTCGGGAAGTGTCGTCAGGAAGAGCTGTTTTGCGATTCCTTCGGACAACAGTTGTTCATACGCGGAGGAAGCCCTTCCGTGATCGGTAAAGATGCCAAAGACGGTCGGCCCGCTTCCGCTCATCAGGCAGCCGTCTGCGCCGAGCGTCTGCATCCGCTCTTTTAAGGCGGCAATGACGGGATGCGCCGGAATGGTCACGGTTTCCAGAAGATTCTCCATTTTGCCGAGAATGCCGGGAAGACTGCCGCCCCGGATTGCAGATACCATGCCGTCAATGTCCGGGTGGTGAAGGATCTCTGCCGCATCCAGATGTTCATAGACGTACTTTGTCGAGACGCTGATATCCGGCTTGGCGATCAGGACAAAGCAGGACGGAACGGGAGGAAGCGGGGTCAGCTTTTCACCGATTCCCTCCGCGAGCGCCGTGCCGCCGAGGATACAGTACGGAACGTCCGCACCGATCGGCACGGCAAGCCGCATCAGCTCCGGAAGCCCGACTCCGAGTCCGAAGAGCGCGTTCATCCCCTTCATCGTGGCAGCGGCATCCGTGCTCCCGCCCGCCATTCCCGCGGCGATGGGAATTGTCTTTTTCAGATGAATCCTTACGCCGCCCGTAAGCTGAAAGGTTTCCTGCATCAGCTTCGCGGCGCGGCAGATCAGATTGTCCCCGTCCGTGGGAAGAGCGTCGCAGTCTGTTGTCAGGGTAATCCCATGATCCGTCTTTTCCAGGGTCAGTTCATCATAGATTCCGACGGACTGCATGATCATCTTTACCTGATGATAGCCGTTGGGAAGTTTTTTTATAACATCCAGACCAAGATTGATCTTGGCGGGGGCTTTGATTCTGTACTGTTCCATAAGTGACTCCGTTCCGCGAAAATACCGGCGCTGCTGTAATTGTACTTAATTATATACAATCCTGACGGGTTCGTCAACCGTGCCGGACATCCGCGGGTACAGTCTTTGGCCCGTAACATATAGAAAAGCCGACCCGGAACGGATCGGCTTTTCTGGCAGGGCGACAGGATTATTTTAAGGGCTTTGCGCCCGCCTTCTCCTGCGCTGCCTCCAGAGCCTGTTTAAAACGGCTCTTTTTCTTTGCGGGCTGTACCTCCGTCTTTCCGTGAAGTCCCTTTACGCCGATGACGTAGATACCGCTGACGACTGCCTTGACTTCCTTTTTGACGGGAACGGAATCAAAGATCTTTTCGTCACAGATCAGGGAAAGGATCTGCGGACCGACCTTTGCCTTGATGATGGGGAGCTTTGAGCCGCGCATTGCCTTCGGCGTCTGGTCGATGACCATCTGGGGAAGACCGGAATCGCGAAGCTTCATCCGCTTCTTATCAATAATGAGCATCGAGACGGTCTGTTTGTTCGCCTCCAGCATCTCCTGCTGTTCGGACTGTTTCTTTTGCGCCTTTTTCCCGAGGAAATATAGGACTGCGATCAGTGCGATCAGCACGACCGCTACAACGATCAGTACAATCTGCCATGTTTTCATTTAGGGCAAGCCTCCTTAAAAGATTCTGACGAAACGCTTTCATTTTAACACAGATTACCTTCGATAGGCAAGGATAATCCGGTTAGTATTTGCAAAATGCTTCAGAGTGTGTTATAAAAGAAGAATGTTGTGTCCGTCTCCATGGAAAACGCAGGGAGACAGATCACGGAAAGGCACGGTTATTTTAGTATGAAAAAGAAAATTGTGAGTCTGCTCGCGGCATCCGTGATGTCCGTATTACTTGCCGGCTGTGGGAGTGATGCGGATGTTCCGCTGCATCAGCTGAAGGTGGATAAGTATGTCACGCTGGGAGATTACGACAGCTTTGAGATTACGGTGGATACGGTCGGCGTGGATGAGGACGAGCTTCTGATGCTGATGAACGAGTCCTATCTTCCCTACGTTACGGCGGAGCACGGCGGGATCACGGATCGCGCGGTCGCAGTGGGAGACACCGTAATCATCGATTACGAGGGAAAGAAGGACGGCGTTGCCTTTGAGGGCGGTACGGCGCAGAACGCAAGCCTTGCGATCGGCAGCGGTCAGTTTATCGACGGCTTTGAGGACGGTCTGGTCGGGGTGATGCCGGGAGATACGGTAGATCTTGACTTAAGCTTTCCGGAGGTATATCAGAATAATCCGGATCTTGCCGGACAGCCTGTCGTATTTACGGTGACGGTACACTGCATTCAGCCGGAATCGGTTTCTCCGGAGGAGATGGAGGATGAAGTCGTAAGCAGCATGGGCGTTGACGGCGTCAATACGGTGGAAGACTTAAGACAGGCGGCGTATGACTATCTTGCCGACGCATATGAGTCGGAGGTTCAGAACGCGATCATGGAGCAGCTGACGGAACGCTGTGTGTTCAAGGAAATACCGGATGCGCTCTACGAGCCCTACCGGAAGATCTGGTCGGACTTCATATCCATGTACGCGAACTACTATGGCGTGTCGGAGGATACCTATACGACCTATTTCTACGGGGCGAGCAGCGAGACGGTCATCAATGAGAATGCGGAAGCTTACTTAAAGCAGGACTTTATTCTGCAGGCGATCGCGAACAGAGAGGACTTAAACGTCAGCGATGAGGAAGTGCAGGAGAAGCTTGCGGCGGATGCCGCAGAAGCAGGATATGCCTCCGTTGAGGAATACATGGGAACCAATACCCTCGAGGATTTCCGCAATGATTATATGAACACGAAGGTCATGGAGTTTTTGAAGGAGCGGGCGACAGTCAGCGCGGAGTAAGGGAAGGCTTCTGAAGAGGAGACTGCGAAAAACAGTTGTGCAGAATGCACATGGCCACAAGCAGCGCACTCTGGAGCCGCCGGTGCTTACACGGCGTA
>CAZVWN010000098.1:0-2820 GCA_964631065.1 uncultured Acetatifactor sp.
GCAGTTCAGAAAATTTGCTGAATTTGAAAAAACCTCTTGCGGACTGCCGTGAACCGTGGTATAATACCTTTCGTTGGTGATGCGTTGGAAACGGCGCGATATGAATAGGGGAATAGTACAGCGGTAGTGCGGCGGTCTCCAAAACCGTTAACGGGGGTTCGATCCCCTCTTCCCCTGCTTACAGGAATGCTGAAGGCGTGAGAAATGCTTTCAGCATTTTTTTATGTCTGCAGAGACGGCGGCACCGAAAAAACCCCCGTGCCGCTTCGTGGAGAAGCCGACAACGGGGGTTTTACGGAAGAAGGTCTGTCAGACCTCTCCCTTTGTATAAGCGTATTCCGCTTCGAGAGTCTGCGGAACGGGAATGTCGCTGCTCTTGAGCTTCTGGCGCAGCATATCGAGATGATGCAGGCGCTGGCCGCTT
Source organism: uncultured Acetatifactor sp. (assembly GCA_964631065.1). GTDB lineage: Bacteria > Bacillota > Clostridia > Lachnospirales > Lachnospiraceae > Acetatifactor. The sequence goes on from CAZVWN010000098.1 coordinate 425, forward strand.
AATACCTTCTGGCGTGCGAGCATTTCCGTGAATGCGGGGTTCTGTTCCATGGTCGCCGCAAGCGGGGCAGGGAACGGACAGTAGCTGAGCAGGATCCGTCTTGCCACCTTGTTCAGTCTGGGTGAGCCGGTGCCCTCAAAGATGATCCAGAGAATGTAATCTCTTACGAACATTTCCTTAAAGCTGTTGCGCGCACGCTGCAGACTGTTGCGGATCTTTTCCTTTGCCTCCGAGCTGAGCTCATGATTTTTCCGGTAAAACTGTACATAGTCGAAGTATTCACTGGTAAGGGAGCGCTCGGAGATATCGTTCCAGCGGCTTCCCTGAATCCGTTTGCACATTTCCCAGCGGAATTCGCCCGTCAGCCGGATCATGGTCGTGCTGATGTCCTCCATGTGGAAGATGGAGAAGAACATCCTGCCCGGCGAGTTGCGCTTCTTTCCTTCGATCTCCTGCCACATGACACCGCGGATTCCGATATTCGGCATCAGGATGATATCCGGAATGTATTCGCGATGGATGATCTCCTTCCCCATTGCCTCCGCATGCTCGAGATCGAGACTTTCCCGGTAAAAGGCGGAGTAATCGATGGACTTGATCGTTTCCAGCGCCTTGCTGATCTGCGCGCTGGAGACGAACGCCGAGTTCAGGCTCTTCATCACGTTGTCGGCGGCAAAGAGCGGGCAGAAGGTGGTAATGCGTCCGCAGGTCATTTTGTTTACCTGCGGGAACATGTTTTTCATCTCAAAGTTTACCTTACTCATCGGATTCTTTTCCATCGCGGCATACTCGGCGGCGGTAATGTTGCCGCTTGCCTTCTGCTTGTGGATGTAATCCGTGAAATCCTCGTCGAATTCATTCCGGCTCGGACTTTTCGTTCCGTTGTAGATCGCGAGCATCCAGTGATACAGGGTATAGATGCCGAATGAGCTCTGATCCGTGATGCCGCACGCGAGGTTGTACAGGGCGATGCAGTTGGCTGTCCCCGCCAGCTCCTCATCCACATATCCGAAGTACAGGAACATCCTGACGGGCATGGGGAGATAGGGGGATTTTATCGCCGTCTCAAAGGTGATCGCGTACAGGGCATAAAACTCCTCCGTGATCTGCTTGCGCAGTCTGATCGCGGTATCCTCCGTGGAAACCTTGTCCTCCATTGCCTTAAAGGCGTTGACGTGCTTGCGGAAGGATTCACCCATATCCAGATCGAAGCCCGCAAATTCCAGAATGGAATTTAAGGAACCGGCAAGCTCCTGCATGATCGCACCGTTTTGCGCCTCTTCCTTCGGAGAAGTCTCCTGCGAGGTGTTCAGCATGGAAACGTTGCTTTGGAAGCTCTTTACGCGGGCATCGATCAGCGCCTTGTCGGATACGGGGTCATTTTCCAGCTGTCTGATGATCCGGCTGATGTCCTCCGCCAGTGCGGAAGCATCCTCGTTGTTCTGACCGAGGCGGTAGTAAAGCGAGGTAAAGAGGTCGAACAGATCGTTTCCCGTGGAGCTGAAATAATATCCGGCGAGCTGCGTGCGGTAATGGAACTGTTCATCCAGGACGGAGAAGGTCTTGCGGAAATCCAGACTTCCCTTGCGCAGCATACCGAGGGAGACGCCCGCCTCCTGCAGGAGCGTCTTTGCGCCGGCGCCCGCCTCCGAATAGATGTGCTGCAGTCCGAGATAATAGGTGTTCAGCCAGGTATCCGGAGTGTCCTCGTTGAAATAGGCAGCCATTTCGTCAAGCCCGTCCAGCGTGCGCGGCTGGATGCGGTAACGGCTGCAGAGCGCGTTGTATTTTGCGTAATCGTTCATCAGATTCTGGTGAAGTCCCGTGCAGAGCATTTCCGAGCGGAAGCTCTGTTCCAGAAGAATGTTGATCTGATGAAACAGCGAAAGCAGAAACAGTCTCGCGATGTCAGGGTGACTCTGGAGCAGCTCGTCGAGCGCGTCCATGTTATTGATCGGATACGTCAGGATAACGGAATCCTCAAGCGTCGTGTAACCGAGATAGTGAACCTCGGAGCCGAGCTCGCAGACACCGATCACATCCCCCTTCCCGAGCGTATAGGAGCCGCCCGGATATTCTGCAAGAACCTTTCCCTTTGCCAGCATATGAAGTGCGGTCATGGGCTGACCGCTGCCGTAGATACGTTTTCCCTTTTCTAATGCAATGCCCGCCATATGTTTTCCCCTTATTTCACCCTTTTTTACAGGACAGTCTGAAAGAACGCAAAGGCGCCGCCTCCGGAGCCTTCCGACCGTAGGACGCGCGCTGTTTTTTGTTATTTTCCGGACAGACTGCCGTATGGGTATAGTATACACCAAACCTATAGGGAAAGTCTATGTAATTTTGTGCTGTACTTTTAATAAAAATATGATAAAATATACGCGAGCAGAAAATCA
>CAZVWN010000098.1:2920-9424 GCA_964631065.1 uncultured Acetatifactor sp.
GAAAATTCAGAAAATCAGGCGAAAGAGGAAGGAGAGCGGCAGTTATGGAACAGGGGATGGAGTACAGGCAGCAGCAGATACAGAAGTATAAGCAGGCGGTGCTGCCGCTTTTACGGTATCTTCCCTGGCTGGAACAGAAGGCGGGGCAGACGGCGGGAGGCTTTTATCAGGATCCGGAGTTTACGGAAAATTCCATGAGCATCCCGGTCTACGATTCCACGCTGATCAGCTTTGTGCGCGAGGCGCAGAAGTCGCCGCTTATGGATCGCAATTACCGCTATATTTATACGCGCAACGGTATCAGGACGCATGCGGACGAGAGAAGGATCATCGCTGCCGCAGAGCTGAAGCACTGGGATATCCTCTGCGGGATTCTGTCGAAATATGTGATGGGCGGACAGACGAAGAGCAGTCTCTGGCCGGAGGCGGTGCAGGAGAATATCTTCCTGCTTGTACTGCAGAAGATGCAGGAGATCATCGACTATTGGGACAAGTCTGAGAAGAACTGAAAACGGCGGAGAGCGGCAGGGGATGCCGCAGATATAAGACGTAACGGTCCGGCAATGACAGACAGCGGCTGCGGCGGGCGTGGCTGCATACAGAAGCAGCAGGACCAAACGGTTACCATAAAACCGTAACTGCATCGGGATTACGGAACGCGGAAAGGTATGGATGGCAGCATGGGCGAGAAATCGGTACAGAAGAAGAGACTTATTTTGGAGACGGCGAGGAATGTCTTTGTGGAGAAAGGCTTTAAAAAAGTTACCATGAAGGATATCGTCGAAGCCTGTGGTATCAGCAGGGGCGGTCTGTATCTGTATTTTGAAAATACGAACCAGATTTTTCTGGAGGTCATGCGGATGGAGAGCGAGGAGACGGACGATGTCTTTTCGGACAATATCAAGGAGGACGCGACGGCTGCGGATATCCTGGTCCTGTTTTTACAGGAGCAGAAGAAGGAGCTGCTTAGGAAGGAACATACGCTCACGCAGGCAATCTATGAATACTACTTTGAAAATCAGCCGTCAAAGCGGGATAACGTCCTGCGCAGACAGTTCGATTCGGCGGTCAAGATCATCGAGAAGCTGATCGAGACCGGCGCGGACAACGGGGAGTTTTACTGTGAGGACTGTCCCGGGACGGCGCGGAACATCATGTATGTGCTGGAGGGGTTAAAGATCTCGGCGCAGACCATCGGCGTCACGGCGGAGACGGTTGACCGTGAGATCGCGTTTATCCTGAAATCTCTTGGTCTCGAAACGGAATAAGGCGAAGCACGGTCTGTTCCCGCAGGACGCAGACGGCGGGGCGGACTGTTGTAATAAAGCAGCAAATCAATACTTGGAGGAGTCAAATGGGAAACGTCAGACGTATCTATGTGGAAAAGAAGGAGCCTTTTGCGGTAAAGGCGAAGGAGCTGAATGAGGAGCTTAGGAATTACCTCGGCGTAAAGATCGACGGGGTCAGGATGTTTATCCGCTATGATGTGGAGAATATTTCCGAGGAGGTCTTTGAGACGGCATGCAGAACGGTCTTTTCAGAGCCGCCCGTGGACAATCTGTATCAGGAGAGCATTGAGATCCCTGCGGGGGCGAGCGTTTTTTCCGTAGAATTTCTTCCCGGACAGTTCGATCAGCGCGCGGATTCCGCAGTGCAGTGTATCCGTTTCCTGAAGGAGGACGAGGAGCCCGTCATCCGTACTGCCGTAACCTATATGATCCTTGGCGATATCACGGCGGAAGAGCTTCAGAAGATCAAGGCGTACTGTATCAATCCGGTGGATTCCCGTGAGACCGGTATGGTAAAGCCGGATACGCTGATCACGGTTTTTGACGAGCCGGCGGATATCGCGGTATTTGCGGGATTTGCGGACATGGGGGAGGAAGCGCTCCGGAAGCTGTATGATTCCCTCTCTCTTGCAATGACCTTCAAGGATTTTCAGCACATTCAGAAGTACTTCCGCGAGGATGAGAAGCGCGATCCGTCCATGACGGAGATCCGTGTGCTGGATACCTACTGGTCCGATCACTGCCGCCATACGACCTTTTCCACGGAGCTGACGGACGTTACGTTTGAGGAGGGGTATTACCGTTCCCCGATCGAGACGACATATCAGAGCTATCTGGATACGCGGGAAGAGATTTTTGCGGGCAGAAAGGACAAGTTTGTCTGTCTGATGGATCTTGCGCTGATGGCGATGCGGAAGCTGAAGAAGGACGGAAAGCTCGAGGACATGGAACAGTCCGACGAGATCAACGCCTGCTCCGTTGTCGTGCCCGTTGAGATGGATTACGGCGATCATAAGGAGACGGAGGAGTGGCTGGTATTCTTTAAGAATGAGACGCACAACCATCCCACCGAGATCGAGCCTTTCGGCGGCGCGGCGACCTGCTTAGGCGGCGCGATCCGTGACCCGCTTTCCGGAAGAGGATATGTCTATCAGGCGATGCGCGTGACGGGCGCGGCGGATCCGACGGTGCCCGTGGCGGATACCTTAAAGGGAAAGCTTTCCCAGAAGAAGCTGGTGCGCGGTGCGGCGAACGGCTATTCTTCCTACGGAAACCAGATCGGTCTTGCGACCGGCTTTGTAAAAGAAATTTATCATCCGGATTATGTTGCGAAGAGAATGGAGATCGGAGCCGTCATGGGCGCTGCGCCGAGGCGCAATGTGATCCGTGAGACCTCTGATCCCGGAGATATCATCATCCTGCTCGGCGGACGTACCGGACGCGACGGCTGCGGCGGTGCGACGGGCTCCTCAAAGGTGCATACCGAGCAGTCCATCGAGACCTGCGGCGCAGAGGTGCAGAAGGGAAATGCGCCCACGGAGCGCAAGATCCAGAGACTGTTCAGGCGCGAGGAGGTCAGCCGCATGATCAAGAAGTGCAACGACTTCGGCGCGGGCGGCGTATCCGTTGCCATCGGGGAGCTGGCGGACGGACTGACGGTCGATCTGGATAAGGTGCCGAAGAAGTATGCCGGACTGGACGGAACGGAGCTTGCGATCTCGGAGTCGCAGGAGCGTATGGCGGTTGTCGTAACGCCGGCGGATGTTGAGAAGTTCCTGGGCTATGCGGCGGAGGAAAATCTGGAGGCGGTTCCCGTTGCCGTTGTAACAAAAGAGCCGCGACTGGTGCTGAACTGGCGCGGAAAGAAGATCGTTGACTTAAAGCGGGCGTTTTTGGATACCAACGGCGCGCATCAGGAGACGGCAGTTAAGGTTGACATGCCGGATGAAAAGGAAAATTATTTTGAAAAATGGGCGGTTCCCGCAGTCGGCGAAAAGCTGGAAAAGGGCGAGGTAAAGGAAGCGTGGCTGACTCTGCTTGGTGATTTAAACGTCTGTTCCCAGAAGGGTCTGGTTGAGATGTTTGACTCCTCCATCGGTGCGGGCAGCGTACTGATGCCCTACGGCGGCGTTCATCAGCTCACGGAGATCCAGACGATGGTAGCGAAGCTTCCCGTGCTGAAGGGGAAGACGGATACCGTTACCATGATGAGCTACGGCTTTGATCCGTATCTCTCTTCGTGGAGTCCTTATCACGGCGCAGTGTATGCCGTTGTGGAGTCCATGGCAAAGATCGTTGCGACGGGCGGCGACGCGTCGAAGATCCGCTTTACCTTCCAGGAGTATTTCCGGAGAATGACGGAGGAGCCTGAGCGCTGGAGTCAGCCGTTTGCGGCGCTGCTGGGTGCGTATGACGCGCAGATCGGCTTCGGACTGCCCTCTATCGGCGGCAAGGACAGCATGTCGGGAACCTTTAACGATATTGACGTTCCGCCGACGCTGGTTTCCTTTGCGGTAGACATCGCAAAGCAGGACGACGTGATCACGCCGGAGCTGAAGGCGGCGGGAAATAAGCTGATCCGTTTCTCCATCGAGAAGGATGAATTCGACATACCGAAGTACGAGGCGGTTGCGGCGCTGTATGACTTTATCCACCGCATGATAACCGAAAAGAAGATCCTTTCTGCCTACGCGGCGGATTCTAAGGGCGCGGCGGCGGCTCTGTCTAAGATGGCGTTCGGCAACAGGCTCGGCGTGCGCATTGCGGACGGCGTGACGTTAAAGCACCTCTTTGGAAACGGACTCGGCGATATCATCGCGGAGGTAAAAGAGGAAGATCTTTCTCTGTTTACGGAATCCGAATACGGCTGCAGCGTGCTCGGAACCGTGACGGCGGAACCGGCATTCCGCTATGGCGATGCCGAGGTCGCGATGGACGAGGCGCTTACGGCATGGACGGGAAAGCTCGAAAAGGTCTTCGCGACAAAGGCGGTAAAGGCAAAGGATGCGGTGGAGAGCCCCGTTTATCGCGCGGACGGCATCTATGTATGTAAGCACAAGGTTGCAAAGCCGACCGTATTTATTCCGGTATTCCCGGGAACGAACTGCGAATATGACAGCACAAAGGCGTTTGAGCGCGCGGGCGCGGAGGTTGTGACGAAGGTGTTCCGCAACTTAAGCGCACAGGATATCCGGGAATCCGTGGACGAATTTGAAAAAGCGATCGCACAGGCACAGATCATCATGTTCCCCGGCGGCTTCTCGGCGGGCGATGAGCCGGACGGCAGCGCAAAATTCTTCGCGACGGCATTCCGCAATGCAAAGCTGAAGGAAGCAGTCGGAAAGCTGCTGAATGAGCGGGACGGTCTGGCGCTGGGTATCTGCAACGGTTTCCAGGCGCTGATCAAGCTGGGACTGGTACCGACGGGTGAGATTCAGGGACAGGATGAGACTTCACCGACCCTGACCTTCAATACGATCAACCGCCATATTTCCAAGATGGTCTACACAAAGGTCGTATCGAATAAGTCTCCCTGGCTGCAGGGCGCGGAGCCCGGAGGCGTTTACTGTAATCCTGCTTCCCACGGAGAGGGCCGTTTCGTCGCGCCGAAGGAGTGGCTTGACAGACTGTTTGCAAACGGTCAGGTCGCAACGCAGTATTCGGATCAGAACGGCAATGTCACGATGGACGAGGAGTACAATATCAACGGCTCTTACTGCTCCATCGAGGGCATCACTTCCCCCGACGGACGTGTGCTCGGTAAGATGGCGCATTCCGAGAGACGGGATATTGCGGTTGCAAAGAATATCTATGGGGAACAGGATATCAGGATCTTTGAGTCCGGCGTAAAGTACTTTATGTAAAAATGTAAAACAGGGGAGCCGTAACCTCCGGGGAGGGGCTGCGGCAGGAGAGACACAGACAGGAGGGATAGAATGTTACTGACTTTGGTACCGCTTTTTGATGAAAACATGGCAGTCAGGGCGTATTCCATTTTCTCGCAGAAGGACAACTATTTTCTGAATCCGATGAAGCTCGGCACGGGCAGATTTGACGGCGCAGCGGCAGTGGACGGGTTAGAGCTGATCGAGAGCATGGGAATCGAGACGCTGTCGGAGGACAAGGAGATTTTTGTCCCTGTGAGCAATATTTCCGTTTTTTCGGATGTGGAGAGCCAGTGCAGCGCACCGCACGGAAGAATTGTCTTTTTGATCGACAATACGATCCCGCCTGTCGAGATGTATGTAAAGCGTCTGCGGGAGCTGAAGGGAATGGGATATAAGCTCGCCGTGCGCAAGCTCGCCGTGTCTGACTTCGGGAGCTATGCGGAGATCATGCAGCTTGCGGATTATGTATTCTTAAACAGCAAGAGGATCGCGATTGAAAAGGCGAGGATCTACTTCGGAAAAATGTATCCGCAGATTAAGCTCTGCGCGGGCGGCATTGATACGATGGAGGCGTTTGAAGCCCTGAAGAAGACGGGCGGATATCAGCTGTACGAGGGTGATTTTTACCGTGTTCCCGTCACAAAGGGAGAGCATACGGTCGCGCCGCTGAAGGCGAATTATATCGAGCTGCTCAACATTGTGAACAATGATAATTTCGAGCTGACGGATGCGGCGGACGTCATCGGGCGCGATACGGCGCTGACGATCTCCCTGCTCCAGATGGTAAACCGTATGGCGGTGAATTCGGGGATCACGACCATCCGTCATGCGGCGGCGATGCTGGGACAGAAGGAGCTGAAAAAATGGATCAATACGGCGGTCGTGAATAAGCTGTATGCGGACAAGCCGAGCGAGGTGACGAGACTTTCCCTGCTGCGCGCGAAATTCGCGGAGGGGCTTGCACCGCTGTTCGGAATGCCGGGAAAGGCGGAGGAGCTGTTCCTGATGGGACTGTTCTCCGTACTGGACGTCATTCTGGAAAAGACGATGGAGGATGCCCTGAAGATGGTAAATGTTTCTGCGGATGTCAGAAACGCCCTGACGCAGGGAACGGGGCCGCTGTTTCCCGTGTATGACCTGATAACGCAGTATGAGGCGGCGAACTGGCAGGAGGTATCCAGACAGCTGCTGATCCGGGAGCTTGACATGGATCAGGTTAACGAGACGTATCTTAGCGCGTTGAGCTGGTATAAGAAGCTGTTGTAGGTTTTTTGTAACAGTTCAGCCATACATGTCTGCCCTTGCGGCGGGCGTGCTTGCACGCATAC
>CAZVWN010000099.1:0-9347 GCA_964631065.1 uncultured Acetatifactor sp.
TAAAGAAACCGGGCGGTTTTACCCGCCCGGCTCCGGAGTCAGTCTTTGGGAATCAGTTTTCGGGAAGCAGACCGCTTTCCTTTAAGAGGAGCTCAAGGTCGGTTCCCTTTACCTTTTTCAATGCGACACGCAGCATTTCCCGTTCCTTCAGGGAGAGTTTTATGTCCGTGACGGGCTTTTTGTCGATCGCATAATAGCAGGCGCGGAGCAGCTCGCGCACATCGTATTTACTGCCCCAGACCTCGGGAACGCCGCGTGCGATGTCCAACAGTGTGTAGACGGCTTCCATACCGGTACGCATGGAGTATTCGATCGTGAAGATGGTGTCGCGGGGCGTCTCGGTAAACTGACCGAGGAACGCGAAGTTTACCGCGCCGTCCGGTACGATATGCGGGCGGTCTTCGTTCTTTCTGGGCTGGAAAAACGCATTGATATACGGCATAAAGCAGGTTGTCGTATTGCACTGATCTTTTGCGAGCGTTTCAATCCTGTCCTGCGGGATGCCGATATGGTAGAGCCATTCGCGGCAGATCTCTTCACCGGTGCAGTCCCGCATCGCCTTTTTTACATAATTTCCCTCCCTGTTCGTGTTGAGGGAGTACAGCCAGATCAGCACCATGTTCTTATCCTGCGACTTGAACTGGGGCTGACGGTTGATCGTCCAGGAGAGATACCAGTTGTCCGTGCTGTCCTTTACCGTGACGATGCCGCCGGTCGTCACCTTTCCCTCGCGGGGATCCCGCTTACAGATATTGACAATGTGGCGGATGATTTCTTCATCCGAGGTTGCCACCGTTGCACTCATCCAGTTGGTCGCTTCGATATTGCTGCAGAAAGCGTCCGGGTTTCCAAATTCTCCGTGTGTCGCCTGTTTTGCGATGTTCTTCCACATATCCCAGGATTCCCCGGAGCCGTTTTTGAGCTTTGAGAGATCGGGTTTATGCGTCTGGTCGCCATAGCAGGAGGAGTCCGTACAGCAGCCGTTTGTGATGAAGACAAGGTCGTCCTCGATCAGATCGATGCTCTGCTCACAGCCGTCCTTTACATACAGGATCTGCTTTGCGGTCTTTTTGTTGCCAACGGTCTCAATGATAACGTTTTTGACGTCGATGCCGTATTCGATCTTTACGTTGTGCGCCTCGAGATACTTTACCAGCGGCAGGATCAGACTCTCGTACTGGTTGTATTTCGTAAAACGCAGGGCGCTGAAATCCGGAAGACCGTCGATATGATGGACATAACGGCAGAGATAACGCTTCATCTCAAGGGCGCTCGACCAGCGCTGGAAAGCGAACATGGTCTGCCAGTAGAGCCAGAAATTGGTATTCCAGAAGGAATCCGGGAGTACCTCGGAGATCTTTTTTCCTTCCAGCTCCTTCTCGGGCGTGATAAACAGCCGGGAGAGGGCGAGTGCGGAATCCCTGTCGAGTCCGAATTTCCCGTCGGTATGCGCATCCTCGCCGCAGTTTACGGAAGCCCTACAGAGGGAATAGTTCGGGTCGTGGAGATTGAGACGGTAATATTCGTCGAGCACGGAAAGCCCGGGTGTCTCAAGGGAGGGAACGTCGTGGAACATATCCCACATCACCTCGAAGTGATTGTCCATTTCGCGACCGCCGCGCATGAAGAAGCCCTTTGTGACATCCCTGCGCCCGTCGCAGCTTCCGCCGGCAAGCTCCAGCTTTTCCAGAAGGTGGATGCGTTCCCCGCTCATCTGTCCGTCGCGGACGAGATAAAAGGCTGCCGTAAGGCCGGCGAGACCCGTGCCGATGATATAGGCGGATTTTTTATCGACATCCTTAGGCTTTTCGGGGCGGACGAACGCCTCATAAGTTCCTGCTGCATAATACATAGTGAAAACCTCCTTGTCTGTGTCTGTTTTGATATCTGTATTGTACAGACAAGGGAAAAAAGAAACCATAGACAGAAAACGCCCCGTGATAAAGGTTTCATCACAAAGCGAAAGCTGAAGCTTTTTTAATCAGATGCGGCGTTTTGATGGATCAGAGACGAAAGCGGTTCAGCGCATTGGCAACCGAATCCTGTAGGACAAGGGCGAGCTTTTCCACAAGCTTCTCCGGAGTCTCCGCCATATCCTCTTTGATCCAGTCCAGCATCAGCCCGACAAAGCAGTAGGAGAAGATCCTCGCGATAAACGCCTTGTCCTCCTCACGGACGGTCATGCCGGCGGATTCCTCCTCGACAACGCCCATCAGCAGCTGATCCGTCAGCGGCTTTAAATAGGTCTCCACCTGTGCGCGGTCAACGCAGCGGTATACGTTCATGATAAAGGGTTTGTTTTCCAGAACGGCATAGAAGATCTGCAGAAGTCCCTGCTGCCAGGTGTCATGCGTTTTTTTCTCCTCCAGCGCTTTCCTTGCATCCTCGAGACACGCCCATTCCACAAGGGCATAAATATCCTGAAAATGGTAGTAAAAGGTCATGCGGTTGATGCCGCAGTCCTCCGTGATATCGCTGATCGTGATCTTATTGAGCGGCTTTTTCAGTAACAGATTCTTCAGGGACTGCTCCAGGGCTCTTTTTGTGATCTGTGACATGAAAGTCCTCCTTCCGCGCAAAAAATGTGATTTTATTATAGCAAAAAGCGGATAAAACGTCAAAGAGAATGCGAAAACGTTGCGGATTATGTGAAAAAAAGCAGGGAATGGATTGACAAAAGGCGGCATAAACAAATAAACTGGATATATTGAGAATGAAATCCGTAAGAAGTGAGGGAGACAGGTGAAACGCGAAAACAGGATAAACACGAAACTGGAAATTATCGAGGTGGCGACAAATCTTTTTCTGGAGAAGGGCTACAGCAATGTTCTGATATCGGATATTGCGGACCGGCTCGGTATCAGTAAGGGAAATCTGACCTTTCATTTTCCGACGAAGGAGCATATGCTCGCAGAACTGATCAGGCAGCTCTGTGTTTTCCAGTGGAGGCTGCTGGAGAAGGAGGTGGCGACGGGAAACTCTCAGCTGATCGCATCCCTCTTTGAGGTCACGGCTATGGCGGCAAGCTGTTATGAGAATCCTGTCGCGAAGGATCTTTATGTCTCGGCATATGTCTCGCCGATGAGCCTTAGGATCATCCGGGAGAGTGATACCAGAAAGGCAAAGAGTGTCTTTGCCCGACTTTGTCCTGACTGGCAGGACGTGGATTTTGTGCTCGCCGAGAATATTGTTTCCGGCATTGAGTATTCCGTCTTTACGACAGAGCGGGATCAGGGGATTCCGCTGGATCTGAAGATTGAAAAAGCGCTGGATTCCATTATGAAGGTGTATGATCTTCCGGAAGAGCAGCGGCGGGAAAACATCCGGAAGGTATTCGAAATGGACTATCGGAAGATGGGCGTGCGTCTTCTGGAAGAGTTCCGCGCGTATGTACAGAAGGTAAACAGGGAGGCGCTGGAAGAAGCGGCAATACAGAAACAGTTAAGGCGGGGGAGAAATCAGAGCTGAGAGGATTCTCAGCTCTGATGGGGCTGCGGGCGGAAGGTGATCGTGCCCGTCCGGGCGTCCATGGATTCCACGATGGCGAGGGATTCTAAGCGGATACCCTTTTCGCGGATCATGGCGCCGCCCTCCTGAAAGCCCTTTTCCACGGCGATGCCGACGCCCTCGAGCGTTGCGCCGGAGGCGTTGATCAGGTCGATCAGCCCCATGACCGCACAGCCGTTGGCAAGAAAATCATCGATGATCAGTACATGATCCTCCGGTGAGAGAAATTTCTTTGATACAATGACGTCGTACACCCGCTTATGGGTAAAGGATTCTACCTTGGAGGAAAAGACGTCTCCGTCGATGTTGAGACTCTGCGCCTTCTTCGCAAAGACCACGGGAACGTGAAAGCTCTGCGCGACAACACAGGCGATGCCGATGCCGGATGCCTCGATGGTCAGGATCTTATTGACGGGGACGTCCGCAAACAGCCTTGCAAATTCCTTTCCCATCCGGTCAAACAGCTCCACATCCATCTGATGATTTAAGAAGCCGTCTACCTTCAGTATATTTCCCTCTTTTACCGTTCCATCCTTCCGGATGCGTTCCTCAAGCAGTTTCATATGAATAACCGTGCCTTTCCGTGAGCCGTATCGCACACAAGCAGTTTCTTTTCCCTATAGTAACATATTCTGATGAAAAAAACTATGTATTTTCCCGAATCGGCGCAAAAAGGTTTGCAAAAGCCGTCGGAACAATATATAATGTGTAACGTTCGGGGTAAAGTCTGCCCCGGGACGGAAAAATCATTGAATATCCGCAAATGCGGGAATGGAGGAGAATTATGAAACTGAAAAAGACGTTATGTCTGATCCTCGCGATGGCAATGATGCTGATGCTCGTTGCGTGTGGGGATGCGGCTGCAGACAACGGCAGCAAAAATGCGTCCGACATCAAGATCGGATGCGTCATGCTGGGAGATGAGACCGAAGGGTATACCGCGGCGCACATCAAAGGCATCAAGGCGGCGGCAGAGGAGCTGGGAATTTCCGATAAGCTCGTATGGAAATACAAGGTATCCGAGAGCTCCGCATGCTATGACGCGGCTGTCGATCTGGTCGGACAGGGCTGCAATGTGATTTTTTCCAACAGCTACGGTCATCAGACCTTTATGGTACAGGCTGCGCAGGAGTATCCTGACGTAACCTTTGTTTCCATGACGGGTGATTTCGCTGCAATCTGCGGACTGGACAACTTTAAGAATGCGTTTACCTGTGTGTATGAATCCCGTTATGTATCCGGTGTGGTTGCCGGAATGAAGCTGCAGGAGCTTCTCGCTGACGGAACGCTCAGCGCTCAGACACAGCCCGGAAGCTTTGACGCTGACGGAAATGTAAAGATCGGTTATGTCGGCGCGTACCCTTACGCGGAGGTAGTATCCGGATATACCGCATTCTTCCTCGGTGTCCGCAGCATTGTTCCCAACGTTGCGATGGAGGTTGAGTATACGAATTCCTGGTTTGATATCGACAAGGAGGGCGCTGCCGCTGAGTCCCTGATCGCGGACGGCTGCGTCATCATCGGACAGCATGCGGATTCCACGGGCGCTCCCGCTGCAACGCAGAAGCTTCACGATAACGGAACGATCTGCTATTCCGTAGGCTATAACATCGACATGCTCGAGACGGCTCCGACGGCGGCGCTGACCTCCGCGACGAACAACTGGAAGGTTTATTATAAGCATGCGATGGAGTGTATCATGAACGGCACGACGCTTGAGGCTGACTGGGCGGCAGGATATTCTCAGGATGCGGTTGCCATCACGAAGCTCGGCGAGTCCTGCGCGGCAGGAACTGCCGAGAAGGTTGCAGAGGTTGAGGCAGCCCTGAAGGAAGGAACGCTCCATGTATTTGATACGGATACCTTTACGGTAGGCGGAGAGAAGGTAACGACCGCTTCCTGCGATCTGTCCTTTATGGACTGGACGGTCGGCGAGGCAATCTACGCGGGCGAGACCGTGGAAGCGATCAAGGACGGCTATTTCTCTGAATCCACGTTCAGAAGCGCGCCTTACTTCCAGCTCAGAATTGACGGTATTACCGAGAACGCGAACTAAAACGAAGCAAAGCGGACGCGAAAAGAGGACGAAAAGAAGTCCTCTTTTCGTGTTACTGTTTTACATAAGAAAGGAACAGCCTTATGGAATGTGCGATCCGGCTTAAGAATGTCACCAAAACCTTCGGAACGGTGACGGCAAACAGGAATGTCTCACTGGACATTTATAAAGGAGAGATTCTGGCTCTGCTGGGTGAAAACGGCAGCGGTAAGACAACACTTCTCAACATGATCGCGGGAATCTATTATCCGGATGAGGGCGAGGTATTCGTAAATGGGAAGCCGGCGGAGATCCGGTCGCCCAAGGATGCCTATGATCTCGGCATCGGTATGATTCATCAGCATTTTAAGCTGGTGGACGTTTTTACCGCAACGGAGAATATTGCACTGGGATTGGATAAGAAGGAGAAATTTGATCTGAAGCAGATCAGGGAAAAGGCACAGAAAATCTGTGAAAAATACCATTTCGAGATGGATTTTGACCGGAAGGTTTACGCCATGAGCGTATCCGAGAAGCAGACCCTTGAGATCATCAAGGTGCTGTACAGAGGAGCGGATATCCTGATTCTGGACGAGCCCACTGCCGTTTTGACCCCACAGGAAACGGAAAAGCTTTTTGAGGTGATCCGCAATATGCGGGCGGACGGAAAATCCGTCGTCATCATCACGCATAAGCTCCATGAGGTGCTGGCGATCTCCGACAGGGTAAGCATCCTGCGAAAGGGAGAATATGTCGGCAGCGTTGCGACAAAGGATGCGGATGAGAGTCTGCTGACGGAGATGATGGTCGGGAAAAAGGTCGAGCTGAACATCGAAAGACCCGAGCCGGAAAATCCGATCAAACGTCTGGAGGTAAAGAATCTCTCCGTGATCAATGAGGACGGCGTAAGCGTTTTAAAGGATATCTCCTTTGAGGCGTTCGGCGGCGAGATCCTCGGGATCGCCGGTGTTTCCGGAAACGGGCAGAAGGAGCTGCTGGAGGCAATTGCGGGATTACAGCCTGTCGCGGCGGGCGGCAGTATCCTGTACTATAATTCGGAGGACGGAAGCGGCCCTTCCATGGAGGTTGTCGGAAAGAATCCGAGAGTCATCCGCAGCGCGGGGATTCATATGTCGTTTGTGCCGGAGGACCGTCTCGGCATGGGACTGGTCGGCTCGATGGGCATGACGGGAAATATGATGCTGAAGAGCTATGACAGGGGAAAGAGTTTTCTGACAAACCGGAAAGAGCCGAAGGATCTTGCGGAGACGATCATGCAGGAGCTTGAGGTCGTGACTCCCGGAGTCAATACGCCCGTGTCGAGGCTTTCCGGCGGCAATGTGCAGAAGGTTTTAGTCGGTCGTGAGATCTCGGCTTCCCCGGTCGTACTGATGACGGCGTATGCGGTGCGCGGTCTTGACATCAATACCTCTTATACGATCTATGAGCTTCTGAATAAGCAGAAGAAAAAGGGCGTTGCGGTCATTTATGTCGGCGAGGATCTGGATGTGCTGCTGGAGCTTTGCGACAGGATTCTGGTACTCTGCGGCGGCAGGGTAAACGGTATTCTCGACGGCAGAAAGACCACGAAGGAGGAGGTCGGACTGCGGATGACGAAGCTTGTGGGAGAGAACGGCAAAGCGGCGGGAAACGACCGGGAAGAGAAAGAAGGTGGGCAGCATGAGTAATCAGCAGAATAAGGAACCGCTTCTGCGTGTCGTCAGAAAGGACGGCGCAGGGATGCGGGAAAAAATCGTGGCACGGGCGGCGGCGATCCTGCTCGCGCTTGTTCTGGACGCACTGTTTATTTTCTTTGTGACGGGATTAAATCCGTTTTCCGTCTACGGTGTCATGTTTCAGGGAACGTTCGGCACGGGCATCCGTTTTTCCTGGGCGCTCAGGGATCTGGTCTCCCTGCTCTGCATCGGTATCGCGCTGGCTCCTGCCTTTAAGATGAAATTCTGGAACATCGGCGCGGAGGGACAGGTACTCATGGGCGGTCTGATGACGGCGCTGATCATGGTTTACTGGGGGGATAAGCTCCCGGCGCCCGTATTATTTTTGGTGATGCTTCTGACCAGTGTTATCGTCGGCGGAGTCTGGGGGCTGATCCCTGCATTTTTCAAGGCGAAGTGGAAGACGAACGAGACGCTGTTTACCCTGATGATGAACTATGTTGCGACGAGCTTTGTCGCGTGCGCGGTGAACATCATGCGCGGACAGGCTTCCAGTCTCGGAAAGCTGAACATGGGCACAAAGGCGGGATGGTTTCCGCAGATATTCGGACAGCGTTACAATATCAACATTCTTGTCGTACTGGTCTTAACGTTTGTCATGTATTTTTATCTGAAGTATACAAAGCACGGTTATGAGATCAGCGTGGTCGGCGAATCGGAGAACACGGCGCGCTATGCGGGCATCAACGTGCCGAAGGTCATTATGCGGACGATGGCGATATCGGGCGCGATCTGCGGACTTTGCGGATTTCTGATTGTATGCGGACGCGACCAGACGATCTCGACCTCAACGGCGGGCGGAAACGGTTTTACGGCGATCATTGTGGCATGGCTTGCAAAGTTTAATACCTTTTACATGGCGCTGATCGCGTTTTTGCTGGTATTTCTGCAAAAGGGCGCGGCGGAGATCGCTTCGGCTTACGGGCTGAACGATTATGCGGCATCCATCATTACCGGCATCATTCTGTTCTGTATTCTGGGCAGTGAGTTTTTCATCAATTACAGGGTGATCTTCCGCTCGGGAAAGGAGGCAAAGTAAGATGAGTAATCTGATCGCATGGATCATCAGGGCGATCCCCTTCGGCACGATCATCATGTACGGTGCGATGGGAGAGATCGTCACGGAAAAATCGGGCAACCTGAATTTAGGTGTTCCCGGCATCATGTACCTCGGCGGTTTTGCCGGCTTTGCCAGCGCTTTTTATTATGAGAACAATGCGGCTTCCCCGAACGCCGCCGTCTGTGTGCTGTTATCCTTTGTCTGCTGTATTGCGGCATCCATGCTCGGCGGGCTGATCTACAGCTTTCTCACGATCACGCTGCGCGCAAACCAGAATGTGACGGGACTTGCGCTGACGACGTTCGGCATGGGCGTTGCGAATTTCTTCGGTGTGTTCATTCTGGACGGAAAGAGTTATACGGCGGCGCCGCTGGCGAACAGCGCTTACGCGCGCAAGATGCCGTTTCTGTCGGAATTAGGAGCCGTAGGACAGATGGTTTTCGGGTACGGTTTCCTTGTCTACGCGGCGATTCTTCTTGCAATCGTGCTCCATCTGTTCCTGAACAGGACGAGAGCAGGCTTAAATCTGCGTGCGGTCGGAGAAAATCCGGCGACGGCGGATGCGGCGGGCATCAATGTTACGAAATATAAATATCTTGCGACCTGTATCGGCGCGGGCATCTCCGGGATAGGCGGGATGTATTATGTGCTGGATTACAATTCGGGGATCTGGGCGACGACGGGACAGATCGAGGCGCTCGGCTGGCTGGCGGTAGCGCTTGTCATCTTTACGACATGGAGGCCGCTGAACGCCGTCTGGGGCGCTTATCTCTTCGGCGTGCTGTACTGGCTGTACCAGTTCCTGCCGGGACTGATGGGTTTTACCGTTGCAAGCTATGTGACGGATCTGATCCAGATGGTGCCTTATGTGGTTACGATCATTGTCCTGATTGTGACAAGTCTCCACAAGAAGAAGGAAAATCAGCCGCCCGCACACTTAGGACTTTCCTATTTCAGAGAAGAGCGCTGAAGCGGACAGGCGTTACAGGCAAAAGCAATGGTTCAGCCC
>CAZVWN010000100.1:0-2033 GCA_964631065.1 uncultured Acetatifactor sp.
CCCGGTCTTGCAGCGGATATTGTATCAGCAGCTTGTACAATACATGCAATCAGGGAGGTTGCTTCCACATCGCCGTGATGGGATTCTACCGCATTGATGACAATGGAATTTTCCTTGTATTTTCTGCAAAGCTCCACACCCAGCTGGATATGGGAGCCTTCCATTTCGTGATCCACGGATTTTCCGATGTCGTGGAGCAGTCCTGCACGCTTCGCAAGTCTGACATCCAGTCCCATCTCGGCTGCCAGAAGTCCCGACAGCTGTGCGACCTCAATGGAATGCTTCAGCGCGTTCTGACCATAGCTGGTTCGGAATTTCATCTTACCCAGCAGCTTAACGAGTTCAGGATGAATACCGTGAACACCGACCTCCAGCGTCGCGGATTCTCCTTCCTCCTTCATCATGATCTCCACTTCTCTCTGCGCTTTTTCCACCATCTCTTCGATTCTCGCCGGATGGATCCGTCCATCCACGATCAGCTTCTCAAGCGCAATTCTCGCAACCTCACGACGGATCGGGTCGAAGCCTGACAGGATAACTGCCTCGGGGGTATCGTCAATGATCAGATCAACACCCGTCATCGTCTCAAGTGTGCGGATATTTCTGCCCTCTCGTCCGATGATCCTTCCCTTCATCTCATCATTCGGAAGCTGTACGACGGAAATTGTAGTCTCAGAGACATGATCTGCTGCGCATCTCTGGATTGCATTCACTACATATTCCTTCGCCTTTTTGTCTGCTTCTTCTTTGGCGCGACTCTCCATTTCTTTGATCATCACTGCCGTTTCATGCTTTACTTCATCTTCAACAATTTTCAATAAGTAGTCTTTTGCCTGTTCAGAGGTTAATCCGGAAATTCGTTCCAGTTCCTGTACGCGCTGCTCATTCAGCTTGGAAACTTCTTCTTTCATCCGATTCAAAGACTCTTCCTTTGCTGACAGGCCCGCTTCACGCTTTTCAATGGCGTCTGCCTTTTTGTCAATGTTCTCTTCCTTCTGCTGAACCCTGCGCTCATAGCGCTGCGCCTCTGCCCGACGTTCCTTGATCTCCTTGTCAAGCTCATTCTTAGTACGAATGGACTCTTCCTTTACCTCAAGGAGCGCTTCGCGCTTCTTCGCCTCTGCAGTCTTAAGAGCTTCATCGACAATCTCCCTGGCCTTATCCTCTGCGTTTCCGATCGTTGCGGCAGTTGCCTTCTTCTGGTTCGTCGAAACGACTACACCGGTCACAACTGCGGTAACAGCGACAGCCACGACGAGGATAATCACCCAAACAAATGGTGGCATCTACAGGAGCACCTCCTTTATTGGATTTTCATTGTACAAAACAAGCATTCTACAACAGTTCAAGTTTAAACGCAATCGGACGTAATGTCAAGTAAAACCGTCAATTTCTTCCGAATTCATCGCTCTCCGGATTTCCTCCGAAGCATACCCCTTGCGCATCAGAAACGCATAAATCCTACGTTTTTCAGCCGGATCCGCCGTCTTAGGATCGTATTTTTTCTTTGTAAGAAGCGCGCGGATCATCGCCTGTTCATCCTGTCTTCCGCCGCGTTCCTCCCATTCCTCCCATGCCCGCTCCAGAACCTCTCCGGAAATCCCTTTCGCGCGCAGATCCTGTTCGATACGCCTCCGGCTTCTCGTCGTCTCATGATCCGTGATAAACGTCACGGCATAGCGCAGATCATCCGTATAATGAAAACCGGCGACATAGGCAAGCGCCTCCTCGATAATCTGCGGAGGATAACACCCTTCTTCCAGTTTTTTTCGCAGCTGACTCTCCGTATATTCCCGCTTTGTCAGAAGATTCATCGCCCGCAGCTTTGCGCGCTTCGGCAGAACCTCCCCGAGAATCTCTTCATAAGTCTCCCGGGAAAGCGTTTCCCCCTCACGGATACCGTAGCTTCGCAGCTCGCCCTTATACAGGACAAATCCAAATTCTCCGTCGATAAAGACTCTGCTCCGGGACTTCGACAGCTCCTCCACGCCCGTAATCTGCATTTCCCGTTCCGAAATAAGGTCTATTTTATC
>CAZVWN010000100.1:2133-9235 GCA_964631065.1 uncultured Acetatifactor sp.
TCCGAAATAAGGTCTATTTTATCATAATTCTTACTCTGCATCCGCTTTCTTCGCCTTCGTCTGCTTCGCCGCATCCGCAGACTGACCGCCCTGCGCTCCGGCATCCTCAAAACCGTAGTGCTCACGGACCTTCCTCGAAATTTCGTCACAGATATCCTCATGCTCCTTCAGATACTGCTTCGCATTCTCGCGTCCCTGTCCGATCTTATTCCCCTCATAGGCATACCATGCTCCGGATTTCACGACGATATTCTGTTCTGCCGCGAGATCCAGAATATCCCCGATCGAGGAGATTCCTTCCCCGAACATAATGTCAAACTCCGCCTCCTTAAAAGGGGGCGCGATCTTATTCTTCACAACCTTTACGCGGGTACGGTTTCCGATGATCTCACCGCCCTGCTTCAGCGCTTCGATCTTACGCACATCCAGACGCAC
This sequence comes from uncultured Acetatifactor sp., assembly GCA_964631065.1. Classification (GTDB taxonomy): domain Bacteria; phylum Bacillota; class Clostridia; order Lachnospirales; family Lachnospiraceae; genus Acetatifactor. Next base: position 2,569 of record CAZVWN010000100.1, read on the forward strand.
GGAGGAATAGAACTTCAATGCCCGCCCGCCCGTCGTCGTCTCGGGATTTCCATACATGACACCGACCTTCTCACGCAGCTGGTTAATGAAAATAACCGTACAGTTCGACTTACTGATCACCGCCGTCAGCTTCCGCAGTGCCTGAGACATCAGACGCGCCTGCAGTCCGACATGACTGTCTCCCATATCGCCGTCAATTTCCGCCTTGGGAACCAGGGCGGCAACCGAGTCCACAACCACAATGTCGATCGCGCCGGAACGCACCATCGTCTCCGTGATCTCAAGCGCCTGTTCTCCGTTATCCGGCTGAGAAATATACAGATTATCAATGTCCACGCCGATATTCTTCGCATATACCGGATCCAGCGCATGCTCCGCGTCAATGAACCCGGCGATTCCGCCCCGCTTCTGTACCTCCGCGATCATATGCAGGGTAACGGTCGTCTTACCGCTGGATTCCGGCCCGTAGATCTCCACGATTCTTCCCTTCGGAATCCCGCCCAGTCCGAGCGCGATATCAAGGCTGAGCGATCCCGTCGGGATCGTCTCGACATTCATCTGTGCGGAAGGGTCTCCGAGCTTCATGACCGCGCCCTTTCCATACTGCTTTTCAATCTGGCTGATCGCCGCATCCAATGCCTTAAGCTTATCTTCTTTTTCCATTCTGTTCTCCATTCCGTGCAAAAAGCTCCCCGGAGCATTTTTCACACTGTCTCCTTTTTACGTCGTTTTCCAAAAGAACAAACGTTCTGTGTTGTCCTTAGAATAAAACATCTGTTCGTATTTGTCAACCACAAATTTATGATAGCAGATCAAAAGTCCGTTAAAACTCCCTCAAAGTCCACCACCTCCGTCTTTTCTCCGTATTTTGCTGAAACTTATGGCGATACGCCTTGAAAATGAGTTTTCAGAATCTCATGAAGTATCAGACAGACTGATTATAACACTTTGCTGTTATTCTGACAAGACTTTTTTCCCGTCCTGCCGTGGAAGATGGTAACAGTTCAGCCCTCTGTATTCATAAAAGCGGCTGCTTCGCATCCGACGCTGCGTTGCAGCTCACCTTTTACCTCATTCAGAGGGCGCTCCCTTCACGGCGGATGCGTTCCCTCAATCCTTCCTGCCGAATGTCACCTTGCTGAAATATTCCAGTACGCACTCCCGCAGCAGCGTCAGCGCCGCGGCAACAGCCGACTCGCGCACCCTGCTCCTGCTGCCGGAAAAGCGATACTCCCGCACCGTGGTCTTTCCCTTTACGCTGCACGCGATATATACCAGTCCGACCGGCTTTTCCTCCGTTCCGCCGTCAGGACCCGCGATCCCCGTCACGGCGACGGCAACATCAGCCTTTGCGGCAAATGCCGCGCCCTTTGCCATCTCCTCCGCAACTGCCTCACTGACGGCGCCGTATTTCTGCAGCATCGTCTTTCTGACGCCGAGCTGACGGCGCTTCGCCTTGTTGGAATAAGTGATGAATCCCGTCTTATAGGTGTCCGATACCCCCGGAACATTGATCAGTCTGCCGGAGAGCAGTCCGCCCGTACAGGACTCCGCACAGGTCAGCGTCAGCTCATTCGCCTGTAAGAGTTCAACAACCGCCCGCTCCAGCGTAACGTCCTCCTCCGTCGTGTAAACCCCTGTCCCGAACCGGTTCTTCAGCTCCTTTACATAAGGCTTGATCAGCTTTGTCGCCGCCTTTTTATCCTCTGCCTGCGCCGTCACCCGGATATGTACTTCTCCCGTTTTCGCATAAGTCGCAAGCGTCGGGTTCGTCTGCCCGTCGATCAGATCCTTTATCATTGTCTCGACCTTACTCTCGCCGATGCCGCAGATCTTGACCGTCCGCGAACAGATCACCTTCTCGTTCCGTCCTAAAATGTAGGGAATCACGCTCTCCTCAAACATCGGATGCAGCTCCGAGGGCGGTCCCGGAAGCAGAATGACCTTCGCCGCTTCCGTTTCCATGATCACGCCGGGCGCCGTTCCGTTCCGGTTTTCCAGAACGATACACCCCTCCGGAAGCATCGCCTGTTTCCGGTTATTCTCCGTCGGCGCAACGCCCTTCTTTTTAAAATATGCCGCGATCGCCTCTTCGGACGGCTTATGCAGAAACAGCTTCTTCCCGCAGACCTCTGCCGCCGTCTCCTTTGTCAGATCGTCCTCCGTCGGTCCCAGTCCGCCGGAAAGAATGACGATATCCGAACGCTCCATCGCCGTTTTCAGCACCATCCCGAGCCGTCCGCCATTGTCTCCGACAACCGTCTGAAAATAGCAGGAAAGTCCTAATGCCGCACACTTTTCCGCAAGATATGCCGCGTTTGTATTGACTATATTCCCCAACAGTAGCTCTGTTCCCACGCAGATCAGTTCAACCGTCATTTTCGTTTCTTCCTTTCTTCTCTTCCGACAGGACTGCCCGTACCCCTTCCGCGCGCAGTCTGCCCATTTCTGCCGCATCCCGCCGTAGTCTTACCGTCGGTTCTTCTGCATTCCGAAGCACCCCCGCTCTTATGACTGCTCTTTCATGACATCCTTATTCTTTACCAGATAATCGACCAGCGAGATCACCGTCAGCGCCAGCGCGATCCACATGACTATATCAGTCAATATCTGCATCCATCTATACGTTGCGCCAAAATCCGCGATCATCAGACACACCATGACCATCTGGAAGGTCGTCTTAAACTTCCCCCAGTAGCTCGCCGCAATGACGACCCGGTTATCCGAGGCGATCAGCCTAAAGCCGCTGATGATAAATTCCCGGCTGATGATGACAATGACGATCCATGCGGGAATCCGTCCGAGGTCAACAAGCGCGATCAGCGCCGCGCTGACCAAAAGCTTATCTGCCAGCGGATCCATGAACTTCCCGAAATTTGTCACCAGATTGTACTTCCTCGCAATCTTCCCGTCGATCAGATCCGTCAGGCTCGCGACGATAAAAATTGCCAGTGCAATATAGTCAACGTACTCTAAGATACCGCCGAAAAGCGCATGAAACCAGCTCCACTCCTGCGCATGTGCCCTGCCGAGGAGCAGGATCACAAACGGAACGATCAGGATCACGCGGAAGATCGTCAGCTTGTTCGGCAGATTCATCTTACTTTTTTTACTCATGATACATCTCTCCTATCAGGTCGTATTCATTGCAGTCCGTCACAAGAACCTTTACAAAATCTCCGGTCATGAGCGTGGCTGACGTATTGAGAAACAGATATCCGTCAACATTCGGCGCATCGCGGTAAGTGCGCGTGACATAGATCTCCTCATCCGCCACTTTCCCTTCGACCATAACGGTCAACACGCTGCCGATCATCTGCTCCGCTTTCTCGAACGCAATCGCCTGCTGCAGCTCCATCAGCTCGTCGCGGCGGCTTTCCTTCGTCTCCTCAGGGATCTGCTCCGGCATCTTTGCCGCCGGCGTATCCTCCTCCTGTGAGTAGGGAAACACGCCGAGCCTGTCAAACTCCATCTCATTGACAAAGCGGTACAGCTCCTCGAAATCCTCCTGCGTCTCTCCCGGGAAACCGCTGATGAGCGTTGTCCGAAGACAGATATCCGGAATCCGCTCCCGCAGCTGCAGAATCCGCCCGCGCAGCTCCTCCTGCCCGGTCCGTCTGCCCATACGCTTTAATACCGCATCCGACGCATGCTGGATCGGGAGATCCAGATAATGACAGATCTTCGGCTCTTCCGCGATCGTACTGATCAGCTCATCCGTAATTTCCTCCGGATAGCAGTAGAGCAGTCTGATCCAGTAAATCCCGTCAACCGCCGCCAACGCGCGCAGCAGCCCGGGCAGCCTTTTTTCTCCGTACAGATCCACCCCGTAAAGCGTCGTCTCCTGCGCGACAAGGATCAGCTCCCGCACGCCCTTTTGTGCCAGCTCTTCTGCCTGTGCGACCAGCTCCTCCATCGGGATGCTGCGGTAATCTCCCCGTACCTTCGGTATGATGCAGTAGGTACAGCGTTTATTGCACCCTTCCGCAATCTTAAGATAGGCGAAATGCCCTCCCGTCGTCAGAACCCGTTCCCTGCACGCGGCAGGACGGCTGTTCAGCTCCCGGAAATGATTTTCAGCCATGCCATGCAGAACCTGTTCCACCGCCTCGGCGATTTCTTCTATCGCCATCGTTCCCAAAATCGCATCCACTTCCGGAATCTCCTGCTGAATCTCCTCCCGATACCGCTGCGCAAGACAGCCCGCCGCGAGCAGTGCTTTCAGGCTGCCGCTTTTTTTCAGCTCCGCCAGCTCGAGCAGCGTATTGATGCTCTCCTCCTTGGCATCACCGATAAAACAGCAGGTATTGACGACAACGACATCCGCCTCCGTCTCATCATCCGTAAAGTCATAGCCCTTCTGCCGCAGGATTCCCAGCATCATCTCCGTATCCACAAGATTCTTATCGCAGCCCAGAGATACAAACATAATCTTCATAAAATACTTCCTTATACCCAAAGTAGCCGGCAAAATACCGGCTACCCTCTCTTCCTATTCTTCGTCTCCGACGATCTTAATCAGACCTTCGTTCAATTCTTCCACTGCGACAGACAACGGCTTTTTATTCCTGCCGTTTACCAGCGGTTCATCGCCGCCGATGATCTGTCTCGCACGCTTTGAGGTTGCCATGACAATGGAGTAACGGCTGTTGACTACCGGCGCTTCTCCCGGCTCAACCTCACTGTTTACGACCTTCATTAAATCGGAATAAGATGGATGTAACATTATAAATCTGCTCCTTTCGTGAACTCTTTCAGTTCCTCTCTGATCTTTTCTATAAATTCCTGACATCTGACGGGCGCATTTTTCGCTGCCGCAACCAGCGCGTGAACCTCGTCCACACAGCGGTTCAGATCGTCATTGATCACAAGATAATCATAGGCATCCATGCCCTCGGATTCCTCCGCAGCACGGGCGAGACGCTGTGCGATCACCTCTGCCGTCTCCGTTCCCCTGCCCTCGAGTCTGCGCTTCAGCTCCTTTGCATCCGGCGGCGTCACAAAAACCAGCAGACTTTCCGGAAACTTTTCTTTGATCTTCAGCGCACCCTGAATCTCAATCTCAAGGATCACGTCTTTTCCGGCTGCCATCTGTTCTTCCACATAAGCCTTCGGCGTTCCGTAATAATTGCCGCAGTAACAGGCATATTCGATCAGACCGTCCTTCCGGATCGTATCCTCAAATTTCTCTTTTGTCGAGAAAAAATATTCCACGCCGTCGCGCTCGCCCTCTCTGGGCGCTCTTGTCGTCATGGAAACCGAAAGCGCGTAATTGTCATACTTTTTCAGCAGTTCCCTGACAAGCGTTCCCTTTCCGGATCCGGAAAAACCGGATAAAACCATCAGAATCCCTTTCTGACTCATAGCCATTCTCCTCTTCTGCCCCAAATTTCAGACCGTCTTTTCCGCCGCAACAGACGGATTCCTCTCCTTCACTGCCGCTCCTCTGCGGCATCCTGCTCTTCCTCCGGCGCATCCTGTCCCAGCCTGACACGGCCGGATATCGTCTCCGGAAGAAGCGCCGATAGAACGATCTGACTGTTTTCCATGACCAGCACGGACTTCGTCTTGCGCCCCTGCGTCGCATCGATCGCCATCCCTTTTTCCTTCGCGCTCTGGATCAGTCTCTTCATCGGAGCAGAATCCGGACTGACGATTGCTACGATCTTATCCGTATTCACGATATTGCCGAAACCGATATGAATCAACTGCGTCATGGAATCCTCCTTAGCCGCGCACCCGGAAAGCTACTCAATATTCTGTATCTGTTCGCGAACCTTTTCAATCTCCGTCTTCAGCTCTATGGCACAGTTGGAAATCTCCAGATCATTCGCCTTTGAAAGCGTCGTATTCGCCTCGCGGTTCATCTCCTGCGCGATAAAATCAAGCTTGCGTCCGATGGAGCCGCCCTCCGTCAGCGCATTCTTCGTCGTCTCGATGTGACTGCGCAGCCTGACAATCTCCTCGTCCACGCAGATCCTGTCCGCAAAGATGGCAGTCTCGGTCAAAAGACGGTTTTCGTCCACGACAGTCTCTCCTAAAAGCTCCCGCATCCTCTCCTCGAGCTTCCTGCGATACTCTGCGACGATCTGCGGTGAGCGTGCCGCGATAAAATCCACAAGCCTTAACATCCCGTCAAGCTTCTTTGTAAGATCCTCCTTCAGATGCTCTCCTTCCGTGATCCTGCTTTCCACAAACCGCTCCGCCGCGCCGTCTACCGCTTTCCGAAGCTCCTTCCAAAGCGCTTCCTCGTCAACGCCCGCCTCCTCCATCGTAAATACCTCAGGATACTTTGACAGGGTGGAAACACGGATATCGTCATCCAGTCCGAAGTCCGCCGCCATCTGACGAAGATAGGTCAGATACTCTTCCGCCGTCTCCCTATGATAACAGACCTTAGAGGTATGCTCTGAAAAGTCCTCATAGGTGATAAATACGTCTATCTTGCCTCTGGAAACATAATTTTTCAGCTCGCTGCGGATCGCGGACTCAAAATAGTTCAGCGTCTTTGGCATTTTAATGTTGACATCAAGATAACGGTGGTTGACCGCTTTCATCTCCACCGTAAACTTTCTGTTATTCTCCGTGACCTCGCATCTGCCGAAGCCCGTCATGCTCTTTATCATCAGTGCTCCTCTTTTGGCTTCGCAGCCGCTTGTTTTGCTTC
>CAZVWN010000101.1:0-9108 GCA_964631065.1 uncultured Acetatifactor sp.
GCGGCAGACGAAGCAGGGGAATAAAATGACACTGGATAATGACGATTTGTTAAACAGCATATTGGCAAGTCTTAGCAGGGTGGAGTATATCAGTCCGGACGACATTCCGGATATTGAGCTGTACATGGATCAGGTGACGACCTTTATGGACGGCAGACTGCGGGCGACCTCGCGCTATCCCGGAGAGGATAAGATACTGACGAAGACCATGATCAACAATTATGCAAAAAATGATCTGCTGCCTCCGCCGGTGAAGAAAAAGTATTCCAAGGAGCATGTGCTGCTGCTCATTTTTATTTATTATTATAAGAGCATCCTGTCCATCAACGATATCCGGACGCTGCTTGGACCTGTCACGGAGCAGTTCTTCCAAAATGATGGGGAGTTTAATCTGGAGAGCGTCTACAGAGAGGCATTCGGACTTGCGGAAGAGCAGATGGATCATCTGAAAGCGGATGTGATCGCGAAGTATAAGCTCGCAGAGAAAACCTATGAGGATGCGCCGGAGAAGGACAGGGCGTTTTTGAAGAAGTTTGCGTTTATCTGTACCTTAAGCTTTGACGTTTATGTGAAAAAGCTGATGATCGAAAAGATGGTTGACGAGATTGCTTCGGAACAGGCGAAAAAGCAGGAGGAAAAGAACGACACAAAGGGAAAAGACAAAAATCATAAATCATAGGAAACAAAAAAGCGGAACCTATTTCAGAAAGCTTCCATAAGATAAAGCATCACGAAAAAGGGAGGCTTTTATGAAAGGATCTGCACTGAAAAAGGTTGCGGCGGTATATCTTGCGGCTGCGGCAGTGTTTCTGGCATCGGGATGCGGCACAAAGGAGACGGCGGCGGACGAAGGAACGAAGGTCACGCTGAACGAGGTGGCGCATTCCGTTTTTTATGCGCCGATGTATGTTGCGATCGAAAACGGATACTTTGCGGAGGAAGGAATTGCGCTTACGCTTGTCACGGGCTTCGGGGCGGATAAGACCATGACGGCAGTTCTCACGGGAGAGGCTGATATCGGCTTTATGGGCAGTGAGAGCACGATCTATACTTATGCGGGCGGTACGCCGGATTACGTTGTAAATTTTGCCCAGCTGACGCAGCGGGCGGGAAATTTTCTTGTCGCACGGGAAAAAACAGAGGATTTTTCCTGGGATATGCTGAAAGGAAAGACTGTTCTCGGCGGGAGAACGGGCGGCATGCCGGAGATGGTGTTTGAATATATCTTAGAGAAGAACGGCATGGATCCGGAAAATGATCTTAATATTGATAAGAGTATTGATTTCGGTTCGACTGCGGCAGCGTTTTCGGGCGGACAGGGCGATTTTACGGTAGAGTTTGAGCCGCATGCGACGACGCTGGAAAAGAACGGGGAAGGATATGTCGTGGCGTCGCTCGGAGAGGCTTCCGGATATGTGCCTTATACGTCCTTCTGTGCGAAAAAGAGTTATCTGGAGGAGAACGCGGAAACCGTGCAGGGATTTTACAACGCGATCCGTAAAGGTCTGGAGTATGTGCAGTCCCACACGCCGGAGGAGATCGCGAAGGTGATCGCGCCGCAGTTTCAGGAAACGGATGCGGATACGCTGACGGCGATCGTAAAGCGTTATGCAGAGCAGGATACATGGAAAGAGGAGCCGGTCTTTGAGAAGGATGCCTTTGAGCTGCTTCAGAACATCTTAGAGGATGCGGGCGTGCTGAAGGAAAGAGTTCCCTATGAGGAGCTGGTGACGACGGAATTTGCGAAAACGGAATAGCATTTTCCTGACAAAAGCAGCTTTCCCGCCGGGAGGACGGGGAAGCTGTTATTTACGATACGCCTGTGCTATTTGATGCGGATATTCTTGAGCGCCCAGAGCTGTAAGGCTTTTGCGTTTGTGCTGATCTTTTCGAGCGAATCCAGAATCTCCTGAAACGCCGGCTTCTCGCTTTCCTCGATCACGCCGTCCTCGGATATGGCGATCAGTGAGGCGCGGAGGGAATCGATATCCTTTAAGGAACCGAGCACCTTCAGCGCAAGGCGGTCGAAATCGTCGATCGTGACCTCCGGAACACTGTTCTGTCCGATGGGACATTCCCTTGCACAGTAGGAGTTACAAAGCTCGGGCACATTGTACGCCTCGGACATCGCCTTGACCTCCTCCGGGTAGGGCGCGATGGTATCCAGTTCGATACGCGCGAGTCTTGTGCGGTCGATCCCGATGAGCTCCGCCGCCTTTTCCCGGCTGGAAAACTCGTCATTTTTTTCTGCTGCCTCGCAACGTGCGAGATAATACATGTTATCAGCTGCTTTTGTGGCTTTTTTACCCATGTCAGATGCCTTCTCCCGTAGTATAATGGATTCATGTCAGAAACACACCTAACAGTTTAGTAAAAGAAAACGGATTTGTAAAGTTTTTCGTGGAATATTTTACAAAATAGGTTGAGCGGAAGACGGATTTTTGATAAAATGGAACTGTTCAGAGTCAGGTGTGTTTCCAAAGACGCGCCGAAGATGCAGAGTGAAAGCAGATGCACACAGCGGGCATGCTGCATACGGGCGGGATTACAAAGAAAAATCGGAGGATGAGAGTATGGGCTTGATTAAGGCGGCAAAGGACGCAATCGGATCCGTTCTGGCGGATCAGTGGAGAGAGTATTTTTACTGTGATTCGATTTCCAATGAGATCCTGATGGTAAAGGGTCAGAAAAGGGTAAATGAGGGTCGCAACAGCAATACAAAGGGTTCCGACAATATCATTTCAAACGGCTCTATCGTTGCGGTCAACGAGGGGCAGTGCATGATCATCGTGGATCAGGGCGGAATCGTCGATGTATGTGCGGATGCGGGTGAGTTTGTGTATGACAATTCGACGGAGCCGAGCCTTTTCTACGGCAGCCTTGGAGACAGCATCGGAAAGAGCTTCAGCACGCTCGGAAAGCGGTTTACCTTCGGCGGCAATACGGCGAAGGATCAGCGCGTTTATTTCTTCAATACGAAGGAGATCCTGAATAATCTTTTCGGAACGCCCGCGCCGATTCCGTTCCGTGTGCTGGATAAGAATACCGGATTTGATTTTGATACGGCGGTTAAGGTAAACGGTCAGTACACCTTTAAGATCGTTGACCCGATCCTGTTTTATACCAATGTCTGCGCGAATGTAACGGACAGCTATAAAAAGGCGGATCTGCTCTCTACGTTAAAGAGCGAGCTTCTGACCTCCCTGCAGCCCGCGCTGGCGAAGATTTCCGCGCAGGGCGTGCGGCCTTATGAGATTCCCGGGTTCTCCGAGGAGCTCTGTACGCTGCTTTCCGAGGCGCTGACGGAGAAGTGGACGGAGCTTCGCGGCATTCAGATGATCAGCATGACGATCAATTCTGCGGATATGCCCGCTGAGGACAGGGCGCGCTTCCAGAAATGGCAGGATACCGCAATGCTTCGCAACGCGGATATGCAGAGCGCGAGAAAGACGGAAGCGTTCTCTTCCATGATGGAAAACATGGGAAGCGGAAAAGGCGGAAACGGTGATGCCATGAGCGGTGCCATGGGTATGATGGCGATGGGCATGATGAATAACATGATGGGCGGCAATGCGTTCGGTGCGAACATGGGTCAGCAGAATGTACAGCAGCCGCAGCAGATGCAGCAGCCCGGGGCGGCGCCGGTTCTCGGCTGGACCTGCTCCTGCGGTAAGACGGACAACAGAGGAAAGTTCTGTCAGGAATGCGGCTCCCCGAAGCCCGCGGCGGCAGGCTGGACGTGTTCCTGCGGCACGGTAAATCAGGGAAAATTCTGCAGCAACTGCGGAACGAAGAAGCCGGAGGGCGCGCCCTTGTACAAGTGCGATAAGTGCGGCTGGGAGCCTGAAGATCCGGCACATCCGCCGAAATTCTGCCCTGAGTGCGGAGATGTTTTTGACGACAACGACAGGGTGTAAGAGACCGGATGTCATAGAGCATGCAAAAGGCGCGCATGCGGGAAAGAGAACGGTTACAGAATAGGGAAACGCAGCAGTCTGCAGTCTTTTGTACGAACGAAAAGACGGGCTGCTGCGGTTTTCGTGTGAGGACAGAAGTGCTTGAGAGAAGGCTTCCGGATACGGAGCGTGTGCAGACGGGACGGATGCTTTGGCGGGAAGCGGCAGGGGGCGTAGGAGACGATGACGGCGGGACAGATCGGAACGATCATCATTTTGCTGCTGGCGGCGGGCGTGCTGATCGGCGGATATATCGCTTATCGCAGGATCAGGGCGAAGGTGCGGCAGTTTACCGGACAGGCGTTTGGAGCGGATACGATTTCGGAAAGCTTTGAGAATATGGAAAAAGTGATCGCGGAAACGCCGAAGTCCGTCTGTGCGAATACAAAGCTGTATCTGCCGCAGATTTTGCGCGATTTTCCGGAGTTTCATTATGATGAGATGAAGACGCGGGCGGAAAATGTCCTGACGGGTTTTCTGCTCGGCATTGATGAAAAGGACAGGAGCAGACTGCGCGAAGGCGTGACGGGCGAGCTTCGGGAAAAGCTGGAGATGAGGATTGACGCGCCGGGCAATGAAAATGCGGAAGAGCATTTTCGGGATATCCGGATCCACAGAACCGAGATTAAGCAATATCGGAAAACGAAGGGGAGAAGGAGCATCCTTTTTCAGTCGGCGCTGCAATGTTATCATTATAAGACAAAAGACGGGAAAATTACGGAGGGCTCGGACTCCCGTCCGGAGCAGAGCCGGTATGATGTTGAAATGATATATATTCAGGACCGGGATCTGATAGAGAATCAGGCAGAATCGGGACTTGCCATGAACTGCCCGAACTGCGGCGCACCGCTTCCGAAGCTCGGGGCAAAGCATTGTATGTATTGTGATACGCCGATTGTGGAATTCAGTATCCGGATATGGAATTTCCATGACGTGAAGAAAAGCGGCTGAAGATCGCGGGGAAACGACGGCGGAGTGTCTTCAAAAAGAAGCGGATGATTACGGAAACGGGGATATTTATGAGCATATATGATACATTGAACAAAGAACAGAAGGAGGCAGTGTTCCATACGGAAGGACCGCTGCTTCTGCTCGCCGGCGCAGGAAGCGGAAAGACACGCTGTCTGACGCACAGGATCGCTTATCTGATCGACGAGATGGGCGTAAAGCCGTGGAATATCCTTGCGATCACGTTTACGAATAAGGCTGCGGGCGAGATGCGCGACAGGGTAGACAGCCTTGTGGAATACGGGGCGGAGCAGGTATGGGTATCGACCTTCCATTCTCTCTGTGTCAGGATCCTGCGGCGGCATATCGACAGGCTCGGCTTTGAAAATGAGTTTACGATCTACGACACGGACGATCAGAAGACCGTCATGAAGAATATCTGTAAACGTCTGGATATCAATACGAAGATCTTTAAGGAGCGCGCCCTGCTTGGTGAGATCTCCTCGGCGAAGGATGAGCTGATCAGCGTCAGGGAATATGAGCTGGACGCGGCAAATGACTTTAATAAGCGGACATATGCACAGGTTTATCGAGAGTATCAGGAGACGCTGCGGAAGAATAACGCGCTGGATTTTGATGATCTGATCGTGAAAACGGTAGAGCTTTTTAAGAGCTGCCCGGAAATTCTCGACAGTTATCAGAACCGCTTTCAGTATATCATGGTCGACGAGTATCAGGATACGAACACGGCGCAGTTTGAACTGGTAAAGCTGCTGGCGCAGAAATTCCGGAATCTCTGCGTGGTCGGTGACGACGATCAGTCAATCTATAAGTTCCGCGGGGCGAATATCCGGAATATCTTAGATTTTGAGAAATATTTTCCGGAAGCCGCAGTGATCAAGCTGGAACAGAATTACCGCTCGACGAAGTATATTCTGGATGCGGCGAATGCGGTGATAGAAAATAATGCCGGCAGAAAGGAAAAAGCGCTCTGGACACAGCGCGGAGAGGGCAGTCAGGTACATTTCAGACAGTTTGACAGCGCGTATGAGGAGGCAGAGTATATTGCGGATGAAGTGAGCCGGAAGGTAAACCGGGAAGCGGCGCAATATAAGGAGTTTGCCGTTTTATACCGGACGAACGCGCAGGCGCGTCTGCTGGAGGAGCAGATGATCATGGAGGGCGTGCCGTATAATGTCGTCGGCGGGACAAACTTTTATGCAAGGGCGGAGATCAAGGATATTCTCGCGTATCTGAAAACGATCGACAACGGCAGGGATGATGTCGCGGTCAGACGCATCATCAACGTGCCGAAGCGGGGAATCGGCGCAGTTTCCGTAGAAAAAATCGACGATTATGCACAGATGCGGGATATCGGTCTGTATGACGCGATGGAGCTTGCGGACGAGATCATGAGCCTCGGAAAGACGGCGGCTAAGATCCGGCCGTTTGTACAGCTGATTCAGAGCTTTCGGAAAGCTTCGGCCGAATTGACGGTGGCTGAATTGATTCAGGAAATTGTGGAAAAAATAGAATATCAGAAATATCTGCAGGACAGTGATGACGAGTCCGCGGACGACAGGATCGCCAACGTTGACGAACTGATCACAAAGGCGGTCAGCTTTCAGAAGACGCATGAGGAAGCGGGGCTGACAGAGTTTCTTGCGGAGGTTGCGCTGGTTGCGGATATTGATAAGGTGGAAGAGGATGATAACCGCGTTCTGCTCATGACCCTGCATTCTGCGAAAGGGTTAGAGTTTCCGAACGTCTATCTCGCAGGGATGGAGGACGGTCTTTTCCCCGGACAGGCGGCGATCTGGGCGGATAACACGGAGGAAATCGAGGAAGAGAGGCGGCTCGCCTACGTCGGGATCACAAGGGCGATGAATGAGCTGACGCTTACCTGTGCGCGCTCGAGGATGCTCCGCGGAGAAACGCAGTATAATCCCGTCAGCCGTTTTGTCAGGGAAATTCCGGAGGAGCTTCTGGACAACAGGGTTTCGACGCCGAGGCGCGCTGTCGCGGACAGGAAAATCCTGGAGGACTTTATCGGGCTGGAGCCCGCAGGGTTTACGGGAAGCGGCGGACAGAGCGGCTTTGATTTCCGCCCGAAGGCGACGCTCCGTCCGAAGACGACGGCAAAAGCGGATAAGCCCTTTATTGCGAAAGGCATCAGCAGCTTAAATCAGCTTGCGGGGCTGTCGAAGGGAGCGGGAATGCTGACGGCAGAGGCGCCGGACTATCAGACCGGAGACAGGGTCGCGCATGTAAAATACGGAGAAGGTACGGTGCTGGAGCTGGTAAAAGAGCCGAGGGATTATAAGGTGACGGTGGAATTTGACAAGGCAGGACAGAAAATTATGTATGCGTCCTTTGCAAAACTGAAAAGAATCTAAAAACTGTGGTAATTTAGGGGAAACTATGGTAGAATAATCTATATTCCGAAACGGGAGACCGCCGGATGATGAGAACACTTTTAAAGATCAGAATGGAGGTATTCTTATGAATAAGTTTGAGAATCTGATGGAAATGACAAAGCTGAACGAGCTTCTCAACAAGAAAGAGGAAGCAAAAAAGGAGAAGAAGAACGCGGTTGTATGCGTGCTCGCCGTGATCGGTGCGATCGCAGCGGTGGCAGCGGTTGCCTATGCGGTCTACCGTTATTTCACACCGGATTATCTGGAAGATTTTGATGATGACTTTGAAGATGAATTCGAGGATGAGGAAGAGGACGAAGAGGATGACGACGACTTCTTCGTAGACGAGGGAGAGAACTGAGCAGATGAAAAAAGGACAGGTATACGAGGCAATCGTCGAGAGGGTTGACTTCCCGGGCAAGGGTGTGGCAGATACCGGGGAGGGAACCGTCATCGTAAAGAACAGCCTGCCCGGACAGAAGATCAAGCTCAGCGTAAATAAGGTCAGAAAAGGGAAGGCGGAAGGACGTCTGCTCGAGGTGATTGAAAAGTCGCCTCTTGAGACGGAAGCTCCGTGTTCCCATTTTGGCGTATGCGGAGGCTGTGCCTATCTTTCCCTGCCGTATAAAGAGCAGCTTAAAATCAAGGAAGGACAGGTAAAAAAGCTTTTAGACGGCGCGCTGGACAGGCAAAAAAACCCCTGGGTCTGGGAGGGAATCAAGGGAAGCCCCGTGTTTTACGGATACAGAAACAAGATGGAATTTTCTTTCGGCGATGAGGTAAAGGACGGACCGCTCGCCCTCGGGATGCACAAACGCGGCAGCTTTTACGATATTGTTTCGGTTACGGACTGCAGGATCGTTGACGCGGATTACCGGCTGATCCTGAAAACGGTGAAGGAATACTTTGCCACGGAAGCGCCCGATTTTTTCCATAAAATGAGCCATGAGGGATGGCTGCGGCACCTTCTTGTACGGAAAGCGTCCCGCACGGGAGAGATCCTTGTCGCGCTGGTAACGACCTCGCAGGAGACCGGGACAGAGAAAACGCAGGAAGAGCTCTTGCAGGGCTTTCTTGATGTGCTTCTTGATTTGGAGCGGGAAAGGAAGCTGCAGGGAAGCTACGCGGGTATTTTACATATTGTCAATGATTCGCCGGCGGATGTCGTACAGAGCGACCGCACGGAGATCCTTTACGGCAAGGATTATTTTTACGAGGAGCTTCTGGGCTTAAAATTCCGGATATCCGTCTTTTCTTTTTTCCAGACAAATTCCTACAGCGCGGAGGTGCTCTATGAAACGGCGCGGGAGTATGTCGGGGATCTGGGCGGACAGACGTCCGATGGGAGCGGGGCTGTTCCGGAAAACGCGAACGGAAAAATTGTCTTTGATCTGTACAGCGGAACGGGAACGATTGCACAGCTGATGGCGCCGGTTGCAAAGAAGGTGATCGGCGTGGAAATCGTCGGGGAGGCGGTAGAAGCGGCGAAGCGCAATGCCGCGGAAAACGGGCTTGACAACTGCGAATTTATCGCGGGGGATGTCTTAAAGGTGCTTGACGGTATTGCGGAGAAGCCGGATCTGATCATTCTGGATCCGCCCAGGGACGGGATCCACCCGAAAGCGCTGCCGAAGATCATCAACTACGGCGTGGAGCATATCGTCTATATCTCCTGTAAGCCGACCAGCCTTGCGCGGGATCTGGAAACCTTTCTGGACTGCGGGTACGTTGTCGAAAAGGCGGTCGCGGTGGATCAGTTCCCCTGGACGACGGGGATAGAGACGGTG
>CAZVWN010000102.1:0-8808 GCA_964631065.1 uncultured Acetatifactor sp.
CATTCCCTCCTTCTGATACTCCTTAAGAAGCATGCGCAGACTTTCCTTTGCCGTTTGATCCAACCCGATGGTAGGCTCGTCCAATAAAAGCAGCTTCGGATGTGAAAGCAACAAAGCTCCCAGCTCCGCACGCCGCCGCTGTCCCAAAGACAATGCGTTTACCGGTTCAGCCTCATATCCCCCAAAACCAAGCGCCTCTGCGAGACGCCGGTACTCTTCTTTGTATCTGTCCTCCGGGATTCGGTAGATCATCTGCAAGTCATCGAAATTGCTTTTTACCGAATTGTAGTCGGCAAGCAGCGGAATGTTGTTTAACATAGCCCTCACAGACACCCCGGACTCTCTCCGACAGATAACCGGATTTTTCCGCATGGTATGAACAAAACCCTGCTCCGGCAGAAGCAATCCGCAGACCAGCTTTAAGAAAGTGGTTTTTCCTGCCCCGGAGGCACCGATGAGGCCTACGGTCGTTCCCGTCGGAATATGGATGCTTACATCCGACAAAACAAACTTACTCACATGTTCAAAACTAATCACAGACTTATCCTCACTCATACATCAAATAACAGGCTTCCGGTGTTATTTATTATTCGATGTACCATGTGTATCATATATTTGACACTTTACAGAGACAAGGGGGATGGGATGAACGGTCGCTATTGTGGGATAAACACACCGGCGCAAAAGAATCCGTCTTCCTCATAAAAATCGTACATCCCGTTGTAATGATCTACAATTTCCCTGATTTGCGGAATCCCGAATCCATGCAGTTCCTTTTCTTCTTTTGTGGAAGAAAGTTCCGGATTCTTATCCAGGACTGAAGCCGTAATTCGATTTTTTATACGAATGGTCTGATACCCTCTCTCTGCCGCAATACGGATACGCAGTTCAGGATTCTCTTCTTTTTGGCCGGCCTCAATGGCATTATCCAAAAGATTGGTAAGCAACGCCGAAAAATCAATACTACGCATAGAAGCAAAAGACAGTATTTCAATCTCCGCCTGAACAGAAATTCCACACTCCCTGGCAAGCTCTAATTTTTCGTTTAAAATGTGATTTAGCAGAGAGTTGCCCGTTTCAATGTAGCTGTGCATGGCATTCAATTTATCCAATATCTCGGAAGTATAGGTCTTTGCCGCCTCAATGTCATTACTGTTCAGATAAGACGCCAACACCATCATATGATTCTTCATATCATGCTTCAGCTTTCGTACATTCTGATGGAGGGTCCGGATTTCTTCTTCCTGAAGCGATGCATGGGTTACTTCCGCGGATTGCTTAGACAGCAGATATTCTAACTCCGACTTTTGAGCCAGCAGTTCCAAATATTTTTCCGTTGAAATATCCGGATCCTGTCCCGTTCTTCTCTGTTTTCTCATGTTCGCATATACCTCAACAATTGTTCCCGGACGGTTTTCGTATAGCTTTTCCCGATAGGAAGCGTGATGTTATTTTGCAGAGTAGCTTCCTCGGAATTCAACAGCTTTACGGATGCCTGATTGACAAAAAAGCCCTTATGAATTCTAAGGAATCCACAAT
Organism: uncultured Acetatifactor sp.; assembly: GCA_964631065.1. Classification (GTDB taxonomy): domain Bacteria; phylum Bacillota; class Clostridia; order Lachnospirales; family Lachnospiraceae; genus Acetatifactor. Next base: position 1,540 of record CAZVWN010000102.1, read on the forward strand.
TCCGTAAGGTATGTTCCACAGCCGTAAGCGTACTCCGAAAACGGTAGATCTCCTTTTCCGTAACAATCTTTAAATAGTTTCCTTCCGCCTCAAAGTATAAAATGTCCTCTAACAGCAGACAGACATCCTTTCCATCGGAGCGAAAACAAAAATGCCGTTCCTTTTCTCCCAGTTCCCTGACGCAATCCTGCAAAACCTTTTCAATTTCCGCATCAAACCGGCTTTTTCTAAGAAAAGCGAAGGGATGATACTGAAAACTGTCATATACCAGCTCGTCATGACCCGTAACAAAAACCAACAACGGCTTTTTCTTTAAGGCAGTAAGCTCCCGTGCCACCTGAAGTCCTGTTAACTCCGGCATATCGATGTCTAAAAGAAGGAGGTCACAAGTGTTTTCCTTTAAACCGGAAAGCAGTTCGCCTCCGGAGGAAAAGAGGCGAACTTCGTTCTCCGGCAACAATGCAGCTACCTTCCCGGCTATGTCAGATACTATTTTCGGTTCATCGTCACAAATGTAAATCTGCATTATTATCCCCTGCGTTTTAAAGCCAAAAACTGCGAATCAGTCCGCTATATTTCCCTTTCCAGTACCCTTGATAACCCTTTCTTCTCCATAAACGGCGCGATCATGACAAGATCCTTTGCCCTGCCGTTTGCAACCAGACGCTCCGCAATTCTCTGCATCTCCGTCTCTGATAAAAAGGGCGCCAGACCGACAACGTCCCGCACATCCCACTCCTCCTGCTGCAGGGTTCTGTCCACGATCGCATCCAGCGTTTCTTCTTCCAAAAACGGTGCGATCCCGCAAAGCTTATGCAGATCCACCTCCGCCATTTCTTCTGCCAGTCTGCTCAAAGTCTCCTTCTCCACGAAAGGGGCAAGACCCGTCAGATCCGAGAGCGACAGCTTTTCGCCTTTCTCTATTGCCGCATTTGCCCTGTTTTCCATCTGCTCCGGTCTGACCAGCTGTCCGATCTGCGCCATTTCCTTTAAGGAAACCTCCGCATCTTCATCCCGCAGCAGCTTTTCTACCGTATCCGTCTCCGGAATCCTTTCCCCGACCAGTTCCTCAAAACTGATATTCAGGATTTTACACAGATCTGACAGCTTGGAAATATCCGGCATCGAATTTCCTCTCTCCCAATTCGACACCGCCTGATAACTGATCCCCATTTCATCCGCTAAATCCATCTGTGTCATATTCCGCTCTGTTCTTGCACGCTTAATCGTATCCGCTACCTTATTTGTATCAAACATTCTGCCGTTCCTCTTTCTTTCATTTTTTTGCTTCACCGGTGTTCACAGCCTCATCATACCCCGCGCGGATACAATTGTACAGCAAGCATCTCTTGAGCTGCCTTTCACGCAATGCCGAAGCCCCGAAAGTACACGGCATACCGTCATTTCCGGAAAACATAACTCAAGCGCTGCTTGAGCCATGCCTTCCCCGCCCCTTAACGGTGCTTCCATGTCGTTTTGGAAAACAGGATCAGAATCGGAAAGATCTCCAGCCGTCCCGCGAGCATATCCAGAATCAGCACCAGCTTGGAAAAGGTACTGTATGCCGCAAAATTCCCGGTCGGACCGACCATCTCAAAGCCGGGGCCGATATTGTTAAAGCAGGACACCACTGCGGAAAAATTTGTGGTAATCGAAAAGCCGTCTATCGAGACAAGCAGAAAGCTGATGCCGATCAGGATCGCATATGCCGCGAGAAAGGCATTCGTACTCTGCAGGATTTTCTCGCTGACGGGCTGTTCATTCACCCTGACGACCTGAACCTTCTGCGGATGCACGATCTGTCTCACGCTCCGCCGCAGACTTTTGATGACAAGCAGCGCCCTGCCGCATTTGAAGCCGCCGCTGGTACTTCCCGCGCTCGCTCCGATAAACATCAGACACAGCAGGATCGTCTTGGAAAATTCCGGCCAGAGGTCAAAATCCGCCGTCGCAAAGCCGGTCGTCGTCATGACCGTCGCTACCTGAAACGCGGCATGCCGCAGCGTCTCCCCGACTGTTTCATAAAAATCTCCGAGATTCCATGCGATCAAAAGAACCGCGCCCGCCGCAATGCCCAGATAAAGGCGCAGCTCCTCGTCCTTCAGAACATTTTTCACCTTCCGGATCAACAGCAGATAATAGCAGGTAAAATTTACCCCGAACAGCAGCATAAACACGGTACAGACATTCTGTATATACGGGCTGTATCCCGCCATGCTGTCGTTGCGTATCCCGAAGCCTCCCGTGCCCGCCGTGCTGAGCGCCGTACAGACGGCATCAAACGGACGCATCCCGCCGAACAGTAAAAAGAGCATCGCGATCACCGTCAGCACGATATACAGAAGATACAGAATCCCCGCCGTCTGCTTCATCCTCGGGACAAGCTTTCCCACGTCCGGTCCCGGGCTTTCCGCGCGCAGCAGATGCATCGTAAAACCGTTATCGCTTCCCGCCGTCGAGGAAATCGCAAGCAGGAATACCAACACGCCCATGCCGCCCAGCCAGTTAGAAAAGCTTCTCCAGTAAAGGATTCCGCGGGGAAGCTCCTCAACCGCAGAAAATATGGTTGCGCCCGTCGTCGTAAAGCCGGAAACCATCTCAAAAAAGGCATCGATAAACTGCGGCGTCACGCCGGAAAAATAGAGCGGCAGCGCGCCGAGCAGACTCATTAAAATCCAGCTCAAGCCGACGCAGACAAGCCCGTCCCGCGCATAAAAGGATCTTTTTGAGCCGCGCCCCGGAAACGCCAGCAGTCCTGCCGCCGCCAATACCACCGCCAGCGTCTCCAAAAATGCCACGACCGTCGGATATTCGCCCGAAAACAGACTGATCAGCAGCGCCGGCAGCATAAATACTCCTTCGATCAGAAGGATTCTGCTGATAAATTTTCCTATCATTTTATAATTCATGCTTCCGCCACCCGTCATTCAAAAATATCGTTGAGCTGATAGATTCCCTTTCCGCTGTTTGTCACAATGACCAGGGTATCGCCGCGCGCAAAGCAGGAATCACCGTTCGGGATCTCGAGTGCTGCGCCCTTTGTGATACATACGACAAGAACGCCCTTCTTCAGCTTCAGCTGCTTCAGCGGCTCGCCGCAATGCTTTGTATTCTCATCCACAAGAAATTCCAGCGCCTCTGCCTGTCCGTCTGCGATCGTATGCATCGTCAGCGCAGCGCCGGTCTGATTCTTCATGGCGCGCACATACCGGACGATGGTATTACAGCAGAGCTCCTTCGGACTGACGACGCTTCCGAGCGCAAGATTCCCCAGAATGTTCGCATTGTCAAGTCTGCCCAGCTTCGTGATGACCTGCGGCACGCCGCAGCCCGTTCCGTAGATGGAAACGATCATGTTCAGCTCGTCTAACCCCGTCAGCGTTACCAGTGCGTCACACTGCGCAATCCCCTCGCTCTCCAGCAGGAACTGACTGCTCGCATCACCGTGTATGATACAGGCATCCGGAAGCATCGCCGCCAGCTGTTCGCACCGCTCGCGATCCCGCTCGATCAGCTGCACCCCGATCCCGCTTTTGTGCAGCTGCTTCGCCAGATAATAGCTGACCCTGCCGCCGCCGCATAAGATCACACGCTTTACCTTATGCGTGATGATGCCGAGATTCTTTAAAAGCAGCGTCAGTGTATCTGCAGGCGCCGTCACAAAGATCCGGTCTCCCTCCCGCAGAACGAAATGACCGTCCGGCGCAACCGCAGTTCCGTTCCGCAGAACCGCGCAGACAAGGATCTTACATTTTACGATGCTGTTCATGTCATTCAGCGCGACGTTGCAGAGTCTGCTGTTTTCATCCAGCCGCAGCTCGACGATCTCCACGCGCCCCTTCGCAAAGGTATCGCGCTTTAAGAAGCCCGGATACCGGAGCAGTCTTGCCATCTCTGCCGCCGCCTGTTTTTCCGGATTGACGACCATGGACAGGGCAAACATATCCCGCATCCCGTAAATCTGATCCGTATATTCCGGATTCCGCACGCGCGCGATCGTATGGAGCTTCGGATTCAGTCCGTGCGCCGTCATGCAGCAGAGCAGATTGACCTCATCCGCTCCCGCGACCGCGATCAGCAGATCCGCTTCCTTTACGCCCGCCCGGATCAGCACGTCCATGGACGCACAGTTTCCCTGTACGACCATGACATCATAACGCTCCTCACTGGATTCCAGCACGCCGGGATCCGCGTCGATCAGCGTCAGGTCATCCCCCTCGGCGGACAGCTGTCTCGCCAGCGTCGCCCCCATCTTACCGTCTCCGGCTATAATAATATTCATCCTCTCTCCTCATGTCCTCCTGCGGACACTGCCTTCTTTCCTGTTTGATATCTACTGCACGATTCTCCGCACGGCAAGGATCGTCCGATACTGCGCACGGCTGACCTTGATTCCCGTCTTCGAGCTGCTCGCGTGAACGATCAGCCCGTTTCCGATATACATGGCAACATGTCCGTCGTAGCAGATTAAGTCTCCCGGCTGCGCGCTGTCGTAGGAAACCGACGTTCCCGCACTGCGCTGCTGATAGGAGGTTCGCGGAATGCTGTAGCCGAAATCCTGATAGACCCGGTAAGTAAAGCCGGAGCAGTCGGTTCCGCCCGTCAGGCTCGTCCCTCCCATCACATAAGGATTCCCGATAAACTGACACGCATACTTTGCTATTCTTTTTCCAAGCTCGCTTCCCGTCGCCGCGTCAATGACTGCCGTATAATCCGTTGTCGCAATCGTCATGTTTGCCGCATTCTGCGCCGTCTGCAGCTGTTTTAATTTCTGCTGATCCTGCTGTAAAAGCTTCTTTGCGGCAGCCGCCTGCTTCTGCGCCTTCTTAATCTCCGCCTCGTAATTTGCGGATTCCTTCTTTTTCTTTGCAAGCTTGACATCGAGATCCGCCTTCAGATCGCTAAGCTGCGCCTGATCGGACTCCAGCCCTGCCTTATCCTCCTCCAGCCCGCTCTTCTGCTGCTCCAGCTCCGCCTTTTCCAGCTCGAGACGGTCCCAGAGCTCATGCACCTGATTCTTTGTCTCGATAAAAGCGTCCAGACGGCTCATGCTGTATTCATAGACCCGTTCCACATAATCCATCTGATTCAGGACATCGGAAAGACCTTTTCCCGAAAAAATAGAGCTGATATAGGTTTCATCGCTGTTCTCATACATCATGCGGGTACAGTCGATCATATTCTGCCGCTGGCTCTCCTCCCGTTCCACCGCCTCGTAATACGCCGTCTCCGTCTCGCCGATCTGTACCGTCTTATCGCCGATCTGCCCTTCTTTTTCTGTAATTTCCGTCTCCTTCAGTCCGATCTGCTCCTCCAACAGTCCGATACTCGCCATCGTGTTGACGATTTCCGCGTTCAGATCCGCAATCTGCTCCTCGATCAGATCCTGTTCATCCTCATACGCCGCGATCTGACTGTTGATCTCATCAATCTGCGCCTGATGGTCCTTGATATCCTGCTGAACCTCGCTGATCGTCGTCGCACGGACAATAAACGGCTCCGCCGCAGACAGCGCCACCGCTGCGGACAATGCTCCGGCGAACAGAAGTCTCCCGATACGGTCTGCCCTGATACCGTTTGTTTTTATGCAGTTTTCCTTATCTCTTTTTTCATTCCCTTTTCTCATAAAAAAAGCATACCACATTTCGGTATGCTTTTCACCTGGAAAAATCTTAAATTTATAATTCACAGTTATTTACGGTTCTCGGGAACGGAACGACATCACGGATATTCCCCATACCCGTCAGATACATGACGCAGCGCTCGAAGCCAAGTCCGAAGCCCGCATGGCGCACGGAGCCGTATCTGCGCAGATCGAGATAAAAGCCGTAATCCTCCTTGTTCAGTCCCAGCTCATCCATCCGCTGTTCCAGAAGCTCGAGCTTATCCTCACGCTGGGAACCGCCGATGATCTCACCGATCCCGGGTACCAGACAGTCCATTGCCGCAACGGTCTTTCCGTCCTCATTCAGCTTCATGTAAAACGCTTTGATCTCCTTCGGATAATCCGTCACAAAGACAGGACGCTTGAAAATTTCCTCCGTCAGATATCTCTCATGCTCCGTCTGCAGATCGCAGCCCCAGAATACCTTATAGTCAAATCTGTCATTATGCTCCTTGAGCAGCTCGATCGCTTCCGTATAAGTAACATGTCCGAAATCGGAATTTGCGACATGCTCCAGTCTCTCGATCAGCCCCTTGTCCACAAACTGATTAAAGAACGCCATCTCCTCCGGCGCATGCTCCAACACATATCGGATCACATATTTCAGCATGCTCTCCGCAAGCAGCATATCATCCTTCAGATCCGCAAACGCCATCTCCGGCTCGATCATCCAGAACTCTGCCGCATGGCGGGTCGTGTTGGAATTTTCCGCACGGAAGGTCGGTCCGAATGTATACACGTTCTTAAACGCAAACGCGTAAGTCTCGACATTGAGCTGTCCGCTCACCGTCAGGTTGGTCGGCTTCCCGAAAAAGTCCTGACTGTAATCCACACCGCCGTCTTCCGTCTTCGGCACGTTCGCAAGATCCATCGTCGTCACCTGGAACATCTCTCCGGCGCCCTCACAGTCGCTTCCCGTGATGAGCGGCGTATGGACATAGACAAAGCCACGCTCCATAAAGAAGCTGTGGATCGCATAAGCGATCAGCGAGCGCACGCGGAACACAGCCTGAAAGGTGTTGGTTCTCGGACGCAGATGCGGGATCGTGCGCAGATATTCAAAGGAATGACGCTTTTTCTGTAAGGGATAATCCGCCGTGGAAACGCCCTCTACCAGCACTTCCTTCGCCTGCATCTCAAAGGGCTGCTTCGCATCCGGCGTTGCAACGATCAAACCCGTGATCACCAGCGCCGCGCCGACATTCATTTTGCAAAGCTCCTGAAAATTAGGCAGTCCGTCTCCGTATACTACCTGTAAAGGTTCAAAAAAGGTGCCGTCGTTTATGACAAGGAAGCCGAAATTCTTTGAATCCCGGTTATTTCGCACCCAGCCTCCTACCGTGACTTCTTTTCCGATGTACTGCTCTCTGCTGCGGTACAGCTCTCTGATGTCCGTCAATTCCATGACTCTGTCTCCTTTCATCTTAATCCTTTTAATTAAGTAATTGCAAAACTCATACTTCTTCAAGTGACGTTGCACAAAATGCACAGACCACCGCAGGCACGCTTTCGCTACCTTCCGCACGCAGCGGTGCGTAACACGCCACAGTACGCCGTGTAAGCACCGGCGGCTCCAGAGTGCGCTGCTTGTGGCCATGTGCATT
>CAZVWN010000103.1:0-1167 GCA_964631065.1 uncultured Acetatifactor sp.
GGCAAAAGGGACGAAAGCTGTCCGTTACGCGGTTGGAATGTAGGAGTGAGGAAAAGTTGAGAGTGATCCGGGAAAACGAAAAGGAAACTAAGAGACAGGATAAAACCGGCGGCAGCCGGAAAAGAAACGTCGGGCTTCTTATGTCGGCAGGGCTTCTTTCGTGCGCGCTGCTGACCGGCTGCGGCAGCGGACAGACGAGACTGGACACGGCGACGGAGCTGATCAGAAGCCTTGACTATCAGGGGGCGCTGGAGGAGCTTTCCCTTGCGGAGCAGGAGGGCGGAAACCTCCGGCTGATTGAACGGAGCAGGGGAATCGCCTACATGGGACTTGCGGAATACGGGGAGGCGATTGACGCTTTTCTGGATTCGCTGCATGAAAGCGACGGTTTTGTACAGGATATTGATTTTGATATCAACTATTATCTCGCTGCGGCTTATACAAAGAACGGGCAGTATGGCGAGGCGGAGGAAACCTATAACGCCATTCTTGCCCTGCATCCCGGGGAAGAGGAAGCCTGCTTCTTAAGGGGAAATGTCCGCATGTATCTCGGAGATTTTCAGGCGGCAAAGGAGGATTTTGACCGCGTGATCTCCATGGATCCGAAGAATTATGACAGGCTGATCAGCATTTATGAGGTGCTTGCCCGGTTCGGTTATCAGGAGGCGGGACGGGAATATCTTCAGGCCGCGCTGGCATCCGGAGAGAAGCAGATAGATAACTACGTCATCGGGCGGATTTACTATTATCTGGGGGAATACCGGAAGGCGTGTCTTGCACTGGAGGAGGCGCGGGAGAAGGGCGGCGTCAGCAGTTATCTGTATCTCGGGCGTTCCTATGAGGCAACGGGCGATTATAACTATGCCGCGAGCGTCTATAACAGCTACCTTGCAAAATATGAGGGAACCTCCGAGCTGTATAATCAGCTGGGACTGTGCGAGATGGCGAAGGGGGAGTACCAAAAGGCGCTGGAAGCCTTTCAGGCAGGAATCGAACTTGGAGAAAGCGGGATGCAGCAGAGTCTGTCCTTTAATGAGATTGTGGCATATGAATATTTGCAGGAATACGGACAGGCATATACGCTTTTGGGAAATTATCTGAAGAATTATCCGGACGATGAACAGGCGAAACGGGAGTATGCGTTTCTCTCGACGAGATAGCCGGAAC
>CAZVWN010000103.1:1267-4415 GCA_964631065.1 uncultured Acetatifactor sp.
TGAAGGTATCTTGCGTAATCCATGAGGTGATCGACGCTGCTGCTCTCAAAGGTCAGCACGGTGTTTACGATATCGGTGATCGTGTACTGATCGGAAACGCGGCGGTTGAGGACAGCCGGATCCTTGCGGTAGGAGGTTCTTCCGAGCAGATAATCCGTCGTCACGCCGAAGAAATCCGCGAGTCTGCACAAGGTCGCCAGATCGGGGAAGTGTACGCCGTTTTCGTAATTCGACACGGTGCCCACTGAAACATTCAGGTATGCGGCAAGCTCTTTCTGCCCGATTTCTCTTTCTTTTCTCAGTTCAGTGAGGATTTTTCCTATCGTCATTTGGCGTATGTCCTTCCGGTACGTTCATCATAAACAGTACATTTCGTAAACTGTTACCAATTATTGTATCCGATTTTGGACAGGGTAGAAGCGGAGTTTAGAACTTCAATAAAAATGAAACGGGCAGAAATAAAATTTCACGAAACGTAAAACACCGGTTCTCCCGTCGGAAAGTCCGCAGGGAAGCGCCCTGAAGGATACAAAATCTTCCGCCTTGAAAATTGAAACTACTATATCTTGTATTTCATTTGCCGCCGCTCATTGACTTTTGGGGTAGGGGATGGTAAGATGGATGGTAGCGGTCAGGCAGAGAGCGCGGTGCGGCGGGAAAAAGTGTTTTCTGATGCCGGAACGGCTTTTGCGGATCGGATTACTGCGGTACAAAAGAAGCTCCGGAATGCTTGCCGGGGAAGGAAAAGGATTTGGAGGGTTTACGGGATTATGCAGGTAATCAGGAGAAATGGGGAAAAAGCGGATTTTACGCTGGTGAAGATTAACGACGCCATCATGAAGGCGTTTACGGCGACGCAGATGAGTTATACGAACGATATCATTGATCTATTGTCGCTTCGCGTGACGGCGGATTTTCAGGACAGGGTAAAGGACGGCATGATCCATGTCGAGGACATTCAGGACAGCGTGGAGCGCGTGCTCGGACAGGCGGGGTATGAGGAGGTCGCAAAGGCTTATATCCTCTATCGTAAGCAGCGGGAGAAGATGCGTACCATGACCTCGACGATTCTGGATTATAAAGAGGTTGTCAACAGCTATGTCAAGGTTGAGGACTGGCGGGTTAAGGAAAATTCCACGGTCACATATTCCGTCGGCGGACTGATCTTAAGCAATTCCGGCGCGGTCACGGCGAATTACTGGCTGTCGGAGATTTATGATGAGGAGATTGCCGAGGCGCACAGAAATGCGGACATCCATATCCACGATCTCTCCATGCTCACGGGATATTGTGCGGGCTGGTCCTTAAAGCAGCTGATAAAGGAGGGACTGGGCGGCATTACCGGAAAGATCACCTCCGCTCCGGCGAAGCATCTCTCCGTGCTCTGCAACCAGATGGTGAACTTCCTCGGCATTATGCAGAACGAGTGGGCGGGCGCTCAGGCGTTTTCTTCCTTTGACACCTATCTTGCGCCGTTTGTCAAAGTGGATCATCTCAGCTACGGCGAGGTAAAGAAGTGTATCGAGGCGTTCATTTACGGGGTCAATACGCCGAGCCGCTGGGGAACGCAGGCACCTTTTTCCAATATCACGCTCGACTGGACGGTACCCGACGATCTCGCGGAGCTTCCGGCGATCGTCGGCGGTGAGGAGATGGAGTTTAAATACAAGGACTGCAAAAAAGAGATGGATATGGTAAACAAGGCGTTCATCGAGACGATGATCGAGGGAGACGCGAACGGAAGAGGCTTCCAATATCCGATTCCGACATACTCCATCACAAAGGATTTTGACTGGTCCGATACGGAGAATAACAGACTCCTGTTTGAGATGACTTCAAAGTACGGCACGCCGTATTTTTCCAACTACATCAATTCGGACATGCAGCCGAGCGACGTGCGGAGCATGTGCTGTCGTCTGCGGCTGGATCTGCGGGAGCTGCGCAAGAAGACGGGCGGCTTCTTCGGCTCGGGCGAGAGTACGGGAAGCGTCGGCGTTGTCACGATCAATCTGCCGAGGATCGCGTATCTTTCCTCGAATGAGGATGAATTTTTCGCAAGACTGAACCGCATGATGGATATTGCGGCGCGGTCGTTAAAGATCAAGCGCGGCGTGATCTCGAAGCTGTTGGCGGAGGGACTTTACCCTTATACGAAGCGGTATCTCGGTTCCTTTGAGAATCATTTTTCGACGATCGGTCTGATCGGCATGAACGAGGTCGGCTTAAATGCGAACTGGCTGCGCGCCGATATGACGGATGCGAAAACGCAGGAGTTTGCGAAGAAGGTGCTGAACCATATGCGCAACCGTCTTTCCGATTATCAGGAGCAGTACGGGGATCTGTATAACCTCGAGGCAACGCCGGCGGAGAGTACGACCTACCGTCTTGCAAAGCATGACAGAAAGCGCTGGCCGGCGATCCGGACGGCGGGAAAACCGGGAGATACGCCGTATTATACGAATTCCTCCCATCTTCCCGTGGACTGTACCGCAGACATTTTCGATGCGCTGGACATTCAGGATGAGCTGCAGACGCTCTATACGTCGGGAACCGTGTTCCATGCGTTCCTCGGCGAGAAGCTGCCGGACTGGAAGGCGGCTGCGTCGCTGGTGCGGACGATCGCGCAGAATTATAAATTACCGTATTATACGCTTTCGCCGACATATTCCATCTGTAAGACGCACGGGTATCTTGCCGGCGAGGTCAAGGTCTGCCCTCACTGCGGTGCGGGAACGGAGGTCTACAGCCGGATCACGGGATATTACCGCCCTGTGCAGAACTGGAACGACGGGAAGCTGCAGGAGTACGCAAACAGGAAGGAATATGATATTGCCCGTTCCGTGATGAAGCATCCGATGCGCGCGGCAGGGGAAGCGCTTTCCGAATCATCCGGACAGGAAACGGCAAAGCAGCAGCCGGAGAATGTACGGTATCTCTTTACGACAAAGACCTGCCCGAACTGTAAGATGGCGAAGGAATATCTGAAGGATACGGAGTACGTCGTTGTCGACGCGGAGGAAAATATGGAGCTGGCGCAGCGCTATGGTGTCATGCAGGCGCCTACGCTGGTCGTGCTGGACGGCGGCAGTCAGAAAAAATATGTCAACGCGTCCAACATCCGCAGTTATGCGGAACAGCTGCATGCGGC
>CAZVWN010000103.1:4515-8731 GCA_964631065.1 uncultured Acetatifactor sp.
CGTTTGGTCTGCCTGTATAAAAAACAGCTGTTTTTGCGGCGCGGGTATGAAGACGGTGTACGGATCTGCCGATAAAGAAAATGGCGGATAAAGAAGGAGAAAGAAAAGTGTCCGGAAAACGGGCGCGGAGGAGAGAATATGATCAACAGACTGATAGCAGGAATCAAAAAGACAAATGCACCGATCGTGGTGGGACTCGATCCGATGATGAAATTTGTGCCGGAGTATATTCAGAAAAAAGCTTTTTCGGAATACGGCGAGACGCCTGAGGGCGCGGCGGAGGCGATCTGGCAGTACAATAAGGGGATCGTGGACGCGGTTTATGACCTGATTCCCGCCGTGAAGCCGCAGATTGCCATGTACGAGCAGTTCGGGATTCCGGGCATGACCGCTTTTCAGAAGACGGTGGATTACTGTAAGGAAAAGGGGCTGGTCGTCATCGGCGATATCAAGCGCGGAGATATCGGTTCGACCTCCGAGGCATACGCGGTCGGACATCTCGGGAAGGTGCAGATCGGCAGTAAAAGCTATGCCGGCTTTGACGAGGACTTTGTGACCGTGAATCCGTATCTGGGCTCGGACGGGGTAAAGCCGTTTATGAAGGTCTGTACGGAGGAGAAAAAGGGTATCTTTGTCCTTGTGAAGACCTCGAACCCGAGCAGCGGGGAGTTTCAGGATCGGACGATCGACGGCAGACCGCTCTATGAGCTTGTCGGAGAGCAGGTTGCGGCATGGGGCGCGGCATGTATGCCGGAGAGCGGCGATTACAGCTATGTCGGCGCCGTAGTCGGCGCGACCTATCCCGAGCAGGGAAGGATTTTGAGAAAGCTGATGCCGAAGACGTTTATCCTTGTTCCGGGGTATGGCGCACAGGGCGGGAAAGGCGCGGATCTGGTGCATTTCTTCAATGAGGACGGACTGGGCGCGATCATCAATTCTTCCCGCGGCATCATTGCGGCTTATCAGCAGGAGCAGTATGCAGGATATGGAGAAAAGGCATATGCCGATGCGGCGCGCGCGGCAGTGCTGGCGATGCGGGAGGATATCGCGGCGGCTTTGGAAAACAGATAGAGGGAGGATAGACATCTGTTATGGAAGAAAAAAGAACACATAAGATATTGCTGGTATCTCAGACACAGGGTTATCTTGTGACTTCTCTGAAGAACAAGCTGGAGGAAATGAACTATGAGACGCTCGTCTCGAGGGTGGAGATCGATTCTCTCTGTCGGGCGCTGAAGGAGGCGGAGGCGGTCTTTCTCTTTGCGGAGGAAGAGCTGAAGGATCTGCAGCAGGGACTGATCTACCTGAAGGATACGGTCGTGGAAAATGAGATTCCGCTGTTCGTCACGGGCGGCGTGCAGGAGCTGGACGAGGTACATAAGAGTATTCCGGCGAGTATGATAAAAAAAGAGTTTCAGCGGCCGCTGAATGTCAACGAGGTATGCGGAGAGCTGGACGGATATATGAAGACGGAGGCGAAGCACAATAAAAAGATCGTGCTTGTCGTGGACGATTCCGGAGCGGTTTTGCGCAACGTAAAGGGCTGGCTGGAGGACAAATATCAGGTTGTCCTTGCAAATTCCGGCGCGATGGCGATCAAATATCTCTCGACGAACCGTCCGGATCTCGTCCTGCTGGATTATGAGATGCCGATCGTGGACGGAAAGCAGGTGCTGGAGATGATCCGCAGCGAGATGGAATTTGCGGACATTCCGGTCATTTTTCTCACGGGAAAGGGAGACAGGGAAAGCGTTATGCAGGTGATGGCGCTGAAACCGGACGGGTATCTGTTAAAGACCCTGCCGCCTGATGAAATCCGGCAGTCTGTGGATAATTTCTTTGAGAGACGTAAGATCAGCGGAAAAGTCTAAAGAAACAATGGAGGGAAAAATATGTATATTACATGTCTGGATCTTGAGGGTGTACTGGTTCCGGAAATCTGGATCGCGTTTGCGGAGGCGAGCGGCATTCCGGAGCTGAAGAAGACGACGCGGGATGAGCCGGATTACGATAAGCTGATGCGCTGGCGGATCGGCATCCTGAAGGAGCACGGTCTGGGCTTAAAGGAAATTCAGGACACGATCGAAAAGATCGAGCCGCTTCCCGGCGCAAAGGAATTTCTGGATGAGCTGCGGAGCTTTTCACAGGTCATCATTATCAGCGATACCTTTACGCAGTTTGCGGCACCGCTGATGAAAAAGCTCGGGATGCCGACGATTTTCTGTAATACGCTGGAGGTTGCGGCGGACGGAGAGATCACGGGCTTCCGGATGCGGATCGAAAATTCCAAGCTGACGACGGTAAAGGCATTGCAGTCGATCGGCTATGAGACGATCGCAAGCGGAGACAGCTATAACGATCTCGGGATGATCAAGGCGAGCCGGGCGGGCTTTTTATTCAGAAGCACGGAGAAAATCAAGGCGGAAAATCCTGAGCTTGCGGCATATGATACCTATGAGGAGCTGATGGCGGCGATCAGAGAGGCCGCGAAGGAGCTGTAGGAGAGACGGGAAGGCGCACGCCGCTTATTTACGGCTGAACTGTTACGAAGTAAAAAAGATACGGGGGTACTTGACAAAAGCGGAAGGATAGTCTATATTTTTCTCATGAAAACGAAAGGCTGTGACGAAGAGGAGTAGGCATTTTCCCTTACAAGAGAGAGCGGCTGTCCGTAAAGGACGCTGAAAGGCTGCTTAAAGGAAGGAATGCGGAAGGTAGCTTCCGAGCCGGAGATCCGAAGACTGTAAAGAGCAGGAAGAGTAGGGTTTCACGCTTTATCCCCGTTAGCGGATAGGACTTTGCAGGAAGTCACGGAGGCAGTGACCGTAAGGAAGCTGCGAACAAAGGTGGTACCGCGTAGAAATACGCCCTTTGCTGACAGACGTCGGCAGAGGGCGTTTGTTTTTTGTGTGCCTTATGGCGCAATTTGCAAAAATGGCAGGAAATGCTAAGAAGGAGGCAGCGATGGGAAAGGAACTGGCGAAGACCTACGATCCCAAGGGGATTGAGGACAGACTGTACGAAAAATGGCTGGAAAAGAAGTATTTTCATGCGGAGGTGGATCATACAAAGAAACCGTTTACGATCGTGATCCCGCCGCCAAATATTACGGGACAGCTTCACATGGGACATGCACTGGATAACACGATGCAGGATATTTTAATCCGGTTTAAGCGGATGCAGGGATACAATGCGCTCTGGCAGCCGGGAACGGATCACGCTTCCATCGCGACGGAGGTTAAGATCATCGAGAAGCTGAAGGAGCAGGGCATCGACAAGCACGATCTCGGCAGAGAGAAATTCTTAGAGAGAGCCTGGGACTGGAAGAAGGAGTACGGCGGAAGGATCATTTCGCAGTTAAAGAAGATGGGCTCCTCCTGCGACTGGGACAGAGAGCGTTTTACGATGGACGAGGGCTGCAATCAGGCGGTTACGGAAGTTTTCGTAAAAATGCACGAAAAGGGATATATTTACAAGGGTTCCCGTATCATCAACTGGTGTCCGGTATGTAATACCTCTATCTCTGATGCGGAAGTAGAATATCAGGAGCAGGCGGGACATTTCTGGCACATTAAATATCCGCTCATGAATGAGGACGGTACGCCGAGCACAACGGAATTTTTAACGTTTGCGACGACGCGTCCGGAGACCATGCTGGGCGATACGGCGGTTGCCATCCATCCGGAGGATGAGCGGTATCGGCATCTGATCGGCAGAAGCGTTCTGCTCCCGCTCATGAACCGTGTGATTCCGATCGTAACTGACACTTATGTTGACAGGGAGTTTGGCACGGGTGTCGTAAAAATTACGCCCGCGCACGACCCGAATGACTTCGAGGTCGGAAAGCGCCATAATCTTCCCGTCATCAATGTCATGAATGATGACGCGACGATCAATGCCAACGGCGGAAAGTTCGAGGGCATGGACCGGTATGCGGCGCGTGAGGCGATCGTAAAGGAACTGGATGAGCTGGGACTGCTCGTAAAGATTGAGGATTACAGCCATAATGTCGGGACGCACGACCGCTGTAAGACGACGATCGAGCCGCTCGTTAAGGAGCAGTGGTTCGTAAAGATGGACGAGCTGATAAAGCCTGCGGTAGCGGCGGTAAAAAGCGGTGAGATCCGTCTGATCCCGGAGCGCATGGAGAAGAATTATTTTAACTGGACGGACAATATCCGCGACTGGTGTATCAGCCGTCAGCTCTGGTGGGGAC
>CAZVWN010000104.1:0-8640 GCA_964631065.1 uncultured Acetatifactor sp.
AAATTATAGAAAAATATGTGGAAATGAACATTGCACATCCGTTTCGTGAGGGTAATGGCAGAAGCACGAGAATCTGGCTTGATTTAATTTTGAAAAAAGAATTAGGTCAGGTTGTCGATTGGAGTCTGGTAGATAAAGAAGATTACCTTTTGGCGATGGAACGCAGTCCGGTTAAAGATATTGAGATCAAACATGTATTAAAACGGGCATTGACTGATAAAACAGGTGACCGCGAGATTTATATGAAAGGTATTGACCACAGCTATTATTACGAGGGGTATTCTATATTTAAGACGAATGAGCTGTAATTCCGTCGTAGCAGGAGCTGCCGCCGGCGTGCCCGACGGGAATCGGACAATAGGCAACGCATCATATGAAAAAAGGAAACGCCCGGATGTCAGAAACGGCATCCGGGCGCTTTGTATCAGTTTTCCGGTTTTCTGTAAAGGCAGCAGCTTCCGGCAAAAAGCAGGACGGCGGCGCAGACAAGGGGAACGACGGCGCTGAAATCGCCGGTCTTCGGAACCGCGTCATATTCATCTGCGTCCGCTGCGGGAGTCTGTGCGGCATCCGTGTTTTCCGCAGGAGTATCCGCCGGGGCAGCGGCAGAGCCGTTCTTTGCCGCCAGATAAGCCTCGGAGGGAGTTGGATAGGAACGAAGGATCTGGTAGGTGCCGTCCGTGATTCTCATGCAGTTCAGCGGAATGTCAAAGCATTCTGTGTTGGTGACACCCGCATAGGTTTCCGATCTGAAATGTCCGACGGTTCCGGCACAGCTGATGTTGGAGCTTCTCGTATCTGAATAGTAGAGCGTCATATCCAGTACGTTATCGTTAAAGTTACAGGTTACGGCATCATAGAGAAAGGCGTTCGTGACATTGCCGTTGATCGCGGAAAAGGCTCCCGCCAGTACATAGCAGTCCTTTACGCCGCCCGTGAAGATGATGGCGTTAGCGTTCTGGGCGACGGTCAGATTGCCGAGTACGACATCGGAGAGATGAAGCTCCGGGGCATTCGGATCTCCGGGGTATACGACAACGGCATCCCCTTCTTTTAATTCCAGATTCAGATAATAGAGCTCGCGGTGATAGGCATCATCACCAAACGTGCTTCCCTCGACATAGCGCCAGTCGTTGATGTCTCCGCCGAAATATCTGACGGAGTAGGTCTTTGCCTCCGCTGCGTGTGCGGTCAGCAGACTGCTGTCCGGAAGCAGGGCGAGAAGCAATGCTGCCATGAGTGTGGATACAAGCGCTTTCCATTTCTTTTTCATGATGTTCCTCCTTTGGTTTTCCTTTTTTATTCTGTAAACGGAAGATAGCTGTCGCCGCTTTCGACTTCCTTTGCAACGACGACGAACCGCCCGTTTGTCACATGGTAAGAGCAGGTGGAGAGCGTGATGAGGTGATCTCCAAATTGCGCCGTTACGCCTGTGTCATACAGGGACAAAGCCTTTATGTTCTGATAAAAGTCTTCAAACTCTTCTGCGGTATCCGCCTGAAAGAACTGATAGAATTTAAAGACCTGATCGCGCTTTTTAAAGACCTGGGAGCGGAATACGGCAATCACTTCATAATTGCGCTGACATTCCTTTGTGTAGAGCGTGATCGTCTGATGCGCTTTGCAGTATTCTTCGTCCTCATATTCGGCGAGCGTTCCGAACATTGCGCCGGATTTCATGTTGTGTCCGTGAATGATCAGGTTGGTCGTAAGCGGATCGAGACAGCTGTCGGTATCAAGGATCAGACAGCCGTTTTTGTCGGAAGAACCGTCAAAGCCGCGGCGCAGATAGTATTCCTCATCCCGGGGCGTCCACATGACGGGGTAGTCGATTTTTGTACCCGGGATCTGAAGCCACGCCGCCATATCGCTGTTTGCAAGAAAGCTGTCGCGATAAGGGTTCTCTGTCAGCGCGGGTGTCGGCTCCGGAGTGATCTCAGGCTCCGGTTCGGACGACGGTTCGGGCGTTGCGGCGGGAGAGACCTCCGTTGAGGCGGCAGGCCGCGGCATTTCTTCAGACGGCTGAGAAGCCTCGGCAGAAGCGCGCAGTCCGTTCAGGATATCCTGTGTGTGCCGGTCATTCTGCGAGCGGCGTATGAACAGGAAAGCGGCAGCCAAAAGACAGCAGACGGCGAGAACGGCTAATACCGCCGCGGCCTTTTTTCGATTTTTTTCCACACGCAGACCTCCCTATCCGTCCTGACGGACATTCCTGACATAACATAACCGTTACCGTAATTTTAGACGAAAAAAACATACATTGCAATACTTTTGGAAGGTATTAAAGAAAAATGAATGAGAATATATATAACGGAAGGACGATTTGCCATGCGCAGACGGGCGCGTGCGGAAACGGGGGATGGCGTGAATAAATGGAATCAGAGACTTCTTTCGGCGGCAGCCGTACTTTGCGTATTGGCGCTGCTGGTATATGTCGGGAGGGAAACCTATGCTTACACGGCAGGACGGGGCGTCGCCGGCGCGGAGGACGGCAGATACTGCGTCGTGATCGATGCGGGACACGGCGGGGATGATCCGGGAAAGGTCGGGATCAACGGCGCAAAGGAAAGGGACGTCAATTTACGGATTGCGGAAAAGGTAAAGAAGTATCTCGAGGCAAACGACGTCAGGGTCGTGATGACAAGAGAGGATGAAAACGGGCTTTATGATGCGGATGCCCCGAACAAAAAAGTGCAGGATATGAAGCGCAGGATCGAGCGGATCGACGCGGCCGCACCGCAGGTAACGGTCAGCATTCATCAGAACAGCTATCCGGAAGAGTATGTCCACGGCGCACAGGTTTTTTACTACACGGGGAGTGCGGAAGGGCAGAGTCTCGCGGAGCGGATCCAGAGACAGCTGATCGAAAAGGCGGATCCGGAGAACAAACGACAGATCAAGGCGAACGACAGCTATTATCTGCTGAAAAAGACGGGCATTCCCATTGTTATCGTGGAGTGCGGCTTTCTCTCCAACAGTGCGGAGGCGGAAAAGCTCTGTTCTGAGGAATATCAGGAGCAGCTCGCGTGGGCAATTCAGATGGGGATTCTGCAATATCTGAATACTTTGTGAAAAATCCGGTTGTTTTGAGATTGCCGGTGGGATATAATGGAGAAGTGAAGCGTTCACAGATACAGAAACGGAAAGTGTCAGGAATGATGAATACGGTAACGGTAAAAATAGAAAGAAGCGGCGGGGACTTTTCGGAGGCAGAGGAGGAAGCGCTGCGCAGCGCCGGGCAGATTCTGCGTGCGGGCGGTCTCGTCGCGTTCCCGACAGAGACGGTGTACGGACTTGGCGGGGATGCGCTGAACAGGGAGTCCTCCGCGAAGATTTATGCGGCGAAGGGAAGACCCTCGGATAATCCGCTGATCGTCCATATCTGCAGACTGGAAGATCTGGAAAAAATCGCGTCGGAGATTCCGGAGGAGATGTATCGGATCGCAGATGCGTTCTGGCCGGGACCGCTGACGGTAATCTTAAAGAAGGCGGACTGTGTGCCGCGGGAGACGACGGGGGGACTGGATACGGTTGCAGTCCGTTTTCCGTCCGATAAGATCGCGAGACGGCTGATTGAATACGGCGGCGGCTTTGTCGCGGCGCCGAGCGCAAATCTCTCCGGGAGACCCAGCCCGACGCGCGCGAAATATGTTTCGGAGGACATGGACGGCAGGATCGACATGATCATCGACGGCGGAGAGGTCGGGATCGGACTGGAATCGACGATCCTTGATCTGACGGTCAGTCCGCCGCAGATTCTCCGCCCCGGGTATGTGACGGAGGACATGCTGCGGGAGGTGCTCGGCACGGTGGAAACGGATGTCACGATCCTGCGGGCGGACAGCGGACAGGCACCGAGGGCGCCGGGGATGAAATACCGCCACTATGCGCCGAAGGGCGAGCTGACGATCGTAGAGGGGGAGCCGGAGAAAGTAGCGGCGTATATCAACGAATGTGTTCTCGCGGATCGCAAGAGGGGCGAGAAGACGGGTGTGATCGGTACCGGCGGACAGACCGCCCGCTACCTTGCGGATTCCGTAAAGTGTGTCGGCAGCAGCAGAGAGGATGAGGAGAGCATTGCGCGGAATCTTTTTGCGGCGTTGCGGGAATTTGATGAAGAGAACGTGACGCGGATGTACTCGGAGAGCTTCGCCTCGGAAGGACTCGGACAGGCGATCATGAACAGGCTGCTGAAGGCTGCGGGACATCATGTCGTCAGGCTGTAATACAGTCGGATGATCCGTTAAGGGAGGATTCCGGGAGGACATTACAAATCAGGGAGGAGAAGAGAAATGATTGCAATTGGAAGTGACCATGGCGGTTACGAGCTGAAGGAGGCTGTGAAAAAGCATCTTGAGGAGAGGGGGATTCCCTTTCAGGATATGGGATGCGACGGAACGGCATCCGTAGATTATCCCGTGTACGGGCGTGCCGTCGCGAAGGCGGTTGCGGACGGAAGCTGTGAGAAGGGGATCGTTGTCTGTACGACGGGAATCGGTATCAGCATTACGGCGAATAAGGTGCCGGGCATCCGCTGCGCGCTCTGTTCGGACAGCCTTTCCGCGAAGATGACGCGTCTGCATAACGATGCGAACGTACTGGCGCTGGGCGGCGGCTTTGTCGGGAAGAATCTGGCGCTGGAGATCGTGGATGTCTTTCTTGACACGGCGTTTTCCGGCGAGGAACGCCATCAGCGCAGGATCGATCTGATCGAAAAGGTATGAATCAGCTAACATAAACATCAGGAGGAAAACAAAAATGGCTAAGGTAGTAATCATGGATCATCCGCTGATCCAACACAAGATCGGACTCATCAGGAGAGTGGAGACGGGAACGAAGGATTTCAGACAGGCGATCAGCGAGATTGCGATGCTGATCTGTTATGAGGCGACGAGGGATCTGAAGCTGGATGATGTAGAGATTCAGACGCCGATCTGTAAGACGACCGTAAAGGAGCTGAAGGGAAAGAAGATGGCTGTGGTTCCGATCCTGCGCGCCGGTCTTGGCATGGTAGACGGTATGCTGACGCTGATTCCCGCAGCGAAGGTCGGACACATCGGACTTTACAGGGATCCGGAGACATTAAAGCCCGTGGAATACTACTGCAAGCTTCCCGCAGACTGTGCGGAGAGAGAGGTCTTTGTCGTGGATCCGATGCTTGCCACGGGAGGCTCTTCCGTTGCAGCGATCCAGATGCTGAAGGACAAGGGTTGTAAGAATATTCATTTCATGTGTATCATCGCAGCGCCGGAGGGCGTGGAAGCGATGAAGCAGGCGCATCCCGACGTGGATATGTATGTGGGCGCGCTGGATGAGAAGCTGAACGATCACGGCTATATCGTTCCCGGACTCGGCGATGCGGGAGACCGTATTTTCGGCACGAAGTAAGTTCCTTGCGGGGGTGGCGGATGGACAAGAGAGAAGATTATATCAGCTGGGACGAGTATTTTATGGGCGTTGCGCAGCTTTCCGGCATGCGCTCGAAGGATCCGAATACGCAGGTCGGCGCCTGTATCGTCAGCGGGGATAATAAGATACTTTCCATGGGATATAACGGGTTTCCGAACGGATGCTCGGATGAGACGTTTCCCTGGGCGAGAGAGGGAGAGGAGCTTGAGACGAAGTACCTCTTTGTCACGCACAGCGAGCTGAATGCCATTTTAAATTACAGGGGCGGTTCTCTCGAGGGAACGAAGCTTTATGTCTCCCTCTTTCCCTGCAATGAATGCGCAAAGGCGATCATACAGGCGGGAATCCGGACGGTGGTATATGACAGCGATAAGTATCTGGGAACGCCGGGAAATCGCGCCTCAAAGAGGATGTTTGACGCGGCGGGCGTGACATATGTTCCGTATTCCCGCACGGGGCGCGAGGTAAAGATAAGGCTGTAGCAGGCGAAAGAACGAAAAGGCAGGTTGCATTTTTTGAGAAACCGGAGAAAAGCGGCGGCGCTGATACTGGCAGCGCTTTTGACAGGACTGATCTCGGACGCCGGGGAAGGAGAACGTTTCCCCGGTGCTCTTGTCGTGTCCGCAACCTCCGGAACACAGCAGAAGATTGACGAGGCGGAAAAGAAGAAACAGGAGCTGGAGAACGACCGGAAGGAGAACGAGGGAGAGCTGAGCGGTCTCAAGGCGGAACAGAGCGGGCTGAAGAAGGATCTGAAGAGCCTGAATGAACAGCTGACGCAGATTGTCGCAAACCTGGAGGATCTGGAACGGCAGATCCATGAAAAAGAGCAGGAAATCTCTGATACGCAGGATGCGCTTGCCGAGGCGCGGGCGACGGAGGAATGGCAGTATCTTAGTATGGTGGAGCGCGCGCGGGCGATGTACGAGATGAAGGATGAGAGCTATGTGAACGCGCTGTTAAAGGAGAAGAGTCTTTCGGATGTTCTGAATGCCGCGGATTACATGGAGCGGGTTGCCGCGTATGAGCGGAAGATGATGGATCAGTATATCGCGAACCGGGAATTTATCGAATCGGAGGAGGCAAGACTGCAGACGGAAAAAGAAAACCTGGATTCCCTGAAGGCACAGGCGCAGTCGGAGGAGGCGCGGGTTTCGGAGCTGATCGCGCAGACCTCCGATTCCATTGCAAAATACGGGGATCAGATCGCGGATGCGGAGGCAAGGGCGAGAGAGTACGAGGAGCAGATTAAGAAGGAAGAGGAAAACCTCGAGTATCTGCGGAAAAAGCTTGCGGAGGAGATCGCGCTTTCACAGGCGGCGGCAAACGCGGCATGGCGGGATATCTCGGAGGTGACCTTTGCGGAGGGCGACCGCTATCTTCTGGCGAATCTGATCTACTGCGAGGCGGGCGGGGAACCCTATGCGGGAAAGCTCGCCGTGGCAAGCGTGGTCATCAACAGGGTATTGAGCTCGAAGTATCCGGATACGGTCGTGGGCGTCATTTACCAGAGCGGTCAGTTTTCTCCGGTGAGAAGCGGCAGACTGGATCTGGCGCTTGCATCAGGGAAGGCGACGGATGCCTGTTACCGTGCGGCGGACGAGGCGATGGCAGGGACGACGAACGTCGGGAACTGTGTTTATTTCCGCACGCCTGTTGAAGGACTGACCGGCATTAACATCGGCGGGCATGTATTTTACTGAAGCAGTTGCGTAAAGTCTGGACATTTTCCGCAAATTTGGATATAATCTTTTTTATGAAGCGGCGTAAGAATGATAGGGATGAGAAAAGAAAAATGTTTCAGACGCTGACACTGATCACGCAGCTTGGACTGATCATGATCAGTTCCGTCGGGATCGCTTCGTGGCTGGGAATATGGCTGGATGAAAGGCTCGGCACTTCCTTCCTGACGGTCGTTTTGTTCTTTCTGGGGGCGATAGCCGGTTTTCAGTCGGTTTACCGCATGGTGAAGCAGATATTTAAGGATGAAGACGGGAAATGACGGAAATTCTGAAAAAGGCAGACAGGACACTTTTGGAAATGCATACGGGGATGCTGCTCTGGGGGCTGGTATGTCAGGCGGCGGGCTTTTTCTTCGCCGGAAGTCAGGGGAGATATGCCGCAGGGCTTTGGTTCGGCATCGCGTTTGCCGTCGTGAGCAGTCTGCATATGGCGCATACGCTCGACCGCGCGCTGCCGCAGGGAAGGAACGCGTCGAAAACGATCACGATGGGATATCTGATCCGGTATGTGATGGTGGCGGTGGTCTTTGCCGTCGTGTTTCTGACGGACGTGCTGGATCCGCTGGTTGTATTTTTAGGTTATATGAGTCTGAAAGTAGCGGCTTATCTGCAGCCGTTTACCCATAAATTCTACAATAAGATATTTCAGGAGACGGATCCCGTACCGCAGGATCTTCCCGACGGGGAGATTTCCGACGGCGCAGCCGCAGGGCAGTAACGGGAAGGTCTCAAGCCTGGCACAAAAGGAGGTGAAAATATGGAACATGGAATTTTGTTATCCGGAGGCTCGGACATTGATTTTATGATTCATGGCGTATTTCAGTACTCTTTTTTCGGTCATGAAGTCTGGATAACAACCACGCATGTGTGTCTGCTGATCATCATGCTGGTTCTGATCGGCTTTTCCATCGCGGCGAAACGCTGTATGGATAAGGCGCAGGAAAATCCGGGCAGCTTTCAGAACGTCGTCGAGCTGATCGTGGAGAAGCTGGACGGGGTTGTGGATTCCGTTATGGATGTGGGGGCGTCGAAATATTATAATTATATCGGTACGATCTTCATTTTTATCCTGTTCAGCAATTTTTCCGGTCTGTTGGGGTTAAGACCGCCGACGGCAGACTATGGCGTGACGCTGCCGCTCGCCCTGCTCTCTTTCGCGATCATCCACTACAACAAATGGAAATATCAGAAGCCGATGACGATCTGGGAGAATACCTGTTCGCCGCTGCCGAAGTGGCTGCCGCTCTGGATCCCGATCAATCTGATCGGAACGTTTGCGGTTCCCGTGTCGCTCTCATTGCGTATGTTTGCCAACATACTCTCGGGAACGGTCATGATGGCGCTGGTCTACGGACTGCTCGGCTGGTTCGCGACGGCATGGCCGGCGGCGCTGCATGTGTATTTCGATCTGTTTTCCGGAGCGATACAGACTTATGTGTTCTGTATGCTGACCATGACCTACATTTCGGATGAGATCGGAGACGGGGTA
>CAZVWN010000105.1:0-8616 GCA_964631065.1 uncultured Acetatifactor sp.
GTGTGACTGAAAATGAATATCAGACGTATAAACGGGGAAGATGGCAGAATAGGGAGCTTTATCAACGAAGAATTTTCGGCTTATGGCGAGCAGAACGAGGTTGCTCTGAATTTTAATGAGTTCTGTTTCGCAGCAGAAAGCGATGATGGTGAAATAGTAGGTGTGATTACAGGGCGCGCATACTATAATGAGGTGCATATAGGTGATCTGATTATACAGAAAGCTCACAGAAGATGCGGATATGGAAGTAAACTTGTCTTAGCAGTTGAGGAAGCGTTTCAAAATGCAGGATATGATAAAATTACGCTCACGACATTTGGATTTCAGGCACCGGAATTCTACAGGAAACTTGGATATATGGTGGAATTTATTCGGGAAGATAAAGATCCTAAATTAAGCAAGTATTTTTTTGCAAAGCAGCTGATCCGATAAATTCCGGCATTGACAGGGTATCCGAAGCCGGCAGACATAGGATGAAGTGAATGAATGGATTTCCGACAAAAACAGGATTAACCGGTTTATAAAAACTGCGTAACCCTGTTTTTTGAATACTGCGCAGAAGCGAAACAATTACAATGATGTGATTTTGTAATGTATGCAATGTATGACGGAAGCCGGAGAAGTGTTGTGCGTTTTCGCAAAGTATGCTATGCTTACAAAAAAAGCAGTCTGCGTCAGGGATGCGGAAAGGATAACGGGAATGAAACTGATTTCTTGGAATGTGAACGGTCTGCGGGCTGTCATGGGAAAGGATTTTATGGAGAGCTTCAAAAAGCTGGATGCGGATATTTTCTGCCTTCAGGAGACGAAGCTGCAGGAGGGGCAGATTGCGCTGGAGCTGCCCGGATATCAGCAATATTGGAATTACGCGGAGAAAAAGGGATATTCCGGAACGGCGGTTTTTGCAAAGACGGAGCCGCTCTGCGTAAGCTATGGGATCGGCGTGGAGGAGCACGACCACGAAGGGCGCGTTATCACGCTGGAATATCCTGACTTTTATCTTGTCAATGTCTATACGCCGAATTCGCAGGAGGAGCTGAAGCGGCTGGATTACCGGATGCAGTGGGAGGATGCTTTCCGCGGGTATCTGGGCGGTCTTGCGCAGAAGAAGGGCGTGATCGTCTGCGGGGATATGAATGTCGCGCATGCGGAGATCGATTTGAAAAATCCGAAGACGAACCATCGGAACGCCGGGTTTACGGATGAGGAGCGCGGGAAGATGACGCAGCTTCTGGAGAGCGGTTTTATCGACAGCTTCCGCCATTTTTACCCTGATACCGAGGGGATCTACAGCTGGTGGTCTTACCGGTTTCAGTCGAGAGCGAGGAATACGGGCTGGCGTATTGACTACTTTCTTGTCGCAAAGCAGCTGAGGGAGCGCATGACAGGGGCGGCGATCCATACGGATATCTACGGCTCGGATCACTGTCCGGTGGAGCTGACGCTGTCGCAGAACTGAGGAAACGGAGAGCGGTATGGGTAAGATCTTGATCAGGATAAAGAGCAGCAGATTCTATAAGGAAAGGCTGGAGGACACGGCGGCGGTTGCCGTTTTGAAAAAAGGAAAGCGGCTTCTGTCGAAGGGAAAGGCAAAGCTGACCGGAATCCTGAAAAAGGAGGAACGTTTTCCGCGAATGCTGCCGCTTCTGGAACAGCATTTTTATACTGCGGACGGGATACCGGAGCATACTCTGACCCGTGACGACGGGGAAACGGCGGATGTCATTGTGCCGATCTATAACGGATATGCGTATCTGGAAAAGCTGTTTGAGGATCTGCCGCGTGCGGGAATGGCGTGCAGATTTATTCTTGTGGATGATAAAAGTACGGATGAGCGGGTACATGCGCTGGAGCGCGCGTTCGTTTCGCGTCATGAGAATGCCGTACTGCTGGAGAATGCGGAAAATCTGGGCTTTGTGAGAAGCGTAAACCGCGGACTGGAGCAGGCGCGGGGACATGTCGCGCTTGTAAACACGGATACGGAGCTGCCGGAGGGGTGGCTTGTGCGGCTGCTGGAGCCGATCCTGCGGGATCCGAAGGTGGGGAGTACAACGCCTTATACCAACAGTGCGACAATCTTCAGCTTTCCGAATTTCTGTTACAACAATCCGATCTACCGGGGACTGGATACCGATACGCTGGACCGCTATTTCCGACAGGTGAGACCGGGGAACGTGGAAGCACCTACGGGTGTGGGGTTCTGTATGGGAATGAACCGGGAAGCGATCCGTCTTGTCGGACTTTTGGACGCGGAAAAATATACAAGGGGCTTCGGCGAGGAAAACGACTGGTGTCAGCGTGCGATCAGGAAGGGATTTCGCAATGTACAGGTGGAAAATCTGTTTGTATACCATAAGCACGGCGGAAGCTTTGTCAGCGCGGAGAAGCAGCAGCTGATCGAGAGCCATGCGCAGATCCTGGCGAAGGATTATCCGTCCTATGACATGGAAGTGACCCGGTTTATTCAGCGGGATAAAAACAGGGCGCTGCGGCAGCTGCTGGAGATTCTGATCGATACACATGAGACGAAGTCCGTTCTGTATGTGAATCATTGTCTCGGCGGCGGCGCGACAAAGTATCTGGAGGAAAGAAAGGAAGCGTTTCTTTCGCAGGGGTGCTGTGTGTCTGTGATCGCCTTCAATGTAAAGGTTCCCGTGTGGACTTTTACGTTTGAAAATGACAGGGGGATGCAGAAATATGAGTGCTGGTCCATGGACGAGCTTTTGGCAGTCTGCGGTTATTTTCGGCTTGATGAGCTTTACGTCAATGAGCTGGTTTCCTTCGCGCATCTCTGGGATATGCAGCGGGTAATCTTAAAGATTGCCGGGATGCAGGAAAACTGCCGGCTCGTGATGCTGATGCATGATTATTTTGCCATCTGTCCCGGGACAAATCTTCTGAATACGGATCAGGTGTATTGCGGTATGCCGGAGGGAGCGCAGTGTGAGAAATGCTACGCGAAGCGAGGGTATCCGGACGGGTATGCCTGCCCGGACAGAGGGCAGTGGATTCAGAACTGGAAGGAGTTTTTACGGCATTTTGATGAGGTGAGATGTTTTTCGGAGGATACGCGGACGCGTATGCGGCGGGAGTTTGGCGAGGCGCTTTCCTATACGGTGGTTCCGCATCAGGTGTCCTATCTGTTCCCGCTCGGAAAGACGACGAAGACGACGGACACGCTGAACATCGGTCTTTTAGGGGTGCTTACCGTGCATAAGGGCGGGGAATTTGTCAAGGCGCTGCTTCGTGAGATCGCGCGCAGGAAGCTTCCTGTCCGGATCCGGCTGATCGGAAGATGCGAGGAGCTGGACATGAAGGGCTTCCCGGAGTTTTCGGAGACCGGCGCTTATACGCCGGGGGAGCTGCCGCGTCTGGTATTTGAGGAGGATATTGATCTGTTTCTGCTCCCTTCCGTCTGCCCGGAGACGTTTTCCTATACGGCAGAGGAGATCATGAAGCTTGGGATGCCTGTCGCGACCTTCGGACTGGGCGCTCCTGCCGAACGCGTGAAGAATTATGAAAAGGGTCTGATCCTAAAGGCGCAGGAGGGGCACGGACCGACGGATATCCCGCCGGAGAAAGCATTGGAGCAGCTGCGGGAGTTTGCGGACAGGCTTGGGCTGATGCAACAGAAACGGTGCGCAAAGAAGGTACTGTATGTGGCGGAATATCTTTCCTTTTCGTCCAGATACCGTCTGGAGCATCTTCGGGAGGAGCTGCTTGTCAGCGGCGTTAGCGGAGAGCTGACGGAGACGGCTGTTTTGGAGAAGCGGAAGGCGGAGAGCGGTACGTTCGGGATCGCATGGGAGGAGCTTGCGGCGGTGGTCATTTACCGCTGCCGCTACACGGGCTGTCTGCCGGAGCTGATAGCGGAAGCGAAAGCACACGGCGTCCGCCTTGTGTATGATATCGACGACTATATCTTTGATTATGCCGCCATCCGGGAGCTGCCGTTCTTCCATACGGAGGAATACCGGGATTTCGAGACGTATACGGAGCGGATACGACAGTGTATGGAGCATGCGGACGGAATACTGGTGTCCACCGAAAAACTGGCATCGGTGGCGGGCGCTGCGTTTCCCGGGAAGGATATCTTTGTCAGCCGCAACGCCGCAAGCGCGGAGATGGTCGTTTTGTCGACGCTTGCCATGGAGAGAAAAAAAAGACAGCGGCGGGATACCTTTATTCTGGGATATTACAGCGGCTCTGCGACGCACAACCGCGATTTTGAGCTGATCGCGAACGTGATTTTGGAGTTTCTGAAGGCGCACGGTGAGGCAAGGCTGAAGGTCGTGGGCTGTCTGGAGCTTGGCGCGGAATTTGACGGCGTCCGGGAGCAGATCATCCGGGAGGACTTCATGGACTGGCGGAAGCTTCCGGAATCCATCGCCGGAACGGACTGTAATCTGATGCCGCTGGAGACTTCCGTATTTCATGAGTGCAAATCGGAAAATAAATGGATGGAGGCGGCGCTGGCAGGCGTGCCGACGATCGGCAGTCTGAACAGGGAGCTGGCGGGCGCGACAGCGCAGTGGGAAAATGTGATCCTCTGCGAAAACGGGAGCGAATGGCGGGAAGGTCTGGAAAGACTGTATGCCGACAGGAAGCTGCGGGAAGAGATGGCGCAGAAGGCGCGGGCGTATGTGCTTTCCCATAAAACGACCCTGAAGAGGGATGGGAAGCTTTTAGAGTTTGTTATGGGAGCAAAACAGTGACGGAGCAGGACGGAAAAGAGACAGAAGTAAAAAAAGCCGGGCAGGAGAGATATCTGCGGTGGATCGCCGAAAATGAGGGCGGCAGGGGAAAAAAGGTCAGGACGGAAGCCAGGGAGGGCGCTTTGCCGACGTTTCTGTTTGTCCTGCTGTGCGCCGGAGCGGATCGGGGGAGTGCTTTTGCAGGGCGCAGACTGCGCAGCATGATAAAGCGGCAGGACGGCGGGAGGTTTTCCGTGGCGGAATGGACGTTCGGAGAGGCGCATCCCCTGACAGAGCTGTGTCAGATCCTCTCGGACAGCAGCGCGGAGTATGTGAGCTTTCTGACGGAAGCGGATTTCTGCGCGGGAAACGGCTGGGCGGATCTACGGCTGCCGTCTGTCAGACCCGGCATGATCTATGGGGATGAGGATCGGATCACGCTGCGGGGAAAGCGGCGTTTTTCGCCTTTTTTCAAGCCGGACTGGTCTCCGGATCTGCTTTTGGAGCTCAGATATACGGGACAGGCATGCGCCTACAGGCGGGAGCTTAGTCTGGAGACGCTCTCGGCTATGGCGCGGGACGGCGCACCCGCGTTGTATGGGGCTGCAGACGGCAAGGCGCTGCGGGAATGTTTTCTGTATGATTTTGTACTTCGCTTTACGGAGAAGCTTTCCGAGGCGCAGATCCTGCATATTCCCCGCATCCTGAACCACTGTATTGCGGAGTATGAGGGACAGACCGCAGGAGAGCAGGAGATGACAGCGCGCGTGAAGGCGTCGGCGCTGAAACGGCGCGGCATCAGCGGATATACGGAGCCTGTGCCGGACATGCCCTTAAGCCGGGTGGTCTATGAACCGGAGGGTGGGCCGAAGGTCAGCGTGATCATTCCGTCCAAGGATCATGTCGGTCTGTTTGCGGCATGTCTGGCTTCCCTGGAGAAGAGTACGTCATATGACGGATTAGAGATCGTTCTGGTCGATAACGGCAGCAGTCCTGAAAACCGTGCAGAGCTGGAGCGGCTTTGCAGCGGGCATTCCGTGCGGTATCTCTACGAGCCGATGACATTCAATTTTGCACGGATGTGTAATCTCGGCGCGGCGCGTGCAGAAGGGGACTTTCTGCTTTTTCTGAACGATGACATTGAGGCGGCGGGTACGGACTGGCTGGAACGGATGCTCGGACAGGCAGGACAGCCGCATACGGGCGCGGTCGGCGCAAAGCTGTATTATCCCGGGGGGAGGCTTCTGCAGCACGCAGGGGTGATCAATGTCGGTATGGGACCTTCTCATGCGCTGCTGGGAAAGGATGATACGGCGGTATATTATTATGGAAGAAACCGCCTCGATTATAACTGCCTTGCCGTGACGGCGGCGTGTATGATGGTGGAGAGACGGAAATTTGAGCAGGTGGGAGGCTTTGATGAGGCATTTGCGGTCGCCTTTAATGATGTGGAGCTTTGCTTCCGGCTGCGGGAGGCGGGATATCAGAACGTCATCCGCAATGATGTCTGTCTGATACATCATGAATCGGCAAGCCGTGGGTCGGATTTTAGGGATGAGGGGAAGCTGCGGCGGCTGATCGCGGAGCGGACGCTGCTCTGGGAGAAGCATCCTTTGTATGCGGGAGGCAGGGATCCTTTTTATTCCGTGCATCTGGCGCCGGATCGGACGGATTTTGTCTGTAGATTGGACGGCAATACCATGCAGCCGGCGAAACGGACGGGAAGTCTGCGGAGGCCGGAGCGTTTTGAGGCGGCGTTTCAGGTGCATATTGATGAAGCGTATTGGGATAAGGATCTGATTATCCGGGGATGGTATTATTGGAAGAGCGACAGAGCGATGGCAGGAGCGCGGCCGTATCTTGTGCTGCTGGGAGCGGACGGAGA
Source organism: uncultured Acetatifactor sp. (assembly GCA_964631065.1). GTDB lineage: Bacteria > Bacillota > Clostridia > Lachnospirales > Lachnospiraceae > Acetatifactor. Next base: position 6,580 of record CAZVWN010000105.1, read on the forward strand.
GGCGGTCTGCTTTGAAGCCTGTCGGATAGAGCGGCGGGACGTCGCAGAGGCGCTCGGCGTTTCCTGCGAGGAATGCGGGTTCAGCTGTAGGATCCGAAAAGAGGAGCTTCCGGGAGGGAAGCATGCGGAGAGTGTTCCGGAAACGGATGAGAAACAGGAGATAAGGATCGGTCTTCTTCTGAAGACGGGGATCCGGAGACTGCTCTGCTGGAGTACGACGGACTGCGTTTAAATTCCGGCAGAGCATCCGGTGTAAGCTCCGGAAGAATGGAGCTTTAGTACCAGCCGCCGTCCATGGTGATGATCTGACCGGTCATGTAGGCGGGAGCCTGTGCGGTCTGTAGGATCAGCTGCGCGGCCTCCTCCGGACTTCCGAGACGGTCCGCGGGAATCTCGGCGGTAAGGGCGGCAAGCTCCTCATCAGAGAAACAGGCATTCATTTCTGTTGCGATCACGCCGCATGCGACGGCGTTGACCTGAATGTTGCTGGGGGCGAGTTCCTTGGCGAGCGCACGCGTAAATGCGTTCATTCCGCCCTTGGATGCCGAGTAGGCGACCTCCATCGAAGCGCCCTGTGCGCCCCAGACGGAGGAGACGTTGACGATCCGCCCCCTGTGATTCCCAAGCATGAGCGGGATGGCGGCGCGGCAGGTATAAAAGCAGGAATCGAGATTTACGGCGAGAACTCTGTGCCACTCTGCCGAGGTCATGTCGCTTAACAGCCCGATATGAGAGATGCCGGCATTGTTTACCAGAACGTCCAGCTGTCGGATCGTGCGAAAGAGTCCGGCGACGGCATCCTCATTTCCCATATCGCACTGTACGGCGCTGCAGCGGATCGGATAAGCGCGCTGTAAGGCGTCGGCGAGATCCCGCAGGGCGGTGATGGAGCTGCCGCAGGTAAGGATCAGGTCGAAGCCCGCTTCTGCGAAGGCTTCGGCGGCTGCGCGCCCGATCCCGCGTGATGCGCCCGTGATGAGTGCGGTCTGATGTTCTGTATGCTGCATAGGGTGTTCCTCCGTTTTGGAATCATTATGTCTTTTAAGCATACCACAATTCCCTGCTACAGGCAACGGCGGGGGATGTTGCGCAAGAAGGCGCGGAATAAAGTTGAGAGGAGAAGAAAATCATGTATGATCTGATTATTATAGGCTCCGGACCGGCGGGACTTTCCGCGGCGGTCTACGGAAAAAGAGCGGGTTTAAAGACCGTCGTGCTGGAGAAAGCGCCGATGAGCGGCGGACAGATTCTGAATACCATGGAGGTAGACAATTATCTCGGACTGCCGGGCATCAACGGCTTTGACATGGGAATGCAGTTTCGCGCACATGCGGACAGGCTGGGCGTGGAATTTCAGGAGACAGCGGTTACGGCGGTATGCCCCCGCGAAGGAAGCTGGCTGATCCGCACGGAGAACGGGGAGCTTGCGGCGCGGGCGGTGATTCTGGCAACGGGAGCGGTGCATGCGCATCTGAACGTACCCGGAGAGGAGGCGCTTTCGGGCATGGGTGTTTCCTATTGCGCAACCTGCGACGGCGCATTTTTTAAGGGCAGGACGGTTGCCGTAGTCGGCGGCGGGGATGTCGCGCTCGAGGACGCAATCTATCTGGCGGGGATCTGTGAAAAGGTTCTGCTGATCCATAGGCGGGAGGAGCTGCGCGGCGCGATGATTCTGCAAAGCAGACTCAAGGAGCTGAAAAATGTGGAAATTCTCTATCACAGCACGGTCGAGGAAATCTGCGGCGAGGATGCCGTGGAGAGTCTGCGCGTCAGAAACGCAAAGACGGGAGAGGTTTCTTCCCTGACGGTACAGGGAGTCTTTATCGCGGTCGGGATTCATCCGAATACGGAGCTTGTAAAGGAGCTTCTGCCGCTTGCGGAGGGCGGATATATTCCGGCGGGCGAGGACTGCGCGACGGCATTGCCGGGACTGTACGCGGCGGGAGACGTGCGGAAAAAGCCGCTCAGACAGATCATCACGGCGGTCGCAGACGGTGCAAATGCGGCGGTGGCAGCGGGAATATACTGCCGGGAGTG
>CAZVWN010000106.1:0-7070 GCA_964631065.1 uncultured Acetatifactor sp.
GTCCGGGTAGGATAATATAAGGTAGGTGTCGTTTTGGAAAAAAACGGAATGGAGGAGTTTCATATGAGTTTAATACCTTACGTCGTTGAGCAGACAAGTAAAGGTGAGAGATCTTACGATATTTATTCCAGACTTTTAAAGGACAGGATCATTTTTCTGGGTGAGGAAGTGACGGATGTTTCGGCGAGCATTGTCGTTGCACAGCTTCTTTTCCTGGAGGCGGAGGATCCCGAAAAGGATATTCATCTCTACATCAACAGTCCGGGAGGCTCCGTGTCCGCAGGACTTGCAATTTATGATACCATGCAGTATATTAAGTGCGATGTGTCCACGGTATGTATCGGTATGGCGGCGAGCATGGGCGCGTTCCTGCTCACCGGAGGAGCAAAGGGAAAGCGGTTTGCGCTTCCGAATGCGGAGATCATGATTCATCAGCCGCTCGGCGGAACGCAGGGACAGGCGACGGAGATCGAGATTGCGGCGAAGCACATTCTGAAGACAAAGGAAAAGCTGAACCGGATGCTCGCTGAAAATTCAGGCAAGGATTACGAGACGGTCTGTGCGGATACGGAGCGCGATAACTGGATGAGCGCTGATGAGGCGAAGGAATACGGACTGATTGATATGGTAATCAGCTCCCATGATGTGAAGTAGGACTGCTGCGAAGGAAATGTCCGGCAGGACAGGCGGGAAAGAGGCTTTTGTCCGCGGCATTCCGCTATAAAAAATTTAGGAGTAAGAAAATGGCTTCAAAAATGAACGGCAATGAAATAAGATGTTCCTTCTGCAATAAAACGCAGGGACAGGTACGAAAGCTGATCGCAGGTCCGGCAGGAGTCTATATCTGCGATGAATGTATTGATATCTGCGCGGACATTCTGGAGGAGGAGCTTGAGGATGACGCGGTACAGGAGGCGCTTCCCTCTGAGATCAATCTGTTAAAGCCCATGCAGATCAAGAGCTTTCTTGACGAGTATGTGGTCGGTCAGGATGAGGCGAAGAAGGTTCTGTCCGTGGCGGTCTATAATCATTATAAGCGCGTGACGGCGCCGAAGGATCTGGACGACGTAGAGCTTCAGAAGAGCAATATCATCATGGTAGGACCGACCGGCTCCGGAAAGACTTATCTTGCGCAGACGCTGGCGAAGATTATTAACGTACCTTTCGCCATCGCGGACGCGACGACACTGACGGAAGCCGGATATGTCGGCGAGGATGTGGAAAATATCCTGCTGAAGCTGATCCAGGCGGCAGATTATGATGTGGAGCGCGCGCAGTACGGCATCATCTATATTGATGAGATTGATAAGATTACCAAGAAGGGCGAAAACGTCTCGATCACGCGGGATGTGTCCGGGGAGGGCGTTCAGCAGGCGCTGTTAAAGATTGTCGAGGGAACGGTTGCGAGTGTGCCTCCGCAGGGCGGGAGAAAGCATCCGCATCAGGAGCTGATCGAGATCGACACCTCAAATATCCTCTTTATCTGCGGCGGCGCGTTTGACGGTCTGGAAAAAATCGTGGAGGCGCGTCTGGATCGCAAGGCGATCGGCTTCAACACGGAGGTTTCACAGAAGACGACAAAGGAGATCAGCGAGCTGTTACAGGAGGTAACGCCGCAGGATCTGGTTAAGTTCGGTCTGATTCCGGAATTTGTCGGTCGTGTACCGATCTGCGTTTCCCTGCGCGGGTTAGACAGGGATGCGCTGGTACGGATTCTGAAGGAGCCGAAGAATGCCCTGATCAAGCAGTATCGCAAGCTTTTCAACATGGACGATGTTGAGCTGGTATTCGAGGAGGATGCAGCCGAGGCGATCGCGGATAAGGCGTTTGAGCGAAAGACCGGAGCGAGAGGACTGCGTTCCATCATGGAGGGCGTGCTGATGGATGTCATGTATCAGATTCCGTCGGATGAGTCGATTGAAGAGTGTATCATAACGAAGGCAGTTGTAGACGAGAAGTGTGATCCGGTTGTGATCCATAAGGGTGAGGAACGGAAGAAGCCGGAGATAGCGATCTGATCCGATACATCTGTTTCAGGCGGTTGCGCCTGAGTCATAAAGCGCCGTCTTTTTGCGGCGCTTTTCCTGACAGAAAGGGTTTTAAGCATGGTGATTAAAAATGTGAGTCTGGAAACGGTTTGCGGCATTACGAGTAAGCTGCCGGAAAATTCCTTTCCGGAGGTTGCCTTTGCGGGAAAGAGTAATGTCGGAAAGTCTTCCCTGATCAATGCGCTGATGAACAGGAAATCTCTTGCGAGAACCAGCTCCCAGCCGGGGAAGACGCAGACGATCAATTATTATAATGTAAACAATGCCATTTATTTTGTCGATCTTCCGGGGTATGGCTTTGCGAAGGTGAGCGAGAGCGTCAAGGTGCAGTGGGGAAAAATGATAGAACGGTATCTGCATCAGTCAAAGCAGCTGAAAGCAGTATTTCTTCTGATAGATATCCGGCATGCTCCGTCGGAAAATGACCGGACGATGTATGAATGGATATGCAGCAACGGGTATCGTCCGATTATCATTGCGACGAAGCTGGATAAGATCAACAGAAGTCAGATACAGAAGCAGATAAAGCTGATCAGAACGACTCTGAACGCGGATAAGGAGACACGGGTGATTCCCTTTTCGGCGGAAAGTAAGCAGGGACGTGAGGAGATTTATGAGATTCTGGACGGTATTTTAGGGGAACAGACACTTTTGTGATTCGGGAAAACGGCGGATATCTGCCGGAAAACAACGGGGCATGGGGGAAAACGGATGAAAAAATATTGTAAGGCATTGGTCAACATTGCAGTGGCGATCGCGTTGCTTTTGGCAGTTATGCTTCTTCTGCCGAAGGTGATCGTTTTCTTTGCACCTTTCGTCGTCGGCTGGATCGTGGCGCTGATTGCGGGACCGTTAGTGCGGTTCTTTGAGGAAAAGGTAAAGCTGAAGCGAAAGGTCGGCAGTGCGTTTGTCATTGTCGTGGTCATTGCACTGATCGTTCTGCTGGGGTACTTTGTCATCGCGCAGCTCGTAGAGCAGATCATCGGGCTGGCGGGTTCTCTTCCGGATATGTGGAAGAGCATGGAGTCTGATCTTGCCGAGATCGGGCAGACGCTCGGTGTGCTGCTGGAAAAGCTGCCGGGCGAGGCAGAGCTTAAGATGAATGATCTCGCCTCACAGATCGGATCCTCGGTCGGGGAGTTTGTCGGGAAGCTCGGCACACCGACGATCGCGGCGGCGGGGAATTTCGCTAAACAGCTCCCTTCCGTGTTTATCGGGCTGATCATGGCGCTTCTTTCCTCGTATTTCTTTGTTGCGGAGCGCGGACAGATCAATGAGTGGTTCCGTCAGCATACGCCCGCATCCTTTCAGCTTCGCTATACAGCCATGCGCAACAGTCTGCTCCGTTCGGTGGGCGGTTATTTTAAGGCACAGTTAAAGATTGAGGTATGGATGTATCTGCTTCTTCTGATCGGACTTGGCGTCCTGCGCGTAAATTATTTTGCACTGATCGCACTCGGCATCGCGTTTATGGATTTTCTGCCGTTTCTCGGAACGGGAACGGTTCTGGTTCCCTGGGCGATCATCAAAATTCTGACGGCGGACTATAAGCTGGCGGTCGGGCTGCTGATCATCTGGGGCGGCGGACAGCTGGCGAGACAGCTGATCCAGCCGAAGATCGTCGGCGATTCCATGGGCGTTCCGCCCCTGCCGACATTGTTTTTACTGTTTATCGGTTATAAATTTGGAAGCGTGATCGGGATGATCATTGCGGTTCCTCTGGGACTGCTGGTTTATTCCATGTATCAGGAGGGCGCTTTTGACACGACGAAGAACAGTATTATGATTCTGGCGGCGGGTATCAATCATTTCCGGCATCTCGGCAGCGAGGATATGTATGAGGTCGAGGAGATGGAGCAAAAGAATGCGGAGGCGGCAAGGCTTCTTGAAAAACAGCGCGCGGAAGAGGCGTGCAAAAAGCAGCAGGAGAAGAAAACAAAAAAGAGGAAGAAAACCTGAAACTTTTTTCAAAAAAAGCAGTCTTAACCGGCAGAGGGTGCGTTGCGCGCCTCCTGCCGGTTTTTTATCGGGTTTAGGGGGGCGGGAAGCCGCCGGATGGCATCCGAATCATAATTGCGAAGCAATCATTGTAAAGTGGACCTTATTCTTGAGCGGGAAGCCGCCGGATGGCATCCGAATCATAATTGCGAAGCAATCATTGTAAAGTGGACCTTATTCTTGAGCGGGAAGCCGCCGGATGGCATCCGAATCATAATTGCGAAGCAATTATGATACAAAGTGCGGTTAAGATAAGCGGGTTGGGATGCGCGGCAGGACGGAAGAGAAGGGGAAGCTACGGGAAAGGACGGACAGCTTTATGAAGAAAATTCTGGTATATAATAATCAGTCGGGAATTGTTGAGAGGATGGCACCGCTGTTTGCGGGAGAAGACATGCGGATGGTCGTTGCGTCGGGCGAAGAAGAGATGGGCAGCTTTTTCGGCGACAGAGAGCTTCAGCTGATGCTTGCAGATGTGGAATTTCGGGATAAGGCATGGGATCAGGGGATTGCGCTGATCACGGAGCTGCGTCATGCGAGTACAATTCCGCTGATCGTCGTGTCGGCGCAGTCCGCAGAGACGGCGAAGATCATGGCGCTGGAGGCGGGGGCGGATGATTATGTGTCGGCAGACTGTAACCCGGCGGAGCTGCTTGCGAGAGTGAAGTCACAGATCAGGCGGTATACGCAGTTAATCAATGTCTGTGCGAATATGGACAGGATCTATAGGATTGACGGACTGGTCGTCGATGATGCCCGTCACACGGTCACGGTGGACGGCAGGAGCGTGCGTCTGACGCCGATCGAGTATAAGATCCTTCGTCTTCTGGTACAGCAGCGGGGACAGGTTCTGTCGAATACGCAGATCTATGAGACAATCTGGAATATGCGGGCGTTCGGCGCGGACAATACCATTGCCGTTCATGTAAGACATATCAGGGAAAAAATCGAGAATGATCCCAAGGAGCCGAGGTATCTGAAGGTTGTATGGGGAAACGGCTATAAGGTGGGATAAAAAACGTTATAACGTGGTAAAGTGCAAAAATATAGATTGACAAAATGGTATGCGGGCTTTATTGTATTAAATGAATGATACAGTAAAGCCCGTTAATTTTGATACCCGTATATCCGAAGGGACTTGTTCTAAGAAGATTTCGGAGTACAGGAGCATGGAATGGAGGAAAAATGGAAGGTGTTCAGGTAACTTCGGCATCCGGAAGGGTGCCGGCGGAGAAGAAAAAGGGGATTCCCGGGAGTACGCTTAAGCTGATTGCGGTTGCTGCGATGCTGATTGATCATATCGCGGCGGCGATCTTAACACGGATACTGCTGGCGGGGGATTATTATGAGGTTATGACCTCCGGCGATATGACGCGGATCAGCGGGTGGCTTTCGGAGAACGGACTGCTGCTGTACGGCACGCAGTTTTTGCGGCTGGTCGGGAGACTGGGATTTCCGATCTTTGCCTTTCTGATTGTAGAAGGGTTTCAGAGGACGCGGAATGTGAAGAAATATGCGCTGCGTCTCGCCCTGTTTGCCCTGCTTTCGGAGGTGCCGTTTGACTTAGCCTTTTCGGGCAGCTTTTATAACCCACAGTATCAGAATGTCTATTTTACGCTGCTGATCGGGCTTCTCGTTTTATGGGCGGTGGATGCGATCGGGAAGCGGGAGCTGCCAAAGGCGGTGAGGTGGGTCGGAGATGCGGCGGTGCTGTTTGCCGGAATGCAGCTGGCGAATGTTCTGAAAACGGATTATTCGGGAATGGGCGTGCTGACGATCGTTCTGATGTATGTATTCCGCAAAAATAAGGTGCATTCCATGCTGGCGGGCTGTATCACGCTGACGGTCATGAGCCTGACGGAGGCTACGGCATTCTTTACCCTGATTCCGGTGGCAAAGTACAACGGGGAGCGCGGACTGAAGATGAAGTACTTTTTCTATGCGTTCTATCCTGTGCATCTGCTTCTGCTCTGGCTGGTTGCACTTGCGATGGGGATGGGTTGGATATCGGCAATTTAATAAGAGTAGGATTGTGAGAGTGCAAAGCACGGAACAATCCGCAGGCATCATTGGCGGGGCTTTTGCTCCGACATCATATAAGGAGGGGATACAATGTTAGAGGTGAGCAATTTATCCAAGAAATACGGGAAGACTCTCGCGGCAGACAGGGTAGGATTTACCGTTCCGGACGGCAGGATCGGTATTCTGCTGGGACCAAACGGCGCGGGAAAATCGACGGTGATCAAGAGTATTGCGGGGCTGCTCAGGTATCAGGGCAGTATCCGGATTCAGGGGTACGATTCCCGTGAGACAGCGGCAAAGAAGTGTTTTGCCTATGTGCCGGAGATGCCGCATATGTATGATGCGCTGACCGTGCGGGAGCATATGGAATTTATCATCCGCGCTTACGGCGTGACGGTGTCTGAGGAGGAAATAAAGGCGCTTCTGGAGCAGTTTGAGCTGTACGATAAGCAGGATAAGCTGGGAAATGAGCTGTCTAAGGGCATGATGCAGAAGGTCAGCATCTGCTGTGCGCTTATCGTGAAGCCGAAGGTGATCCTGCTGGATGAGCCGATGGTAGGGCTGGATCCTGCGGCGATCCGGGAGCTGAAGAAGGTGATCCTCGGGCTGCGCGATGCGGGATGTACGGTGCTGATCAGCACGCATATGCTGGAGATGGTGAAGGAGCTGTGGGATGTAACCTTTGTTATGGATAAGGGGCATATTCTGGGAACCTATACCCGCAAAGACCTTGCGGATGAGGATCTGGAAGAGCTGTTCTTTCAGGTGACGGGGGAGTACGCTGCGCAGGAAAATCCTGTAGAGACAAAAAAAGACGGGGCGGCGGTCCGGACGGACGGCTCTGACGAAGCAGCAGAGAAGACAGCCGGAGAGGACGGGAGGTAGCCTGTGGGAGCAATCGGATATTTATATCGGACGACATTAAAAAACCGTATCAGACAGGCTTTGCGGAAGCCGGCAACTTATTTTTTTCTTGCAATCTTTGTGTTATATGTGACGGCG
>CAZVWN010000106.1:7170-8559 GCA_964631065.1 uncultured Acetatifactor sp.
TGACGGCGTTTGCGTTCTGGTCGATCCCGGCGAATCTGGTCGCCTACGCGAAGCGGAAAGGACTGGTTTACAGAAATTGTGACGTTCATTTTCTGTTTCCGGCGCCGGTCGGACCGAAAAAGGTTCTGCTGTATGCGCATCTGCGGACACTGCCGGTTCATATCCTGCTCAATATTTTTGCGGCTGTCTGCGGGGGCGTGATTTTCAAAGCTCCGGTGTGGAAGGTACTGCTGTATTTCCTGTTTTCGGTACTGTGTCAGAATCTTTTAGAATGCGCGATCATGATCCTGCTGTACGGGACGGAGCGGCTGCGGGAAGAGCGGCGCAGCCCGGTTGTCGGCGCGGCTTACGGACTGGTCGGACTGCTTGGCGTAATCGCCGTCGTTTATTATTTCAGGGAAGGGATGCGCTTTGAAACCGTGCTGCATTTTCTGCACAGTGATGCGGTACAGCTCGTACCCGTGATCGGCTGGTATGTCTCGGTCATTCATCTGCTCTTTACGGGGGCGACTGCGGTAAGCTGTGTCGGCACGGCTTTGTATTTTGTCTCCTTTGCGGCAGCGCTGCTTGCGGCATACCGTATGAAATGTACGGGTGCATTTTATGAGGACGCGATAAAGTTTGCAGAGGATTATGAGGAGGTGCTCGTAAGACAGAAGCAGGGCGACACCACGAAAAGACTGGGAAAGAAGCAGAAATTCGGCAGGGCGAGCGTGCGCTGGAAGGGAACGGGCGCAAAGGCACTTTTTTACAGACAGCTCTTGGAATACAGAAAAAGCCGCTTTTTCCTGTTTGATTTCATGACGTTACTTTCCCTGCTGGCAGGAGCGGCGATCGCCTTCTTTTATGTGCGGGAAGGAGGATTTGGAGGGTTTGATTTTTATGTCATTCCCGCAGTGTCTGCTTATCTGATCTTCATTTTTTCCGGGATGCCCGGGAAATGGGGAAAAGAACTGAAATCCCCGTATACTTATCTGATTCCCGATTCTGCGTTTGCAAAGCTGTGGAATGCGACGGCATTACAGCTGATACAGAATGGCGTCAATGCAGTCCTTATAACACTTCCGGGCGCGATCGTTATGAAGATGCCGCCTCTTACGGCACTGCTGTGTATGCTCGCAGGAACCGTGCTTGCCACGAATAAGCTGTATGCGCTGGCGGTAGCGGAAATTGCCGTCGGCGGTGTGCTGGGGATGACGGGGAAGCAGCTGTTCCAGATGCTGATTCAGGGGCTTGTCATCGGTGTCGCAGTCCTTGGGGGCGTTCTGGGAAATCTGATGGGCGGGTACAACGGCGCGTACCTGATGATGAATTTCGTGCTGATGGCGTTTACCTTTGTGTTCATGCTGATCGCAGCGCTGAATTTTGACAGAATGGAGGCGTAGGAAG
>CAZVWN010000107.1:0-2098 GCA_964631065.1 uncultured Acetatifactor sp.
CTAAGACGCGATAACGGATACCAGATAAAACGGCAGCTTATCCTCCGCGTGTGTCTCCTTTAAGCGGATCTCCACCGTATGCTCTTTTGCTTCGCCGTGTTCGAGGACGGTATCCAGTACCAGCTTATCGCCCCAGGTCTCATCAAAGTTGGCATCCAGAATGTGCGGATGCGCCTCGTCTCCGTCGAGAATCAGCTCTGCGACAGGCGCGGGAAGCTGAATCGTCCGACGGTACTGCACGCCGATACAGCTGCCCGTAACCGCAAAGCGGATGGAAGCGCCTTTTTCGGTCGCCGTCCAGCCCTTCTTAAAGATATCCGTAATCGCCTCCTGCGGCGTCTCATCCTTTATAAATCCGTTTGCGACAGGCTCTGCCGTATCATTGCGGTAACGGACGGAATGCTCGTACCCGTTTTCCGTTAAGGTATCCGCGCGAAGCGGCAGCTCCTCCTCCGCATTGCCGCAATCCTCGAGGACGCGGTCAAGAAACCATGTGATAACGGAGGCAACCAGCTCATGTCCGAGATCATTCGGATGCAGATCATCCGGCGTGATCGCCCGGTTTTCCAGTCTGCCCGCGACAAGCTCCGGATAGATCGTGCTCTGCATGCTGACGGCGGGAAGCGCATAGTGTCTCGCAACACGCGCGTGCATCAGCTGGGCATTCGCCCCCGTATCATAGCATACATTATGTACCAACAGCACGGCGGGCTTCCATGCCGCGCCGTAAATCTTACGGATCAGCCCCTCATACGTCTCCAGATAATGCTCTGTCGCGATATCATTTACGGAAAATTCCACAACGACAAAGTCCGGATGATAAGCGAGCAGATCGCTGTCCGCCCGCGCGCAGCCAAACTGCGAGTCCGTCGCGCCGATCCCCGCATTCAGATAGCGCAGCTTAGCTTTGGGAAAGGTCTTTGTAAACCAGTCAAACACCCGATAAGCGTAGCAAAGCTCGGGCGTCGAGGAATGAAAGCCCTGCGTGATGGAGCCGCCGAGGAAGCCTATGGTAAGCTGTTCTCCGTTTTTCGCCCGCTCAAAAACGCGCTTGATCCGCGCCTGATTTCCGCGGTTTGCAATGCCCGCCTCATAATTTAATCTTCTATCCATTCCAGATTTCCTCTCCTAACGAATTGATAAATGTACTTAATTCCTCCGCCATCTTCTCCGCCTCCGGAATCCTGATATGTCCGGGCGTTCCGCAGCCGTTCTTCTCATAGAGGAAATGATGCACGCGCGGACTCTCCATCGCCTGACAGACCTCTTCGATCGCCCGATCCCAGCTTTCGTCATGCCCGAGGATCGTCGTCGTAAGAATAAACTGCGTCTTCGGGTAAATCGCCATCAGCTTCTCCAGAAATGCCCGGTACGCTTTGCGCCAGTGCAGCGCTTTTTCGCCGTCATACGCTTCCTTCATGTAATCCTCGGGATTTGCGTCGTTCTGTCCGATCGCGACGACTGCGACATGAGGCTTCCAGTTCTCAAAATTCCAGCTCTTTACCGCGCCAAGCTGCGGATTGTATTGAATCTTATTGTAGATGGACTCCATGCCGACAAAATCCGGTCCGCAGAACCACCCTGTTTTATCCAACAGCGCCGCGCCGCCCTGCGCGGTGATGTGAAGCTCTGCGCCAAGCTTTTTTGCCGTAAGCATGGAATAGGAATACAGGCTGTTGGAAAACTCCCCGTCATGCTGCGGATCTTCCTTTCCGACATATTCCACCGCTTCCGAGACCTCGCCGCAGGAAACGCTGTCGCCAAACACCTCGATCCGGCGCTTCGGCTTTTCGGCGGGCGCAAGCAATGTCCCGTTTTCCGAGAGCGCAAGCCCCAGAAAAGAGAAATAATGGCAGCCGTCCATCCGCTTGAACAAAAGCAGCTCATGCTCTCCCTCGGAAAGATGATCGGCGATAGGATAATCATGCGCCTCCCTATCTTCCGAAAGCGCAAATTTTCCCTCTGTGCCGTCGAGGATGTATCCGATATAATCCGTAAAGTAGGCGCGTCTGTTCGCAAGGCGCACGCTCACGGAAGTTCCCGTAAAGCGGATCTTTACTAAGCTTCCCGCATAGACGAAAACCGGCGCCTTAGGGTC
>CAZVWN010000107.1:2198-3460 GCA_964631065.1 uncultured Acetatifactor sp.
ATTGTCGTCGCCGCAACGTGAAGTCTGGTATCGGAAGAGGCGTAATAGATAAATACCTCGTTCTTTTCATTGACGATCGCACCATTCGTAAATACGACGTTCGAGACATCCCCGACGCGCTCCTCTCCTCTGGGTCCGATCAGCAGTCCGGAGGGCTCCGCGATCACCTTGGACGGGTCGTTTAAATCGGTCGCAAACGCGTAAATGACATAGCGCAGTCCTGCCGCCGTGTTTCTGACGCCATGCGCGATATGGATCCAGCCCTTATCCGTCTTGATCGGGGTCGCGCCCGCGCCGTTCTTCGCCTCCGTGATCGTATGGTACTTTCTGAGGCTTGTCATCTTCTCCTCGTCGATCACCGCATGCGTGATATCGTCGCAGAGTCCGAAGCCGACGCCTCCGCCGCTTCCCGTCTCGATGAAATCATCCATGGGTCTCGTATAGAACGCATACTTTCCGTCTACAAATTCGGGATGCAGGACAACGTTTCTCTGCTGGGGCGAGCGCAGGGTCGTCAGATTATCCAGTCTCTCCCAATGCTTTAAATCCTTTGTGCGGACAATGCCCGCCGCCGCAACCGCCGCAGAGAGATCGTTTACGGAGGTATCCTTGCTCTCCGAGCAGAACACGCCGTAGATATAGCCGTCCTCATGCTGCGTCAGACGCATATCGTAAACGTTCGTTTCCTCCGGGCAGACATCCTCGAGCAGAATGGGATAATCCCAGAAGCGGAAGCCGTCAACGCCGTTGTCGCTCTCCGCAACGCCGAAGAAGGATTTTCTGTCATTTCCCTCGATACGGGCGATGAGATAATACTTTCCGTTCAGGTAGATCGCGCCGGAATTCATCACGGCGTTGATGCCGAGACGCTCCATGAAGTAGGGGTTCGTCTCCGCGTTCAGGTCATATTTCCAAGTCAGCGGAATATGCTCTCTCGTCAGCACGGGATTGACATACCGGTCATAGATGCCGTTGTAAAATGCTTTGTTTACTTCGTTCTTTTTCGCGAGCAGCTTCTCCTGCTCCTGTAACAGTTCGTAATACTTTTCGTGTATCATTGTTTTCATCCTTTCTATATAGACACTTATAGATAACACACTTATAGTCCCGCCTCCGGAAGAGCCGTATATCTGATTGCAGACACGCTTTCGCTTGAGATTCCGCGTAGCGGCACATAAGCTCCTACAGTACAGGAGCTAAGTGCCGACGCTCCATACAGTCTGCAACAGACACACGTCTCTTCCCGGAGGCTCAATTTCCAA
>CAZVWN010000107.1:3560-4762 GCA_964631065.1 uncultured Acetatifactor sp.
TCTCTGCACCGCTTCATGATCTCCATGCACATTCTGCCGTTATGGTACGGGCATTTCCATGGCTCGACGATCGGTCTGTCCGGATAGGGGGTTCCTTCTTTATCGACCTCCCAGAACCATTCCGAGCCCGCTCTCTTATCCAGCACATACGCCTTGATAAACTCCCATTGTGCAAGCGCCGCCGTCAGGTATTCCGTATGGGCGTGATCGCGCAGATAGCCGTTTAGGAAGCCGAGCACGCTCTCCGCCTGTACCCACCAGATCCGGTGTTCATTGACAACGCCCTTTTCGCACTCGTTCGCAAGGGAATGTCCGTCAAAGGCAATTTGATAAATCTGCGCGGTCAGCTCTTTTGTAATGGGGAAGAGCTTCTCACGGTATTCTTCTCTGCCAAGAACGTCAAGACCCAGATCCATCAGCCAAGCCGTCTCGATATCATGCCCGTAGGAATGCAGATCGATGATCGTCCGGTAGTTTTCGTCAAAGAAGACCTCCTGTCTGTGTCTCTCGGGATTATAGATCTTCTCCGCAAAGGTATCCATAATCCACATCAGGCGGCCTTCCACAGCCTTATCCTTAGAAACCTTATAAAGCTGCGTGTACGCCTCGAAGACATGGAGCAGGGTGTTCATGGTCTTTGCCGCCATCACGCCGTTTTCGGAGAGCTTTTCGTTGGACTCCGGCTTGAAATCATAGGTAAACGCCTCGAGATAGCCGACCGCATCCGTACACTTCTCCTCGATCAGATGAAAGAGTGCGAACGCCGTCCGCAGCGCTTCCTCGTCTCCGCACGCCTCATAATAAGAGGACAGCGCATAGATACAGAACGCCTGATTATAGGTGTGCTTCGTCGTATCCTCCGGCGTACCGTCCGCCTTTAGCGACCAGTAGATCCCGCCGTAGGTCTGATCGAGACAATGCTCCTTCAAAAAGGTATAACCGTGACGCGCCTCGTTCAGAAGATCCTCCGGCGTATAGCCGTATTTCTCACAGTCCGCCTCCGTAATCAGCCCCTGCTTACAGCAAAGATAAGCGTTTGCGAAAAACCATGTGATCCGGCTGTTTAAGATACAGCCCTTGACGGCATTTCTTTCCGTTTTCAGGTCATAATCCATGTACCCGTACCAGCCGCCGTTCTCCTCATCGCGCAGTCCGCGCCAGAAGGGAATGATCCCGCCCAGCAGATGCGCCTTTGCCTCCGT
>CAZVWN010000107.1:4862-6727 GCA_964631065.1 uncultured Acetatifactor sp.
TCCTAAAAAGCTTCTGACATTTTTCAAAAAAGACCTCAGAAAAGAACCGGACGCCGCTTTTCCTCTTATCAAAAACGGGCTGCTGCAAATCCGAATCCATTTACAACAGCCCGCAAAAAACAGTAACAGTTCAGCGCTCCGCGTTAAAAAACGTCTGCTTAGCGGATACCGATCTCCGTATCCGTCTCGCCGGTTACGCTGTGATCCTTGATGTACGCAACGATCTCATCCAGCTTTGTGAACGCAAGTCCGACATAGCTGTCTGCGCAGCCGTAGTAGATCGCGATCTTTCCGCTCTCGGAATCGTGGATGGTAGCGCAGGGGAAGGTAACGTTCGGAACGAAGCCTCTCTCCTCGTACCACTCCTCGGGCGTCAGCAGGAAGTTCTCGCAGCGGTAAAGCACCTTGGAAGGATTCTCCAGATCAAGGATCGCACCGCCGATCGAGTATACATATCCGTTACAGGTTCCGCTGACACCGTGATAGAATAACAGCCAGCCCTCGTTCGTCTCGATCGGAGCAGCGCCGCCGCCGATCTTTAAGGACTCCCACCACTCGTTTCCACGGCTCATGACATGCTTATGCTTTCCCCAGTAAACCAGATCCGGGCTTTCGCTGATGAAGATATCACCGAAAGGCGTATGACCGGAATCGGAAGGACGGCTTAACAGCATAAAGTTGCCGTTGATCTTTCTCGGGAACAGCACCGCGTTGCGGTTGAAGGGAAGGAAAGGATTGTCAAGTCTCGTAAAGGTCTTGAAATCCGTCGTCTTCGCCATACCGATCGCCGCGCCGTAGAAATCCTGACACCAGATCAGATAATACACATCCTCAACCTTTACCAGACGGGGATCATACGCATAACGGGGCATGAAATCATTTCCGTTCTCGTCCTTAAAAGGAATCGGCTTAGGATCAAACTCCCAATGGATCGCATCCTCACTTCTCCCCAGATAGATATAAGGGATGCCGTTGGTCTGCTCGCCACGGAACACACCGATAAACTTTCCCTCATAGGGCATAACCGCACTGTTAAAGATACGGGCAACGCCCTCAACCGGATTGCGTCCGATGATGGGGTTTTCCGTATAACGCCATACGGGAGCGCCCTTAAGCCCTTCGGGCTTTTCCTGCCAGGGAACATTCTTCACGACAGGAGAAATCATCTTAACTTCGCTCATCACATAACCTCACAATTTGAATTTAATCTTAATACTATTATCCGTAATACCACTTCTGCGCTTCCTCGCTGCCCTCTTCCACGGGCGGCATCAGCTTCCGGAGGATTTTCTCCATCGGAAACGAAAGTCCGTACAGGAAGATCCCCGGCAGAAGAAAGATACTCCATGGCATCAGCCATACTCCGACGCACAGCAGTACAAACGCTGCCTGAATCAGAAGCGTAACGGGCAGAAACCGGAACATCAATATGCCCGCTTTTTTCAGCAGCTCCATCCCCTTTAGGTAAAACCGCGACATCAGGGGATTTACATAGACTGCAAGCCCGGTCAGCAGAAAGACGATAAACACCAGAACGACAAAAATACTGTTGTTTAAGGTATTCTCATTCTGCCAGACATACCAAAGATCCAGCGCCAGAACCGCCGCAATACAGACGAAAGCGATCGTCAGGGGCAGGAGTCTTCGGAAGTTTTCGCGAAAGGACTTCAAAAACTCCCGTCCGACATACCCTGTTTTATGCCTGACGCACTTCGCCATCGCATAATACGCCGCCGTTGAGGATGCGCCCGCCGTCACGACCGGGATGCAGAAAAGCACCCAGAGAATCCCGACATATAAAATATCGAATAACAGATTCATGAATCTGCCGAACGCACCATCATAGCGGAACATTTCACTACCTC
>CAZVWN010000107.1:6827-8441 GCA_964631065.1 uncultured Acetatifactor sp.
CTTTTATACTCATATCGGGGGCGGGTCTCAAGGGCTTTCGACCACATTTGAGCAGGCTCATGTGGTCTTAAGCCCTTTAGCCCCTGGTGTCTTATTTAAAGAAACTGTCCAGAGCATCCTGTACGCTCTGCTTATAGGTCTCCTGGAACTGTGCAGCAGTCATGGTGCCGTCAAGCAGCGCAGACCAATCCCACTCCAGACCAAGCGCATTCCAAAGGTCGAACGCACCTCTCTGTCCCATGTACTCCATAACCGCGTAGTTCTCCTCGGTGACCGCGCAGTCCTCCCACCAGGTCAGGTCGCCGTCACGATACTCAACATCATCATGATACCAGTTTGAATAATCATAGAATACGTTGTAAACCAGCTCGGGATCCTCAACGCCGGTAGGGATCATCCAAGCGTTACCGGAGGATACGTTCTTGAACTTGTTGGTAGACTCGTCACCGGAGGGTCCGATCGGCCAAGGACACCATACGACGTCAAATTCCAGTCCGGCATCATTGTTCTGAGAAGAGATCCAAGCCGCATCAATCCAGAACGCAACCCTGCCGTCCATGTAGCAGTTCATGTTGTAGTTAAAGTCCTCTGCATTCCAAGGATTTGCAACCTTGTCTACGTTGTACAGATTGTAGATGAAGTCCAGAACCTCTGTTACCTCAGGGCTGGAAAGGTTCTCGGTATCGCTCATTGCGATTCCGGTACCGTTACTCATCAGAAGGTTATATACAAGGAAGTCCCAACGGGAACCGTAGCCGTATACATCCGTTACGCCGTCGCCGTCGGTATCTCTCGTCAGGGCAAGCAGATACTCTCTCCACTTATCCCATGTCCACTCGCCTCTCTCATAGAGCGCGTTAGGATCCTCAAGACCTACCTCATCCAGCATCTGCTTATTGAAAGCAAGCATGTAGGTATTCGCAAGTATCATCTCACCGCTGTTGGTCTGGAACAGATATACGCCATCATCCTTACCGATGTCTACCTGAGAGAATACTACCTGGTCGTTAAAGAGATCATCCTCTGCCGGAAGCACATCCTCAAGGTTTATCGCGAAGCCGTTCAGCGCCGCAGGGATACCGAAGGACAGATCAACCTGGTAGATATCCACATCAGGATGTCCTGCAAGGATAGAGGTGTTAAGAGACTCCTGAATACCTGCCCATGTCAGATTGACATACTCAATCTCTACGTTGTACTTTTCCTCAATTTCCTTTACCACATCAAAATGCTTCTGTGCACGCTCCTCGTCGGATACACTCGGATCGTCATAGATATCGCTATGGGTACTGTCATAATACTGATCCCACCAGGTACCGATCTTGATGACACGCTTCTCGTTAGAAGCTGCCGCACCGGAGTTATCCTTGCTTTCTGCCGTGCTGCTGCTCTCTGCCCCCCCGTTCGCGGAGCTGCTGCCGTTGCCGTTATCGGAACCGCATGCCGCCATGCCGAGAACCATGGTAGCGCAAAGACCCGCAGAAAGGATTTTCTTACCAATACTCTTCATTTTCTATTTCTCCTCCTTTTTTATGCTGCGGAGACTGCTGTCTCTTGAAGCCTCCGCAGCGTTTCCTGCTTCATTGTAACATACCTTATGCTACATTTTCCATC
>CAZVWN010000108.1:0-8414 GCA_964631065.1 uncultured Acetatifactor sp.
GAGAAAATGCTTGCATTTTTGTGAAGATATCACGATAATGTTCTATAGAGAGGATTCTCAAAAGCGATGCAGATGTGCGTGGGGTGTCTGCAGACTGATAAAGGTCAGCGGAAGGAGAGTATGAAAACTATGGGTGATACGGTTATGGTGAATGAGATGTCGCAACTGACGAAGGATCAGATCGGAGATGTCATTCAGCTTTTTAATCCTTATATGGATGATTATCTTTATCTCATGGATCTGAAGGCGGATACCTACAGGATATCAAAGCATGCCGTGAAGCGCTTTATGATACCGGGGGAATATTTTCAGGAAGCATCGACGAAGCTGTATGATTTCTGCTATGAGGAGGACCGGACTTTTCTCGCGGACGATTTTAAGGAGATCCAGAGCGGGAGAAAGAAGCTCCACAATCTGCATTACAGATGGCTCGACAGGGAGGGAAAGCCGGTCTGGATCAACTGTCGGGGCGGCGTGATCGATGATGCGGAGGGGAATCCGCGCTATCTGATCGGCTGTATCAATGAGACGGGAAAGAAGCAGCGCGCGGACAATACGAGCGGACTGCTCGGAGAGCTGGAGTTCTCCGCATATATCAGATCCTACGGGGACAGGGGGCTGACCGGCTTCCTGATGCATATCGGGATTGATGATTTCAGTTCCATCAACGGCGCTTCGGGGATTGCCTACGGCGATTACATTATCAAGAAGGTTGCGGACTGTATCAGGGAGTGTCTGCGCCCCGGACAGTATCTGTTCCATATTGTGGCGGATGAATATATGGTTGTTGATCTGGGAGAGCATACCTGCGAGGATGCGGTTGCTCTTTATAAGGATATCCGGAAGCAGATTTCCCTGTTTATCGATTCCGAGAAGTATAAGTCCGTATTTACGATTTCAGCGGGCATTCTGGACGCGTCCTTTTACGGCGGCAGCTACGAGGAATTTATGAAGCTTTCCGACTTTGCGCTGAAGCATGCAAAGGAGGACGGGAAAAACGCTTATTATGTCTACGCGCAGGAGGATTACGGGCTGTTTTTGAGAAAGAGAAAGCTTGTCATGGGGCTTCATCATGCGGTGGACAGCGATTTCAAGGGCTTCGAGGTCTATTATCAGCCGATCGTGGACTGCGTTACCAACAGGATCCTCGGGGCGGAGGCGCTGATGCGTTTCTCGCTGGAGAAGGAGGACGGCAGTACGGAGCGGGTTTCGCCGCTGGAGTTTATCCCGCTGCTTGAGGAGACGGGACTGATCCTGCCGGCGGGAAAGTGGATTCTGAACGAGGCAGCTTCCATGTGCCGGGAAATGCAGAAGAAGATCCCGGGTTTTCGGGTCAATGTCAATATCTCCTATATTCAGGTCATGAAGAGCGACATTTTAAAGGATATTCTGACTGTGATAGAAGAATACGGGCTTGCGCCCGAGAGTATCGGCATAGAATTGACAGAGAGCGGTTACATTGACGAAAATCCCCATTTCGTCAGATTGCGGAACGGTCTGGAGAAGAGCGGTATCCAGTTCATCATTGATGACTTCGGAACGGGATATTCGAATCTGCATTGTCTCAGCGATTTAAGTCCCAGTTATATTAAGATCGACCGGGATTTTACCAACAAGGCAATGGAAAATGATTATGACCATGAGCTGATGATAAAAATTATCGAGATGGCGCATAGTCTGGATCTTCAGATCTGCGTGGAGGGCGTGGAAAAGACGGAGGTGCTCGAAGAGGTCAGAAAGATCCATGCGGATTACATACAGGGATATCTGTTCGGAAGACCCTGTCCCAGAACGGATTTTTACAGCAATTATGTGGCAGGGGCGGAAAAATAAGCGGATATCCGTTCCCGAAAAGACGCTGTCCGAGGCGGAGAGCGTCTTTTTGCGGAGGGCATGACAGAGCTTATTCCGGAACGGGAAGCCGTCGGACGGCAGCTGTTTCGGTAATTGCGGGGCAATGAAATTGGGTCTTGCATATTGTGACGAAAGTGGTACAATGGTACTAGAAATTTGACGCGGGGGTAGAGCAGTTGAAAAAATGGAAGGCACTGTTGCAAGCGGGGGTATTGCAGATTCTGTGCATATTGCTTTTATTCTGTATATGTGGAAGGACGGCAGAGGCGGCAGGGGATGAGAAGCGGGTTCTCTTCATCAGCTCGTATTCGTATGCCTGGGAGCAGGTACAGATGCAGATCGAGGGGATTCAGGCGGGACTTGGAACAGGGGTCGTTCTGGATTATGAATTTATGGATACGAAGCGTATCGACTCGGAAGAGGCGCGGGCGGTGTTCTATGAGGGGCTGTCCTATCGTCTTTCTAAGGTGGAGCCTTATGACGTGATCCTCCTCGGGGATGATGCGGCGCTGCAGTTTGCCATGGAATACCGGGAGGATATCTTTGCGGGGATTCCGATGGTCTTTGAGGGAATCAATGATGAGGAGCTCGCCGCTGCGGCAGTGGAGACGGGACAGATAACGGGTGTGCTCGAGAAGCTGTCCGTTGAGAAGAATATTGAGCTGGGACTTCGGATCAATCCGAATGCGAAAAAGGTGGTCGCCATTCTGGATGACAGCGTTACGGGTCAGGCGGAGCGCAAGCGCTTTTACAGCTATGCGGATCAGTATCCCGAGCTGGAATTTGGAGAGATCAATACCTCGGAGCTGAAGAATTTTTCCATCCGCTATACGCTGGGAAATCTTTCCGAGGATACGATCCTGATCTATGTCGTCATGACGGAGGACGTGGACGGGAGACATTATACGAGTCAGCAGTCTGTAGAGCTGATCTCGGAATGCGCGGAGGTTCCCGCGCTGCGTATGGTTGAGGGCGGAATCGGAGACGGTCTTTTCGGCGGTAACGTTGTTTCCATGTATAAGTCCGGAGAGCTTGCCGCTGAAATGGCGCTGCAGATTCTGGCGGGAACGGCGGTTTCGGATATCCCGATGGTTGCGGACAGCGCGCAGACCTATTGTGTGGACGCGCTTGTCATGGAGAAGTTCGGAATTAAGGCTTCGGTTCTGCCGGAAGGTACGGAGATCCTTAACGCAAAGACGACGTTTTTCGAGAGAAACCGTGAGGCGATGGTTCCGGGCTGCGTTCTGATCGTTGTGCTTGCCCTTGTGATCCTCTGGGCGCTGGTTGACAATTATCGGAGACGGCTGCTGATGAATGAGCTGGAGAAATCGAGAAAGATCATGGAATCGGCGTCTCAGCACGATTTCCTGACCGGGATTCCGAACAGAAGTAAGTTTATGGCGGATCTGGAAGCGCTTGTGGAAAAGAAGAAGCCCTGTACGGTAATTATGATCGATATTGATGATTTCAAGAAGATCAATGACACGATGGGACATACGGCGGGCGATGAAGCGCTGACGCAGGTTGCTTCCCGACTGAAGGAGATGGAGTCGCAGATCCTGACGCCGTACCGGTATGCCGGGGATGAGTTCATCATTATCCTGGAGAGCAGTCAGAGTAAGATTGTCGAGAAGACGGCATACCAGTGCAGACAGGTCTTTACGACACCGTTTATCTTAAACGGAAGCAAGGCGAAGATCTGCGGAAGTATCGGTATTGCGTCCTACCCGAAGGATACGGAGAATGTGGAGCAGCTGATCATTAACGCGGATGATGCCATGTATCAGGTGAAGAAAAACGGGAAGAACGATTTCGCGTTCTATTCCGCAGAGGCAGAGGGTTAAAGAGTAAAAAAGAGTAAAAATGGGAAATGCGTCCTTTTATGGGCGCATTTTGCGTTAAAGTATTTGCAGATACTGCTAAAATATGGTATGATGTCAGAGTTGGATGCGCAAATTTATTTTTGCACCCCATTTAAACGACTGATAAGTAAATGAGACAGAGGTGGGAACATGGCAGGCAGGACAAGAAACGAGAGTGAATATGCCCAGAGAAAGAATGAGATTATGGAAACCTGTTTTGATTGTTATGCGGAATACGGCTTCAGCAAAACGGGAATCAAGCAGTTAGCGAAGAGCTGTGGCTGTACCTCTGCGAATCTGTATTTTTATTTTGAAAATCTGGATGATCTGATCATTCAGTCAACGGAATACTGTATGAGCAGGGTAGAAGATGAGTTTATGGAAAAAGCGCCGACGGATGTAATGGAGCTGGAAAAATTCATTGACGAGATTCCGTATTGGACGGCGGAAAAGCATGGAAAGAAGTACCGTCTGATGTATCAGGTATATACGCATCCGAAGTATATTGAATATGGCAGAAAGTTTTTTGAGGGCGTGAATCACCGGTATACGGAATATGCGAAGCTGTTGGAGAACAAGCTGGGGATTCCCTATGAGACGATCACGCCGTTAATCTTTATTCTGATCCGCGCCTGTGTGCATTATGCGCTTTTCGAGGACGAGTTCTATTTACAGGCACAGCTTAAGGTGTTAAAGGAAAGCATCGGTCTGTTTGTCGAGAAGTATCAGAAGCTGGCGGAGCGTGCTGAAAGACAGTGAACAGAGCGTCAGCGCGGATGAATGCGGATAAAATAAAATCCTTCCTGTCAGAGACACGGTATCCGACAGGAGGGATTTTTGTGGTATCGCTTCCGCAGGGAAGCAAAACGGGAGAAACGGGTGAACAGGGAGAAGGAAAAAACAAGATTAAATAAATATCTTGCGCATGCGGGCGTCTGTTCCAGACGTGATGCGGACAGACTGATCGGCGAGGGCTGCGTTCTGGTAAACGGGAAACTGCCGGAGCTTGGACAGACGGTGGATGAGACGGATGTTGTCACGGTAAACGGGAAAGCCGTTCGGGAGCAGAAAAAAACCGTCGTTCTTGCTTTCTATAAGCCGGTCGGCGTTACCTGTACGGAGCGGGATGTCCACGCAAAGAAGCTTGTTGCGGATTTCATCCGGTATCCTGAGCGGGTGACGTATGCGGGGAGACTGGATAAGGATTCGGAGGGTCTTTTACTGTTGACAAACGACGGAGAGCTGATCCAGGGGATGATGAAGGGAGCGAACCGTCATGAAAAGGAATATCTTGTTAAGGTTAATAAGGAAATAACCCCGGATTTTCAGGAGAAAATGAGAAATGGGGTTTATCTGAAGGAGCTTGACGTCCGGACGAGGGAATGCGCGTTTGAACAGCTTGGGAAGTATACGTTCCGGCTTGTCCTGACGCAGGGACTGAACCGCCAGATCCGACGGATGTGCGAGGCGTGCGGGTATCGGGTCGTGAAGCTGAAGCGGGTCAGGGTCATGCATATCGGACTTGAAAATCTGAAGCCCGGCGAATACAGAGAGCTTTCCGACGGGGATGTTGCGCGGCTGTATCGGGATTGCGGGCTCAGCGGCAGAGTTCAATAAGGGCAGAGTCTTTCACAGGGAAGACCGCGCGGACGGTATCCGTCATGCCGGAAACGGTCTTTGACGAAAAGGACAGGGAGAAGGAAATGCAGACAAAAAAGACGGAACGGATCAAAGAGCTGACGAAGCTGTTAAATGAGGCGGCAAAGGCATATTATGCGGAAGACCGCGAGATCATGAGTAACCGGGAGTATGATGCGCTGTATGACGAGCTGCAAAAGCTGGAACAGGAGACAGGGCTTGTTCTGGCGGACAGCCCGACCGTCAGCGTCGGCTATGAGGCGGTCGAGGAGCTGCCGAAGGAGCGGCATGAAAGTCCGATGCTCTCGCTTGGAAAGACGAAGAGCAGAGAAGAGCTGCGGGACTGGCTGCAGGGGAAAGCGGGCGTCATGAGCTGGAAGCTGGACGGGCTGACGGTCGTGCTGACCTATCGCGGGGGAAGGCTTGCGAAGGCGGTGACGAGAGGAAACGGCGAGATCGGGGAGGTTGTCACGAACAATGCGAGAACCTTCCGGAATCTCCCGCTGACGATTCCGTTTCAGGGCGAGCTGATCCTGCGCGGGGAGGCAGTCATTACCTATTCCGATTTTGAAAAGGTAAATGCGGATATTACGGATGAGAAGAGCAGATATAAAAATCCGCGGAACCTTTGCAGCGGTTCGGTACGACAGCTGAATAATGAAATTACGGCGAAGCGGAATGTGCGTTTTTTTGCGTTCAGCCTTGTCAGCGCGGGAGAGACGGAGTTTCATAATTCCAGAGAGGAGCAGTTCGCCTTTCTGGAGCGGCAGGGCTTCGAGGTGGTCGAGCATTACGCCGTAACGGAAGAAGACATTCTTTCGCGGATTGATTTTTTTGAGGAGAAGATTAAAGGCTTTGATATTCCGTCGGACGGGCTGGTTCTGACCTACGAGGATATCGCGTTCGGACAGTCGCTCGGAAGAACCGCGAAATTTCCCAGGCATTCCATCGCCTTTAAATGGGCGGATGAGCTGCGGGAGACGACACTACAGGAGATCGAGTGGAGCGCGAGCCGGACGGGACTGATCAATCCGGTCGCAATCTTTGAGCCGGTAGAGCTGGAGGGAACGACCGTCAGCCGCGCGTCCGTTCATAATGTCAGCATTCTGCGCGGGCTAAGGCTCGGGATCGGCGATACCATTACGGTCTATAAGGCGAACATGATCATTCCGCAGATCGCGGAAAATCTGACAGAGAGCGATACGGTCGAAATCCCGGCGTTCTGTCCCGTCTGCGGCGGCAGGACGGAAATCCGGCAGATCAATGAGGTGCAGTCCCTCTATTGTACGAATGAGAAATGCGCGGCGAAGCGTATCAAGGCATTTACGCTGTTTGTCAGCAGGGATGCGATGAATGTGGACGGATTATCCGAGGCAACGCTGGAAAAGCTGATCGACATGGGCTGTATCCGGGAATATGCGGATCTGTACCATCTGGACAGATTCCGTGACAGAATCATCGAAATGGAAGGGTTCGGGGAAAAGTCGTATCAGAATCTGATCGCAGGGATCGAGGCGTCGAGAAAAACCGTTCTCTCAAGAGTACTTTATGGATTGGGGATCGCGAATATCGGTGTCGCCAACGCGAAGATGCTCTGCCGAGAGTTTTCGTATGATTTGGAGCGGATGCGGCAGGCGGACGTGGAGACGCTGAGCGCGATCGAGGGGATCGGTGAGGTGATCGCAACGGCATTTACGGAATATATGCGGGATGCGGACAATATGCAGAAGCTTGACCGTCTGCTGCCTGAGCTTGTGCTGGAGGTTCCGACCGTCGACGAGGGAAGTCAGACCATGCAGGGGCTGAACTTTGTCATTACGGGAAGTCTGAACCGGTTTGCCAACAGGAGCGATTTAAAGGAGCTGATCGAAAGCCGGGGCGGAAAGGTGACGGGAAGCGTCACGGGGAAGACGACGGCGCTCATCAACAATGATGTCTCGTCCGCTTCGTCCAAGAATAAAAAAGCAAAGGAGCTGGGCGTTCCGATTCTGTCCGAGGAGACGTTTCTTTCGGAGTACGGAATCGAACCCTGACGGTGATAGAAAAGAGGGAAAGCAATGCCGATCAAAACACAGAGCGATCTTCCGGCGAAAGAAATTCTGGAAAATGAAAATATCTTTGTCATGGACGAATTCCGTGCGGTGCATCAGGATATCCGTCCGCTGCAGGTACTGATCTTAAATAATATGCCGGTCAAGCAGGACACGGAGCTACAGCTTTTGCGCGCGTTGTCCAACACGCCGTTGCAGGTAGACGTTACCTTTATGAATGTCAGAAGTCATGTCTCGCTCAATACCTCCGCGAGCCATCTGAACAAATTTTACACCTGCCTCGATGAGATCCGGGACAGGAAGTTCGACGGTATGATCATCACGGGAGCGCCCGTCGAGGACATTACGTTTGAAGAGGTTGACTATTGGGAGGAGACCTGTGAGATCCTTGACTGGGCGGAAACCCATGTCACTTCGACCCTGCACATCTGCTGGGCGGCACAGGCGGGATTTTACCATTATTACGGAATCAATAAGAGACTGCTTCCGCAGAAGCTGTTCGGCGTTTATGAGCATCAGGTCTCCAACCGGAAGATTCCGCTTGTCAGAGGGTTTGACGATCTGTTTTACGCGCCGCACAGCAGACATACGGAGACGCCCGCCGAGGCGATCCATGCCTGTAAGGAGCTGACGGTGCTCGCGCAGTCTCCTGCGGCAGGGGTATTCCTCGCAATCGCGGAGGGCGGAAAGAAGATCTTTGTCACGGGGCATCCGGAGTACGACCGCTATACGCTTGACAGAGAGTATCACCGGGATCTGGACAAGGGGCTTCCGATTCAGCTTCCCTACCATTATTATCCGGACGATGATCCGACGAAGCGCCCGCTGCTGCAATGGCGCTCCCACAGCAACAACCTCTACAGCAACTGGCTGAATTATTACGTATATCAGGTAACGCCGTATGAATTGGATAAAAAGTAACGTCCCTGATATACGTTTATATCAGATCACGCCATATGAGCTGTAGGAATCCGGATATCTGATATACGTTTATATCAGGTAACGCCGT
>CAZVWN010000109.1:0-8411 GCA_964631065.1 uncultured Acetatifactor sp.
TTCCCGCGCTCACGCCTTGATCTCCAGATATCCCAGCAGCTTCGACATATCATATTCCTCGAGTACGCCGAGGTTGGAATCATAAAACTTCCCGTCAAAATGGATCAGGTAATGGCAGTACCGCCCCATCTTCTCCATTAAGATACAGCATTTCGGCAGAACGGCATCCCGCCCTTCCGTGTAAACGATGATATCGCTGTGGTCGATGCCGTAATAATTCAGCGCGGAGATCACGCGTCCCATCGTCGCCTGCCACTCCCTGCAGTCCATGACGCTGATTACCTCCGCGATCGTCACCCCTGCCAGCATGGCAACGCACGCCTGACCGCAGAGACCGTCCTCCGGCTGGATAATGACCTCCATCCCGTCGATTTTTCTCACCGGGTTTTCAAAGCTGTACGGACTGTTCTGATCCATGCGGATCAGAGAGCCGTTGATATGGAGAAGGATCTTATGCGTAACGCCCGCTTCCGCCTTTACCGCATCCTCGTCCTCGATATGGATCTCATAATTTCCCTTTTCGAGCGGCAGCAGCTCACAGTCGATGATGTTGTTGTCCAGAACGATCTCCGCCTGAATGACCTCGCGCTGTCTGCATACCTCCCAGACATTGAACGGAACACGGATCATATACCCCTTTTCCTTCTTTTCGATCGGCGCATCAAAAAAATACCTCATTTGTTTTACCCTCCATAGATGACTTTATGCTTTTTTCCTCGCCTGTGACGGCGAGATGCCATACCTCTTTTTAAACAGCTTACTGAAATGATAGGCATCGTCATACCCGACGGATGCCGCGACCTCCTGGATACTGCCGCCGTTTTCGCCCTCAAGCAGCTCGCGCGCCTTCTCCAGCCGGATGTTGATCAGATGTCTGATCGGCGTGTCTCCCGTCTCACTCTTAAAGATCTTTGAAATATAAAAAGGACTTAAGTACATATTTTCAGCGATCTGATCCAGCGAAATCTTTTCGCTGTAATGATCCTCAAAATAATCCACCATCCGCTCCACGATGTATTTCCGGTTTACGGACTCGAACGCATACCCTCTCTTTTGCTCCGGCGGCTCGCACTGCTCCCTGATGACAAGGAGCATCATCTGCATCAGATAAGACTTCAGCATGAAATATCTTCCCTGTCTGCACACCGCGTTTTCCGCCGCGATCGAGGAATACAGCCGAAACAGCTTCTGCCTGAGCTCTCCCGTCGTGTGCATGACATGCCCGCCGCCCGGAACCGGCAGCGTATTCGGCGCAAACCCCGGTATCCGGAAATCCCCCGCTCCGACGAAAAACTCCGTCGTCGGTGCCTCCGCACCCGCATCGGCAAGCGCCTGATGCCGGACGCCGGGATTGATGATCAGAAGATCCCCCTCCTTCACGGAAATGATCCCGTCGTCGAAGCGGTATCTTCCCTCCCCGGAGAGAATGAACGCCATCTCGAGGTGGTCGTGGCTGTGGAACTTTTCCTCGTCCCGCCCCTTTTCCCGCGTTCCCTTCCATGTAAAGAGAAACGTCGGGTCAAACTCTTCTATTCTGATATCCGTACTTTCCCTGGATTCTTCCACAATACAACCCCCGGCATTTTTTGCCTTCTCTTAAACCTTGTGTAACCCTTCAGAGCCGCAAGACCTTCCAAAGCCCGGAACAGCCCTGTCTGCCGAAAACGTTATCCCTTTTGGCAAATGCGCTCCTCACAGATGCAGGATCATGGTTGCAAATCTGAAATAGACCAACAAAGACAGCGCGTCCACGATCGTCGTGATAAAGGGGCTCGCCATGACCGCCGGGTCAAAGCCGATCTTCTTCGCCCCGATCGGCAGCAGACACCCCACAAGCATCGCCATCATGACGGAAGCGATCAGCGTCAGGCAGACTGTCAGCGCCACCGCCACCCCGACCCCGTCGAACAGCATCAGCTTCACAAAATTCGCCGCCGCAAGGGAAACCCCGCAGAGCACGGCAACGCGGATCTCCTTCCAGAGAACGCGCGGCACATCCCGATATTCGATCTCGCCCAGCGACAGTCCGCGGATCACGGTCACGCTCGCCTGTCCGCCCGCATTTCCGCCGGTATCCATCAGCATCGGGATAAACGCGATCAGCGCGGCGCAGACGCTCAGCGCCTCCTCAAAGGAGCTGATGATCGCCCCGGTAAAGGTCGCCGAGATCATTAAGAGCAGCAGCCAGGGAATCCTCTTTTTATAAGTCTCCCAGACGGTCGTTCTCATGTAAGGCTTATCACTGGGAACGATCGCCGCCATCTTCTCCATATCCTCGGTCGTCTCTTCCTCCAGAATATCGACGATATCATCGACCGTGATGATCCCGACCAGCCTGTTTTCATTATCTACAACCGGCATCGCCGTAAAGTCATATTTCTTAAACTGCGCCGCCGCCTGCTCCTGATCCGTCAGCGTATTCAGCGCAATGACATTTTCGTGCATCAGATCGCCGATGACCATCTCCGGATCGCTCAGCAGAAGATACCTGAGCGCAACCGTTCCCACCAGTCTCCGCTGCGCGTCCAGCACATAACAGATATTGATCGTCTCACTGTCCAGCCCGACTTTGCGGATATGTTCGATCGCCTGGCTCACCGTCAGATTCTCCTTCAGCGAAACGTACTCCACCGTCATGATGCTGCCGGCGGAATCCTCCGGGTATCGCAAGAGGTGATTGATCGCCTGTCTGGTATCCGGCTTCGCATTCGCGAGGATCTTATCCACGACATTTGCGGGCATCTCCTCAAGAAAATCCACCGCATCATCCGCCATCAGATTATCGATCACATTCGCCGCTTCCCTGTCGGAGAGGGAATTGATGATCGTCTGCTGGCTCTCCACCTCGAGATAAGAAAAGACATCTGCGGCAAGATCCTTCGGCAGAATCCGGTAAACCTTCAAAAGGCTTTCCTCCTCCAGCTCCTCCATCATCGCCGCGATATCCGCGTCATTTAACTCTGCCAGAAACTGACGCAGCTTCGTGTACTGTCTGGTCTCAAGAAGTTCACAAAGCGCCTGAAATTCCTCTTTTCTTTCCATAGCAATTCTCCTTATGCGATTTTTTTAGGAAGGTACTACTTCGACCCGGAAGGGGACTGTCGGAACCTGTTGTCTGACTCTTCATAAAAAAACCACCACCTTTCTGCCATGGAATTCCGGTCGGAATCCTTTTCGCATTCCTACATTATTGTACTCACCCGTTTATTCTTTGTCAACGAAATAAAGCTCCCTGATTTTATTTATTTCCACCCTGCCGCAGGTCGCTTCCACCAGCTCCTTTTTCAGCGCTTCCGCCTCTTTTTCCGGCACGTTCAGGCGAAGCGTCACCCGCTCGGCATATTCGGCAGACAGCGGCTTTTTCCCGGAATTTTCCAGCAGATACAGTACTTTCCCGATGCCGTTATAATCCGTGCAGATCTCCAGCTCGTACCCGAAGCGCATTGTCCCGACGCGGCAGTTTTTCAAGGCTTCCTTCACCGCCTGCGTATATGCCCTGACAAGCCCGCCCGTCCCGAGCAGCACGCCGCCGAAGTACCTTGTTACGACAACGGCAATGTTGCGTATTTCCTCCCCGAGCAGTACCTCTAACATCGGTCGCCCCGCCGTTCCGGACGGTTCCCCGTCGTCGCTGCAGCGGGTCAGCTCCCCCCTGTTTCCTATGACATAAGCGGAGCAGTTATGCCTGGCATCCCAGTATTTCTTTTTCATCTCCTCGATGAACGCCGCCGCTTCCTCCTCGCTCTCACATCTGCGGATCGTCGCGATAAAGCGGGATTTCTTCTCTTCATATTCGCCCTCTCCGCCCGCAAGCAGCACGCGGCAGACCTCCTGCTCCTGATTCTCACGCTTCATCGCCATTTTTCCTCCCTGTTTTCTGAAACGGCAGCTCTTTCCATGATGTCTGCGGATTTCTTCGTGCTTCGCACGCGCTTAACTCCTGCCGGACATCATACAGATTCTAACATAAATCGCCCTGAATAGGTATCCCAAAATGTGAAACAATTGTTAAGATGAAAAGAAATCCTTTATTTACCTATTTTAATTTGGTATAATGTAGCAGATAGTATGTTCCTATCAGAAAGGTGAATCTCTATGAATTACGGAAAAAAGGGAGTCCGCGCAAAGCAGAAGGCGCTGAACTCCAAAACAAAAAAGATAGAACGGAAACTTGTCTTAAGCTTTGTCAAGCTGCTGCTCGTCGCCGTTGTCGGACTCGGGATCTGCGGCGTTGCGGCGGGAATCGGCGTGTTCCGCGGCATTCTTGCGCTGACCCCGACGATCCGCCTTGACGCGATCGTCGCCTCCGGTCAGGCAACGATCGTCTACGACTGCGAGGGAAATGAGATCGACCAGTATGTCGGCTCTAACTCCAACCGTCTCCGCGTGGAGTCGATGGACGAGCTGCCGGATTATCTCGGCAAGGCGTTCGTCGCGATCGAGGACGAGCGTTTCTACCAGAACAACGGCATTGACTTCAAGGGCATTCTCCGTTCCGGCTGGCAGTTTATAAAGAGCGGCGGCTCCGAGACACAGGGCGGAAGTACGATCACGCAGCAGCTGTTAAAAAATACGGTCTTTACCGGCTGGACCTCCGAGGGAAAGAACAAGATCAAAAAGATCAAGCGGAAATTACAGGAGCAGTACCTCGCGCAGGAGATCACAAAATATTACACGAAGGATCAGATCCTTCTGGAGTACATGAACGCGATCAACCTCGGGCAGAATACGCTGGGCGTTGAAGCGGCTTCCAAGCGGTATTTCGGCAAATCCGCCGGGGAGCTTACCGTCTCGGAATCCGCCGTGATCGCCTGTATCACGCAGAACCCTTCCGGCTACAACCCGATCAGACACCCTGAGGCAAATCAGAAAAGACGGCTGACCTGTCTGAACAAGATGCTGGAGCTGGAATTTATTACAAAGGCGCAGTATGACGAGGCGATCGCCGATACGGAAGCCGTCTATGAGCGGATCGGCAACTATGACATTGATTACCGCGAAAACACAAACGCGACCTCCGGCTCCTACTTCTCCGATGCCCTGTACGAGCAGGTAAAGGACGACCTGGTAACCGTCGCCGGCTACAGCGAGGCGAACGCGGAAAAGATTCTGACGGCGGGCGGACTGCGCATCTACTCCACGATGGATCCCGTGATCCAAAAAATCGCGGACGAGGAATTTGCCAATCCTGACAACTATCCGTCTCAGGTCAAATGGTATCTGAATTATGCGCTGACCGTCACGACCGCTGACGGCACAAAGAATAACTACAGCAAGGAAAACATGATGAGCTGGTTTAAGCAGAACTCGGACAAAAACTTTAACCTCATCTTTTCCTCACAGGAAGCGGCATACGAGGCGATCGACACCTACCGTCTTGCCGTTCTGGACGAGCTGGGCATTGATGATGTGGAAGACAATTACGAGGAATCCGTCTCCATGACGCCGCAGCCGCAGTCCGCGCTTGTCGTTGAAGATCAGTCCACGGGATATGTCGTCGCCGTCGTCGGCGGACGCGGAACAAAGGAGGGCAGACGTACCTTAAACCGCGCCACGGACGCGAAGCGTTCTCCCGGCTCCACCTTCAAGGTGCTTGCCGCGTTTGCGCCCGCGTTAGACAGCGCAGGTCAGACCCTTGCAAGCGTCTATAATGATGCTCCGTTCAACTACGACAACGGTACACCCGTCAAGAACTGGTACAAGACAGGATATCGCGGCATCAATTCCATCCGGACGGCGATTGCACAGTCCATGAACATCATTGCCGTAAAGACAGAGACTGTCATCACGCCGCAGCTCGGCTACGACTATCTGCTGAACTTCGGCTTTACGACGCTGACGGACGGCGTTGTCATCAACGGAAAGACCTATACGGACGTCAACCAGACGCTGGCGCTCGGCGGACTGACCTACGGCGTTACGCCCTATGAGATGAACGCCGCCTATGCCGCCATCGCAAACCTCGGAACCTATGCGGAGCCGAAGCTGTACAGCAAAGTTACGGATGCGGACGGAAACGTCATCCTCGACAACACCACGCCGACAACGAGACAGGTACTCAAGGAGACGACCGCATTCCTTTTGACGGATGCCATGGAGGACGTTGTCAGCTCTGCCGGAACCGCTTCCGCCGTAAACTTTAACAAAGGGATGGGCATCGCCGGAAAAACAGGAACCTCCACGGATACCAAGGATGTCTGGTTCTCCGGATTTACGCCTTATTATACCTGCACCGTCTGGACCGGTTACGATAACAGCATCGGCATGAGTACTTCCTCGAAAAACAACGAGGGCGGTATCTCAAAGGTTCTCTGGAAAGCCGTCATGTCGCGCATCCATGAGAATCTGCCAAACGAACAGTTCCCTGTTCCGGAGGGTCTTGTAGAGGCACAGGTCTGCAGCAAATCCGGGCTGCTTCCGATTCCCGGTCTCTGCGACAGTCCGGAGGATAATTGTGTGATCACAGAATACTTCGCGGAGGGCACGGTTCCGACCGAAAGCTGTAACATCCATTACGAAGGAGATGTCTGCGCTTACGACGGGCTTCCCGCAAGTCCTGACTGTCCTTTCAAGGTTCCCGGCAGACTGACCCTGCCTCTGGTAGAGGATGCCTCCCTGTTAAGCGGCTCCACGATGATCACGGAAAACCCGGACGGCACACAGACGATCACAACGCCGATCACCTCGGATCACTGTCAGCACGACGCAGCCTTTTATGCGAACCCTGACTACGAAACCCTGATCAACAGCCAGCAGTGGGAGATCAATAACCGTAACGCAGCGGCAGGACAATAACCGTAACAGTTGCACTTTATCAGAGAAATGTGCTATACTGTACACGGACGCAGACCGGACCGGCTGCCGTACAGTGCGGCAGCCGTTGTCCCGGATACGGTCAGAGAGCGATACAAAAGCAACGAGGTGAGATCATGGAACAGCCGTTATACACGACAATGAAGGTAAACAATGAAATCGAACTCTGTGAGATCAGCAATCCGGACTGTAAACAGCTCATTGAACGGGAGCTGCTGAAGGAACGCATTTCCTACTTTATCCGCTGGGTCAAACCCTCCATTTTCCGGCGCAATAAAAACAGCTGCATCATCTGCGTAAACGAAAACGTAAAGGATGCCGCCGAAAGCGTTGTGCGCGCCGTATGCGACGAAAAGGGATACAGCGTGAGATTTATCATGAAAAAATCCCAGAAACAATATTTTTAGACAATCACGGAGAAATGAAAATGAACTCGCATGGAAAAGTACTAAGAGAAGGCTTCAGAGACGGGATCCCGATCGGCTTAGGGTATCTTGCCGTCTCTTTTTCTTTGGGCGTCGCCGCCCGCAATGCCGGGCTTTCCGCCTTTCAGGGCTTCCTTGTAAGCCTCTTAAACAACGCGTCTGCCGGAGAATACGCCGGATTTACGGTGATCGCCGCCAACGGCGCTTATTTTGAGATTTTTCTGATGACGCTGATCGCAAACGCACGCTATCTGCTGATGAGCTGCGCGCTGAGCCAGAAATTTTCCCCTGACACACCGCTGATCCACAGGATTCTTGTGGGATATGATGTCACGGATGAAATTTTCGGTATCACGATCGCGCGTCCCGGGATGCTCGATCCCTTTTACTGTTACGGCGCGATCCTGATCGCCGCCCCCTGCTGGGCGGGCGGAACCGCACTCGGCGTCATCGCGGGAAACCTTCTTCCCGCGCGTGCCGTCAGCGCCTTAAGCGTCGCCCTGTTCGGCATGTTCCTCGCGGTCATCATTCCCCCTGCGCGGAAAAACCGCGTGGTTGCGGCGTTTGTGCTGATCAGCTTTGCGGCAAGCTTCGCAGCAGCTTATCTGCCGCTTCTCTCATGCCTTTCCTCCGGAACCAGAACGATCCTTCTGACGGTGGTTCTCTCCGGGATTGCCGCCGCTTTGTTCCCGGTCAGCGAAGAGGAAAACTAGACAGACCGGAAGCCCGACGCTGTTTTGTGCCGCAGATGTCACAGGACAGACTAAAAACAAAGAGCAACCGTGCGCGCAGACTACCGCCCGCGAAGCGGCAGCTTTGCGAATGGACTTTGATGCGCTGCGGGCAAATACGGAAAATAATCAACGTCTGCGGAATGGAGATTTTATGACACACAATCCCTACCTTTACATAGCCATCATGGCGGCAGTGACCCTCAGCATCCGCATCCTGCCGCTGACGCTGATCCGAAAACAGATCAAAAACAGATTTCTGAAATCCTTTTTATACTATGTGCCTTATGTGACGCTTGCCGTCATGACATTTCCCGCCATCATGGACGCTACGCAGTCTCCCATCGCCGGAATTGCCGCTCTCATCATCGGCATGATCGCCGCATGGCTCGGCGCGGGACTGCTCCCCGTCTCCGTCCTCTGCTGCGCGGTCGTATTCCTG
>CAZVWN010000110.1:0-8367 GCA_964631065.1 uncultured Acetatifactor sp.
GGATTATCATATCCCTTTTCTGCCGCTTCCGCAAGGCAAAACGATAACCGCCCTTAACGTGCAGGAATTCCTATTGCATTCTTCCCCTTTCGCCCGTATGATAAGAGAAAGCAACAAAAGAAAGGGGTATGTATATGCGTGATTCCTATCGCAACCGTAAAAACGGATTTACAACAATGGAAGGAGACGGCCCGATGCCCGGGAAAAAGGGAAACGGCGGAAAGATCGCCGGAATTGCGGCGGCAGTTCTCTTTCTTTTCATCCTGCTGCTGAATACGACCTACGAGATCAAGGAGCAGGAGCAGGCAGTCCTCATCACCTTCGGAAAGGCAAGCGCCGTGACGGAGCCGGGACTGCATTTCAAGATTCCGTTCATCCAGCAGATTCGGAAGGTAAACACGACCATTCAGGGATTTTCCATCGGCTACCACACGGAGGACAACAGTGTCAACGAGGATGAGTCGCTGATGATCACCTCGGATTTTAACTTTATCGACGTCGATTTCTATGTGGAATACCGTTACAGCGATCCCGTGAAGGCTTTATATGCCTCCGGACAGCCGCTTGACATTCTGCGCAACATCAGCCAGAGCTGTATCCGCACCGTGATCGGCAGTTATCCCGTGGATGATGTGCTGACAACCGGAAAAAGTGAGATTCAGGCGGCAATTAAAGAAATGATTGTCGGTCGTCTGGAAGAACAGGACATCGGCGTACAGCTCGTCAACATTACCATTCAGGACTCCGAACCGCCGACCGCCGAGGTCATGGAGGCATTCAAGGCAGTGGAGACCGCAAAGCAGGGAAAGGAAACGGCGCTGAACAACGCAAACAAGTACCGCAATGAGCAGATTCCTTCCGCACAGGCAGAGGCGGACGGTATCCTCAAGGACGCGGAAGCAACAAAGACCGAACGGATCAACGAGGCGACGGCACAGGTTGCGCGTTTCAATTCCATGTATGCCGAATATGTCAAGAATCCTGCCGTGACGAAGCAGCGGATGTTCTTTGAGGCAATGGAGGAAGTGCTTCCCGACTTAAAGGTAATCATTGAAAGCGGGGACGGCAAGGTACAGACCGTCTATCCGCTGGAATCCTTTACAGGAAATTCCGGGGAAAACGGCAGTTCCTCAGACGGCTCTGAAAACTGATTCTATCCGAAACAAGGAGTAAACTTATGAAAAACATGAAAAAATTTTTAATCGCCGCCGGTATCTTTGTCGTGATATTGATCGGCGCATCCGGCATCGTTGTCACAAAAGAAAACGAATACAGCCTGATCAGACAGTTCGGTAAGATCGACCATGTCGTCTCCGAGGCAGGACTCAGCTTTAAGATCCCGTTTATCCAGACGGCGGATACGCTGCCGAAGCAGACACTGCTGTACGATCTGTCACCCTCGGATGTCATAACCAGCGATAAGAAGTCCATGATCTGCGACAGCTATATCCTCTGGCACATCACGGATCCCGTCAGATTTGCGCAGACGCTGAACGGCTCTGTCTCTGCGGCGGAGGGAAGACTGGACGCCATTGTCTACAATGCAACCAAAAACGTGATCAGCAGCACGACGCAGGAAGACGTCATTTCCGGCCGTAACGGCGCGCTGTCCCTCGCAATCATGGACAGCATCGGCACCTCTCTCGACCAGTACGGTATCGAGCTGCTCGATTTTGAGACAAAGAAGCTTGACCTTCCCAGCGACAACAAAACCGCCGTCTACGAGCGGATGATCTCGGAGCGCGACAATATCGCGGCGACCTACACGGCGGAAGGAAGCTCCGAGGCGCAGAAAATCCGCAACACGACCGACAAGGACGTTACCGTCATGCTCTCGGAGGCGGAAAAGGATGCCGCCATTCTGATCGCAGAGGGCGAGGCGGAATACATGCGGATTCTTTCCGAAGCGTACAACGACGAATCCAAGCAGGAATTTTATTCCTTCGTCAGAAGCCTCGACGCGTTAAAGCTCTCCATGCAGGGCGGCAATAAGACGGTGATCCTCTCGCCCGACTCCCCGATCGCCCAAATCTTTTACGGGAAATAAAACGGCTGATATTCTGAAAAATCCTGTCAGAAAAGGGGCTGCTTCGGCGGCTCCTTTTTTTGATTATCCGGCCGGATTTCCGTCATGTCTCATACGCAAGCAGCAGACGGAAATACGCCTTATCTTCCATAATAAGCTCTTCCACGGCGGTAAACCCGAGCTTATCGCAGAGACACAGCGACGCTTCGTTTTCCGTACAGACCATTGCCTGAACGCAGGTAAAGCCGAGTTCTTCCCTGCCGTAGGCAAGGATCGCGCGGCAGACCTCCTCCGCGTAGCCCTTGCGCTGTCTGTCAGCCCCGATCAGAAACCCGATCTCCGGATCGTCAAAGCCCGGGCGGTACGAAAATCCCGCCCTGCCGATGACCGCACCGCTCTCCTTCTCCAGCACCGTCCACACGCCAAATTCATAAAAGGTATAGATTTTTTCAATATATTCCCTGATATATTCCCGTTCCCGCTCCCTGTCCGGATAGAGATCCTCCAGATACCGCGTAATCGCAGGATCGCTGTAAATCCGGAAAAAATCCTCCACATCCTCCTCCGTCGTCTCGCGTATCAGGCACCTCTTTGTTTCCAGAATCTTCCACGGCATTCCCTTCAGCCGCCGGTATACCCGCTCTGCGTACACCGCGTCAATCTGCTCCGGCGCTTCCACGCCGAAATGAAATTCCGAAAAGTCTTCTCCCGCATTGCCGGCATGAAAATAGATCAGAACCGCTTCGCCGTTTTTCTTTAATTCCTCCGCGCGGCTCTTATCGTCCGTCACATACAGCAGCGCGTCCGCCCCTTCTATATTTACCCTTATCTTTTTCAAATAACTCACGCCCGCACTTCCCTCTTTACCTTTTTCCCGTTTTGGAGTATAATCATTATACCATACATTATTTCCAACAGAAAGGACAATTCCAATGGCGCAGAATCCTATTGTTACCATTACCATGAAAAACGGCGATGTCATAAAGGCAGAGCTTTACCCCGATATCGCTCCCATCTCCGTCAATAACTTTATCAGTCTGATCGGCAGAAAGTTTTACGACGGTCTGATCTTTCACCGCGTGATCAAGGGCTTTATGATCCAGGGCGGCTGCCCCGACGGCACGGGCATGGGCGGTCCGGGCTACAGCATTAAGGGCGAATTTTCCGCAAACGGCGTGGAAAATACCTTAAAGCACACGGAGGGTGTCCTCTCCATGGCGAGAGCACAGCATCCCGACTCTGCGGGAAGCCAGTTCTTTATCATGCACAAGGCAGCTCCCCACCTCGACGGCAGCTACGCCGCTTTCGGCAAAGTAACCGAGGGCATGGATGTTGTCAATAAAATTGCCGAGACACGGACAGACTGGAGCGACAGGCCCTTAGAACCGCAGACAATCGACACCGTTACCGTTGAAACCTTTGGCCAGGAATACCCTGAACCGGAAAAGTTGGACAGATAAACAGACTGTAACAGAAGAAGTAAAACAGATGTGGTACTATGGTACTATCGTGTTCACATTTTGTTTACAATTCATTCAAGCTTTTTTCAATTCCTTATCATTCTTTAGACATTTTCTTAGCCTATACTATGTTTAAAGCTAAAGCAAAGAAAAAAGCAGACTACAGTTACTTGTTTACTAAATAACTTTTTCATAATAAATGCCAGAGGACAATGTTCTCTGGCATCCTCCCTTTTATAAGGATTTTATTTGGAACGAGAGGTGAGTCACATCAGAAAAAAATTAGCAGTATTCGCTAACGGCTGGGGCATTGACTATGTACAGAACTTTCTGGGCGGCGTATCGGAGATCGCATCCCGGAATGATACCGATATTTTTATCTTTATGGATTTTTCCGCAAAGGATGATTATACCAAAGCGAATATCGGTGAATCCAATATCTTCCGTCTTCCCGACTTAACGGATTTTGACTTTGCGGTTCTTATGACAAACTCCTTTAATCTACAGGAGGAAATCGACTATATTTACCGTTCCATCATGGATGCGCGGATTCCGGCGATCAGTCTGGAATACAATCTGAACGGCATCCCCTGTATCCAGACCGACAATTACAGCGGTATGCGGGAACTGACCGCGCATCTGATTCAGGAACATGGCGCCCGGCACATCGTATTTGTCAGCGGTCCTAAGGAACATTATGAAAATTCCGTGCGACTGAAGGCGGTTCAGGATGTCATGCGCGAAAACGGACTGACGCTTTCGGATAAGGACATCATCTACGGAAGATGGAGCCGTGAGCCCTCTATGGAGCTGGCGGTTCAGTGGACGGAGGAACACGGGCATCCCCCCGATGCCTTTATCTGCGCAAACGACATGATGGCTCTGGGCGTGTGTGCCGGAATGCAATCCATCGGCTATCGCGTTCCGGAGGATGTTCTCGTCACAGGCTTCGACCGCGTAAAGCTCGGTCAGGAGGCACAGCCGCCCCTTGCAACGATCGGACGCGACTGGCATACAATGGGCGTAACGGCAATGCAGCAGCTTTTGGATAAATACAACGGTGGGGAAATTCCCGAAAACACGGTCATTCCGACCCGTTTTATCCGCCGTGAGAGCTGCGGCTGTATGGTAGCGGAATATTCTCTCCCGCATCAGGCAAGCGATGCCTTAAGCTATGACTCCCACTTTAGGCGCATCCACTGGGCAGTCAGGGAAAACAACTCCTCACAGCAGCTGCACAACAGTCTGAAGCGGATTTTTCAGCAGGATAACTGGATTGAGGGAAAAAATTTCATGCTGTGCCTGGAAAACGAATTTTTCCGCATAGAGGATCATGATACGAACTTACGAACAACGGGTTACAGCGACGATCTGGATGTTGTCTGCTCGCTCAACAACGGTATTGCGAGACCGCATCAGACCATGAACCACAGAGACGCCATCTTCCGCGCCGCCAATGCGAACCCCGAACCCGCGACCTATATCTTTGTTCCGCTGCACAATGATGAGCGCGCTTACGGCTTCGCCATGCTCTCCCGAAACGTTGATGTCATGACGGATCATTATCTCTACATCTGGACACGACAGTTCAACCTCTGTCTCGAGCAGGTCAGACGCAACATCACCATCGCCATGCTGACGCAGCAGCTCACGGATCTTTCCGTGACGGACGTGCTCACCGGCGCCTATAACCGCGCGGGCTGCGAACAGATCGCTTATCCGCTGCTCGAGGAGATCCACCGCCTCGGCAAAGAGGGCATCATCATGCTTGCCGATATCGACCGCATGAAGCTGATCAACGACCAATACGGACATGCAAGCGGCGACCTCGCCCTTTGTACTGTTGTCTCTGTGCTGCGTTCGCAGCTTCCGTCAGACTGGGTGATCTGCCGGATCGGCGGTGATGAATTTTTCATCGGCGGCTCAACAGACGGCAATAACGACCCGGAAACGCTGATAAACGCTGTCTCCGAAAAGCTGAAATCGGAGATCAGGCGGCTTCAGATTCCTTTTCCTCTGGGTATCAGCATCGGCTACATCCGCATTTCTCCCAAAGAGAATATGGACATCGAGGGAAAGGTACGCGAGGCGGACCAGCAGATGTACCGGATCAAGGAGAAGCATCACACGAAAAAGACGGAATCCGGAAAATAAGTATGTATACGAAAATCGCTGAAGTCTCACGACCTCAGCGATTTTTTTGTCCATGAGTTTTTCATTTTCCTTTATCTGATATCGTACACGCTTCTGACGTTCAGTCCTTCCGGTTTTCCCTTTAAAATCCTTACCGTTTTTGTTCCGGCGTTCATGTCGAAATAGTTATCCGAAAGCAGCAGATCCTGCTTTGCATTCTGAATTTCAACCGCTTTCGCAAATGTCTTTG
Source organism: uncultured Acetatifactor sp. (assembly GCA_964631065.1). GTDB lineage: Bacteria > Bacillota > Clostridia > Lachnospirales > Lachnospiraceae > Acetatifactor. The sequence goes on from CAZVWN010000110.1 coordinate 5,870, forward strand.
CCGTGACCGTGATCCTGTCTCCCTCGACATGTACCCGTAGCTGCGGATCCCGGAAATGAAACTGCTTCGGCGGGCAGAAGAGCACTGTCCCTTCCGATAAAATTTCTCCTGTCTCATCCCGACAGTCGAAGCTTGCATAATTGTCGTACAGCGCCGCGTCCTGACAGTCTTCCTTTTCCAGCCAGACCGCCGAGAGCGCCGGAACCGTCAGCTCCGCAGCGTCTCCCCGCAGGACATTGCCGTCGCGGTCGCGAAGCTGCCAGGCAATCCGCACCTTTTTCTCCTGTCTGCTCTCGTTCGCCACGTTGAGACGGATTGATTTTTTCACCTCATACGGCTGTGCGTTCGGGTTGGTATCCTGTGTCAGAATGCCCTCTTCCTCACAGGATAGAAGCACCGGCGCAAAGAACCGCTTCGCGAAATACTGCGCCGCTTTCCAGCGTCCGTCATAATCTATCGTTGCCCAGCTCGCTACGGGCCAGCAGTCGTTGAGCTGCCAGATGATCGTTCCCATACAGCGCCCTCTGTTCCGACGGAAATGCTCCACACCATAGCGCAGCGCCTCCGCCTGTAAAAGCTGGGAAGCATAGAGAACCAGTTCAAAGGAGCCGGGATAAAGATACGTCTGCTCCAGATAATTCATAATCTTTCCGTTCGCCGCACTGTTACGCTGATGCTTTTCCATGACATAAGAGAAAATATTTCTGTCCTCCGGCTCCGTAAAGGATTCTACGGTTTTCATCAGCGGGAAGGACTGGAAGCCAAATTCCGACACATAGCGGAAGAAAAACTTCCGGTAGTCGGTAAACGGCTTATTTCCATGCCAGACATCCCAATAATGCGTATCGCCGCGATCCGGATCGTTCGGGTTGTCAAAGCTTCCTCCGGAGGAAGGACTCGACGGCCAGTAAAAGGTATTCGGATCATATTCCTTCAATACCTTCGGGATGATATATTCGTACATCTTAATATAATCCGCCCGTTCCTGCTGTCTGCTGACCCAGAGACCGCTCTCAACAAAGGACTCCATCTCGTTATTGCCGCACCACAGTGCAAGACTCGCGTGATGGCGGATGCGCTTCACGTTATCCACAAACTCCGCCGTGATATTTTCCTCAAACTCCTCCGAAAGGTAATATACCGCACAGGCAAACATGAAGTCTTCCCAGACGATCAGCCCTAGCTCATCACAGATATCCCAAAATTCGTCCCCGGGATAATACCCGCCGCCCCAGACGCGGATGCAGTTAAAGTGTGCATTCCCTGCCTGCGTCAGAAGCTCTCTCGTCCGCTCCGGTGTCACGCGCGGCAGGATATTATCCTCCGGAATATAATCCGCTCCCATCGCAAAGATTCTGATTCCGTTGATCTCATGGGCAAAGCTCTCCCCGTACTCATCCTTTTCGACGCGCACGGTCAGCGTCCGCAGACCGATCCTGCCGTTCCAGGCATCCAGTACCCGCCCGCCGTCATGCGACACTTCTGTCAGTTTTTCTTTCGCCCGGTTTTCTGCCGCCTGCTGATCGTCTGCGCCGATCCCGTTCTCCGGAGCTTTCCCATACAAAAACTCCGTTCCTGCACTCTCCGCGCCGCTGTCTGCAAGCAGTTCCACCGCGACCTGATATAACGGCTGTTCCCCGTATCCGTTCGGCCACCAGAGCTTCGGGTTCTCTATCGTCAGCGTCCCGTCTTCGGAAACCGCAAAGCGCTCCCCGTCCGGCGCAGTGACTGCCGCCCGCCATGACAGTCCTGTCAGTTTTTCGGCAGTTTTCTTCGTGCCGAAGGAAATTGCCTTCTCTTCTCCCGACTTATCCACATCCACACGGAAATGCAGCCTGACTTTTCCACAGCTATGCTCCTGTGTGATATACACACCGTCCAGTCTCGCCGTGTCATACCCGACAAGGCTGACCTTCCTCCAGATTCCGGCATCGGGCAGTCTCGGTCCCCAGTCCCAGCCGAACATGCAGTGCGCCTTGCGCAGATAGGAAAATCCCCGCATCGCATCCGAGCTGCCGTCGATAAACCGCTTCTCTACAGCTTCCTGAATATAACGGGTCGGAGAATGCAGAACGATCCGAAGCTCATTTTTCCCTTCCCGCAAAAGCTCTTTTACGGGATATTCAAAGGTTCTGTGCATATTGCATACGGAACCGAGCAGCTCCCCGTTCAGAAAAATGTCTGCCACCGTATCAATTCCCTCGAAGCGAAGCAGCTGTTCCCCGCAGGATCGAAGCTGCGCAGAAGCCGTAAACTCCGTCACATAGGTAAAATCATGCTCCATCAGCGCCAGCGCCTTCAATTCATTATCCCGGTAAAACGGATCCTCCATCTTCCCCGCGTTCAGCAGATCATGGTAAACGCTTCCCGGAACCTCTGCCGGAACCGCCTCGCCTTCTCCGTCCACATACAGCTTCCATTCACAGGCATCACTGCCTAAATTCTCTACAACCATCCAAAAAAATCCTTTCCCTTTTGTCTTTTCCGTTCCTGCCGCA
>CAZVWN010000111.1:0-5278 GCA_964631065.1 uncultured Acetatifactor sp.
TTTCTGACATTCTGCGCATCCTGTTTACTGTAAGGGCAGCAGACGGGGGCGCGGGATGTGCGAAAAAAGGTGCGTTGGGGAATCGCGGCTGCCGTTTTTGCGGTAATCGCGATTCTCTTGATTTGGACGGCAGGAACAGAAAAAGCGGCGCATTATGTGCCGGATTATCCGAGGGAGCCGATAGAGGAGCTTTTGGGGAAGGAAGAGCTGACGGAGGCGGATTATGCGCTTTTGTGGGAGCAGACGGGGCTTGCGCGTGCGGGGATTGACGAGCTGCTCGCCGCAGGAAGGCGGGAGGAGATTCTCTATCTGCAGGAGCGCTTTTTCGCGCCGGTGGAATACAGCTGCCGTTCGAGATATCTGGTCTATCGGTGCGAGAGGCTGGAAGCGGAGGCGGACGGAATGCGGCAGAGGACAGAGACGGGCGGGGCGGCATTTCTTCCGACGGCGCACACGGGGGATATCCTGATTACGTTCAGCGGTCATGTCTTCGGCTGGAGAAGCGGTCATGCGGCGCTGGTTGTGGACGGAAGAGACGGACTGACGCTGGAGGCGGTCACGTTAGGCTGTAATTCGCGTATCTGCGAGGTGTCTCACTGGCGGGAATATCCGTGCTTTGTGCTGCTGCGGCTGAAGGGGATAACGGAGGCGGAGGGCGAGAAAATAGCAGCATATGCAAGTAAGGAGCTGGCGGATCTTCCGTATGAGCTGTGGCATCTGACCGAGAGAACGGATGGCGGAAAGGACGAGGGGGAAACGCTGTCGGGAACGCAGTGTGCGCATCTTGTCTGGGCGGCATTTTATCATTTCGGATATGATCTGGACAGTGACGGCGGGCGGATCGTGACGCCGGCGGATCTGTACGGGAGCGGACTGCTGGAGGTGGTACAGATTTACGGGATGCGCGCGGAAAAACAGGGGCGGTGAAGCGGGAAGCTGTGAAGGATCTATTAAAACAATCTTAATTTTTTGCATCATGTCTTGAAATTAAGGGCGCGGAATCGTATAGTAACCATGCGGGGCGAGAGCGCCGCAGATATAGGGTGGCAGATTACAGAAAGGCATGGTTAACGGAATGGATAAGGCAGAAATTTTGAAAAATGAGATTTTGGGACAATACAGAAGTCTGCGTCAGTTTGCAATGGAAATGAATATTCCGTACAGCACGCTGGTAACGGCGCTGGAGCGGGGGATCGAGGGCATGGCGTATGGAACGGTAATCCGGATGTGCGATAAGCTGAGCCTGAATCCGGTCGATTTTTCTTCGCTGGAGCGGGATGCCTCGCTGGGAGCGGCGTTGCTGGAAAACCGCGTGATGCAGAATTATCTGAAGCTGAATCAGGACGGGCGGGATAAGATACTTGAGCTGATGGAGGACTTCGCGCAGATTGACAAATACAGGGAGAAAACGAAGAAGGACAGATAAAAGAGGGCAGAATCAAAAAAGGCTTCCGGTTCCGAAGAGGGAACGGGAAGCCTTTTAGCAATAGCTGTTGAACATCATGCCGCTGTAGGCGCCGGGGGTATACGGACTGACATAATTGTGTCCGGGATTTTTATAGGCAACGATGGTCTTCTGGACATAATCCATCGGATTCAGGGAGACCTGATCGCTCTTGTGCAGCAGCATGCCGGAAAGTCCTTTCAGGCTGCCGAAGGTTTCCGTGAGATCCTGCGACTGCATGGCGGTCTCGCGCAGGAGATCGCTGTTGATCTGAAGCAGACCGTCGTCCGTCTGCGTGATGCCCATGGACTTCAGCGGGGAATCGTAGGCTGTGGCGATGCCCTTCAGCTCGTTGACGAGTTTTCTGCTCCTTGACTGTGTGTCGAGGTAAGAGGCGGCGGCGCGCAGAAAGCTGTTGTATCCGCCGATCAGGTTGGTGACGTTGTCCGTGAGCGATTCGACATCCGTTTTCAGACCTACCGATACGCTCTGTCCCGGCTCCGTGACGCCGTGCAGCCGGATTTCAAATGCCTGTCCGACGGTAAAATGGTTCGAGGAGGCGCTGCGCGTCTGACCGTTTACGGTGAAGACGGCGTTGGAGGGCGCGCGGTCAACGTAGTTCAAGCCAAAGTAATCCACCGTCCCGAAGCTCTTCGACGTGTTTTCGTCGCTGACCGTAAACTGGCGCGTCTTCCCGAGGGGAAGTCCTGCCGTTTCGGAGGTCAGCCGGATCGCACTGCGTCCTTCTGACTCGGCGAGGGATGCCTTAACACCGATGCCGGAGCTGTTGATCAGCCGCACAAGGCGTTCCTGTACATCGCGGTTGGTTTCGGATTCGCCGACGGTAAACTGAAATTCATAATTCATGTCATTGAGCGCAAGGTTAAACGAATAGGAATCCGGCGGAAGCGAGACCTTTGTATCGGGGAGAAAGACTCCGAGGTTTTCCTGCGAACCGGCGAGAGAGCGGACCTCCAGCTCTAATGCGGGAAGCTCGTTTTCCGTATCCTGTGCGCCGATATAGGAGGCACTGAGGACGCTGTCGTCGGAAGAATAAGCGCTCTTTTTACTGAAAACGACGTTTTCACTGAAGCCGCCCAGCTGCGCGATCGTGTTATGCAGCTCGCGGGCATTTTCCTTGAGATCGACAGCGTACTGCTGGGTATCCTTTGCAGTGGTGGGAAGGTACCAGGGAGCGTCCCTGTTTAATCTGACAATGGAGTTGTACAGGCTGCGCAGCTCGCTCTTTTTATGGGTATCAAATCTTGTCAGCGCTTTTGGGGTATAGGTTGTAAGGTAATTATTGTATACCGTATTTAAAACGGAACCCATTGTCATGCCTCCCTTCCGAATCTGTCTTCTTAACGCGATTGTAGCACATATAATAGGTAGAGACAAGTGGGAAAAGAGAAAAACAGTAAAAAAACATTGACGAAAGCGGGGGCATGTGATATAGTATTCACGCGAGATAAGATTCAGGTCTTTTTTTTATGCTTAAAAAACAAGTGGAGGTAGCCGATATGCGTACAAAAATCACTTTAGCTTGTACAGAGTGCAAGCAGCGTAACTACAATACTACCAAGGATAAGAAGACGCATCCTGACAGAATGGAAATCAAGAAGTATTGTAGATTCTGCAGAACACATACACTGCACAAGGAAACCAAATAGTCATCATCGTCTTAATTGGAGGTCAAAATGGGAGATTCCGCAAAAAAGCAGAAGCGCCCCGCTTTCTTTGACGGGGTGAAAGCCGAATTTAAGAAAATTTCATGGCCGGACAGGCAGGAGACCCTGAAGCAGTCTGTCGCTGTCGTGGTAATCTCGGTTGTTGTGGGAGTTATCATTGCAATAATTGACTATGTTGCGAAATATGGAGTGAACTTCTTAACATCAATTTAGAGCGAGGGTGATTGTATGGCAGAGGCAAAGTGGTATGTGGTTCATACCTATTCGGGATATGAAAACAAGGTCAAAGCCAATATTGAGAAAACCATTGAGAATAACAAGAATCTCGCGGAGCAGATCCTCGAGGTGAGGGTTCCGCTGGAGGATGTCGTCGAGCTGAAAAATGGTGTGAAGAAAACGGTTCAGAGAAAAATGTTTCCGGGCTATGTGCTTCTCAATATGGAAATGAACGATGATACATGGTACGTTGTTCGGAATACCCGTGGCGTTACAGGCTTTGTCGGACCGGGAAGTAAGCCGGTTCCTTTGACGGAGGCGGAGATGAAGCCGCTGGGTATCAAGGCGGAGAATGTTTCCGTTGACTTTGTGGAAGGGGACAGCATTGCCGTGGTCGCGGGCGTCTGGAAGGATACGGTCGGTGTTGTACAGAAGATCGATTATGGCAAGCAGACGGCGACGATCAATGTCGAGCTGTTCGGAAGAGAGACCCCTGTAGAGATCAGCTTTGCAGAGGTGAGAAAGCTTTAAGACCGGTATTTGCAGCGAAAGCTGTCAGATATATGGGCGCGAGCCCGTGGGACATTCGTCCCGGCAACAAAGTGGGAGCAGGAGTGCGAAGCACAAAACTGCGCCGAATCGCCGTTCGCAACAGGCAGTCGTAAGACTGTGGTAACGGCATACCACAATATAGGAGGTGCCAAGATGGCAAAAAAAGTAACAGGCTACATCAAATTACAGATCCCTGCCGGCAAAGCGACACCGGCTCCGCCGGTTGGTCCTGCACTGGGACAGCATGGCGTAAACATCGTTGAATTTACAAAGCAGTTCAACGCTAAGACAGCGGACAAGGGCGATGTGATCATCCCCGTAGTCATCACTGTATACGCGGACAGAAGCTTCAGCTTCATTACCAAGACTCCCCCTGCAGCAGTACTGCTGAAGAAGGCATGTAATATCAAGTCCGGTTCAGGTGTTCCTAACAAGACAAAGGTGGCAACGATTTCTAAGGCGAAGCTTCAGGAGATCGCTGAGATGAAGATGCCTGATCTGAATGCGGCGAGCGTAGAGGCTGCCATGAGCATGATCGCAGGAACCGCCCGCAGCATGGGTATTACTGTAGAAGACTAAGAAAATTGATTTGGGAGACAACCGGAGGTTGTCGCTGGAACCTAGGAGGTAAAAGAATGAAGCATGGTAAGAAATATGCCGAAGTTGCAAAGCTTGTAGACCGCACGGTTTTCTATGAGCCGGATGAGGCAATCGCTTTGGTAAAGAAGACGGCAACAGCAAAATTCGATGAGACCATCGAAGTACACATCAGAACAGGCTGCGACGGACGTCACGCTGAGCAGCAGATCCGCGGCGCGGTAGTACTGCCGAACGGAACCGGTAAGACGGTTAAGGTTCTGGTATTCGCAAAGGGCGACAAGGTAAACGAGGCAGAGGCTGCGGGCGCTGACTATGTCGGCGGCGAGGAGCTGATCCCGAAGATCCAGAATGACGGCTGGCTTGATTTCGATGTTGTTGTTGCAACTCCGGACATGATGGGCGTTGTGGGACGTCTCGGTAAGGTTCTCGGACCGAAGGGTCTGATGCCGAACCCTAAGGCAGGTACCGTAACAATGGATGTTACCAAGGCTGTCAACGATATTAAAGCAGGTAAGATCGAGTACAGACTTGACAAGACCAACATCGTGCATGTTCCCGTCGGCAAGGCTTCCTTTACGGAGGAGCAGCTTCAGGAGAACTTTAACGCACTGATGGATGCGATCGTAAAGGCAAGACCCGGCGCACTGAAGGGTCAGTACTTAAGAAGCATCACACTGACGAGCACAATGGGACCCGGCGTAAAGGTTTCTGTTGCAAAGTTCTAAACTGTGAAAAAGAGGGGTTGACAGCAGTCAGCCCCTTGTGTTATAATCTGAGA
>CAZVWN010000111.1:5378-8241 GCA_964631065.1 uncultured Acetatifactor sp.
GAGAACCGGGGTAAGCGCAGCGCCTGCCGAGGAAAGAGTTTATACTAAGACTTTTTACCTTCCTGTCTTCAGGAGGGTTTTTCTTTTATAAAACTCCTTTCGGCGGGGGAGAGATCCCCAACAATTCTATAAGGAGGTAAAAAAATGGCAAAGGTTGAATTAAAACAGCCCATCGTAGAAGAGATTTCTGCTCATATCAAGGATGCCCAGTCAGTTGTTCTCGTTGACTACTGCGGACTTACCGTAGAGCAGGATACACAGCTTCGTAAGAGCCTGCGTGAGGCGGGAGTTGTTTACAAAGTGTACAAGAACACCTTTATGACTCGCGCATTCAAGGGTACCGCATACGAAGGTCTTGCTCCGTATCTGGAGGGACCCAGCGCGGTAGCAATCTCTACCGAAGACGCGACGGCGCCTGCAAGAGTTCTGGCTGAGTTCGCCAAGAAGGCTGACAAGCTTGAAATCAAGGGCGGTGTTGTCGAGGGAACCGTATACGATGCAAAGGGAATGGCGGCAATCGCAAGCATTCCTTCCAGAGAGGTTCTTATTTCCAAGCTGCTTGGAAGTCTGCAGAGTCCGATTACGAACTTTGCACGCGTTATGAACCAGCTGGCAGAAAAAGGCGGCGCATCTGCAGCAGAAGCGCCTGCAGCTGAAGAAGCACCCGCAGCGGATGCTGAGTAATTTTGAAACGTGTAAATGAAAAAAGAAAATGGAGGAAATGAAAATGGCTAAGTTGACAGCTCAGGAACTGATCGATGCAATCAAAGAGTTGACCGTATTAGAGTTAAATGATCTTGTAAAGGCTTGTGAGGAGGAGTTCGGTGTATCCGCAGCAGCGGGTGTTGTCGTTGCAGCAGCAGGCCCTGCCGCAGCAGCAGAGGAAGAGAAGACCGAGTTCAACGTAGAGCTGACCGAGGTTGGCGCTGAGAAGGTTAAGGTTATCAAGGTTGTCCGTGAGGTAACCGGTCTTGGACTGAAGGAAGCAAAGGACGTTGTTGACGGCGCTCCTAAGGTTGTCAAGGAAGGCGCTTCTAAGGAAGAGGCTGAGGACATCAAGAAGAAGCTTGAGGAAGTTGGCGCTAAGGTTACTCTGAAGTAATCTTTCCATACGGAAAAATCTGCGGAGATGGCTCTTGCGTGCATGGCGCGCGGAGCCGTTTCTGCCTTTTTATTTTTTTGCGGGATTTTGCGTCGGGACAGCAGCCCGGCTCATCTTTTCATCTTTCCGTTTTCCGGTTTTGTTTTCCGCTTTTTCCATTAAATACAAAATAAGGCTTGACCCATTGACATTTTTGTGATATTATTGACGATGCACTATTGTGAAGTGCTATGCCTTTTTGGCGGCAGAAAAGAAAGAACGGGGTGAAATGTCAATGGAGAAAAACAGAATACGTCCGGTAGCCGGCTCCAAGGTTATGCGTATGAGTTATGCGAGGCAGAAAGAGGTTCTCGAGATGCCCAACCTGATCGAAGTCCAGAAGGATTCCTATCAGTGGTTCCTTGACGAGGGATTGATGGAAGTCTTTGATGATATCTCTCCGATTGCTGACTACAGCGGCTCCCTGAGCCTTGAGTTTGTGGATTTTGAACTCTGCAGGGACGACGTGAAATATTCTATTGAAGAGTGTAAAGAGAGAGATGCGACTTATGCGGCGCCTTTGACGGTTACGGTTCGCCTGTACAATAAGGAAAAGGAAGAAATCAGTGAACATAAGATATTCATGGGTGATCTTCCGCTTATGACGGAGACGGGTACGTTCGTAATCAACGGAGCGGAGCGTGTTATCGTAAGCCAGCTGGTCCGTTCTCCCGGCATTTACTATGCGATCGGTCATGATAAGATCGGTAAAAGGCTCTTTTCCTGCACGGTGATTCCGAACCGCGGTGCATGGCTGGAATATGAGACGGATTCCAATGACGTTTTTTATGTGCGCGTGGACAGAACCCGTAAGGTTCCCGTTACCGTGCTGATTCGTGCGCTCGGACTCGGAACGAACGATGAGATCCGTGAGCTGTTCGGAGACGAGCCGAAGATCGAGGCAAGCTTTGCGAAGGACACTGCTGAGAATTATCAGGAGGGTCTGTTAGAGTTATATAAAAAGATCCGTCCGGGTGAGCCTTTGAGCGTGGAAAGCGCAGAAAGTCTGATCAAGGCGATGTTCTTTGACCCCCGCAGATATGACCTCGCCAAGGTAGGCAGATATAAGTTTAATAAGAAGCTGGCGCTCAGGAACCGGATCAGACATCAGATCCTTGCCGCAGACGTGGTGGATCCGTCTACGGGTGAGATCCTTGCGTCCGCAGGAGATAAGGTGAGCGCGGAGCTTGCCGATACGATCCAGAATTCCGCCGTTCCGTTTGTCTATATTCAGACGGAGGAGAGAAATGTCAAGGTGCTCTCTAACATGATGGTCGATCTGACGCATTATGTGGACTGCAATCCGAGGGATTTCGGCATCCATGAGAAGGTTTACTACCCTGTTCTGGCACAGATCCTCGAGGAGTTCGGCGAGGATCCCGAGAAGCTGGCGGAAGCCTTGAAGAAGAATGTACATGAGCTTGTTCCCAAGCATATTACGAGAGAGGATATTTTTGCCTCCATCAATTATAACATGCATCTGGAGTATGGTCTGGGCAATGACGATGATATCGATCATCTCGGCAACAGACGTATCCGTGCGGTCGGCGAACTGCTGCAGAACCAGTACCGTATCGGTCTTTCCAGAATGGAGAGGGTTGTCCGCGAGCGTATGACGACGCATGACACGGATGATATTTCTCCGCAGTCTCTGATCAACATTAAACCCGTGACGGCTGCCGTAAAGGAGTTCTTCGGTTCTTCTCAGCTGTCGCAGTTCAT
>CAZVWN010000112.1:0-8079 GCA_964631065.1 uncultured Acetatifactor sp.
ATTCCAACATTGATGGAATGTTTTACCCATGGACCAGGATTTAATTCTTCTGCCAATTTTAATTCTCTTTCAGCTTCTTCAATTGTAGGTAACATATCTATCCCTCCATCAAATTCAAGTTTTCTCGCCCTTTCGCTAAATAAAGTATATCAGAAAAATGTTAAGAAATCTACCGTCTACACAATGACCGCCCGAACATTTTCACTTCAGCAGAATAAAACAGTACCGGATTCTTCCCCGACACTATTGTCATTTACAACATATAGTAGTATAATGGAAGCAGTATCTACTATGTATGGCGTATTCATGCTGCCAAGGCAGCATTTTTTCTAAAGACGGGAGAATACTGACTGATGAATGTGTCGGATCTGACAAGAAATTCCCATATGTTATCCGGAAGGCTTGCAAAACGCGGTTATATGCGCTGGTTTCATTCCTTTTCGGGCGTTCATGCGCAGACGGGGGAGACGCGCACTTTTTTTGTGGAGTTTTTCATTATGAACCCCGCTTCCGGCAGCGACCGCCCCATTCTCGGACAGCATCCCTTCTATAAAAAGAGAGGGATCAGACCCTCCTACGTCATGGTAAAGGCGGGCGTTTTCCCTTCTGCAGACGGCTCGGACGGCAGACAGCTCAACGCCTTTTATCCCGTCAGCGCTTTAAAGGTGACAAAGGCACCGCTCGTCATGGAGATCGGCGACTGCTTTTACAGCGAAAACCGGATTCGCGGTCTTGTAAATGTAACCGCGAGGGAAGCCGGACACCGCAGTCGCATGACGGACGCAGGATGTCTGGAATGGGATCTCGAGGTGTATAAGGCAGTTGCCTGTCATACCGGCATCCTCGCAAGCCCCCTTTTTCAATTCTTAAACGCGCTGGACAGCTATTGGCACGGCGAGGGGATTAAGAGCTTCTTCAAGGGAAAGGTCGTTCTCGACGGCGAAGACTACCTCGTCACCCCGGAAAGCAGCTCCGGATATGCGGATAAGCACTGGGGGCGCGCTTTCAACCGCCCCTGGATGCAGTTTGCGTGCGGCAGACTGACTAGCGAACGGCTCGGGAGAGAGCTGAAGCATTCCGTCCTTGCCGTAAACGGCTGCTGCCCGCGCTTTCTCTTCCTGCCCCTGCGCCATAAGCTGCTGATCCAGCTGACCTACATGGGCGAGGACTTCCGGTTCGGATTTTCACCCTTCCTTCTCTCCCGCTGTAAATGGGAGACAAAGAAGACCGACCGGCGCTATATCTGGCACATTACGGCGCGCAGCAAAAAAGCCGTGATCAAAATTTCCGGAAGCTGTACAAAGGCGCAGATGCTGTCTCTGAAATACGAAAGTCCTGACGGTATCCTCTCAAAGCATCCGCTCCGCGCGGGCGGCTCCGCGATCGGCACCGTTCAGATCTTCAGAAGGGAAAACGGCGGACGTGAACTGATCGATACGTTACATATGGAACAGGGGCTGTGTGAATACCGCTGATGCGGTCTTCCTACAGCCCCTGTTTTTCTACATTTCTCCCCTATGCTTATTTATACGGAATGACGCCGCCGTTATAGTTCTCATTGATGTAATTCTTAATGTCGTCCGACTTCAGGACATCTACCAGCGCCTTGATCTTATCGGAAGCTTCATTCCCTTCCTTTACGGCAATGATATTTACATACGTCGCCGCCGCGTCAGAATCCGCGCTCTCGTAAAGAAGGGCATTCTCCGCAACCGTATATCCTGCCTCCAGCGCATAATTTCCGTTCATGATGCCGAAGGTTACATCCTGAAGGGTTCTGGGAATCTGCGCCGCCTCCAGCTCTACGATCTCGATATTATAAGGGTTTTCAACGATATCAAGCTTTGTCGCCGTCAGTCCTGCGCCGTCCTTCAGCGTCAGATAACCGTTGTCCTGTAACAGAAGCAGCGCGCGCGCCTCGTTTGTCGTATCGTTGGGAACCGCGATCGTCGCACCCTCGATATCCGCCAGATCAGAGGACTTCCCGGGATACAGCCCGAACGGCTCATAATGAATCCCGCCCGCATTTACCAGATGTGTTCCCTGCTCCTCGTTAAAGCTGTCCAGATAAGGAATGTGCTGGAAATAGTTTGCGTCAAACTCTCCGGACTCTACCACGTTGTTCGGCTGCACATAATCCGAGAAAATCTGAACCTCCAGCGTATACCCCTTCGCCTCAAGCAGGGGCTTCGCCTGCTCCAGAATCTCCGCATGCGGAACCGCCGTCGCCGCCACGCGGATCGTCTTTTCATCCGTGCCGGACGTACTGCCGCAGCCGGTAAGTGCCGTCGCCGCAAACAATGCAGCGCTCAATACTGCTACTACTCTCTTTTTCATAACTTCTCCTCCTTTATCGCAACGCTTTTCGCGGTGCTTTGTGTTTAACGTATCCTTTTATCCAGCCTCCGGGAGAGCTTCGTTCCCGCAAACTGCATGATCTGTACCAGCAGAACCAGCAGAATGACCGTCACCCACATAACGTCTCCCTGATAACGGTAATATCCGTACTGGATCGCAATATCGCCCAGTCCGCCGCCGCCGACCGCGCCCGCCATGGCGGAATACCCGAGCACCGTTCCCAGAACGATCGTCGCGCCGACGACCAGCGAGGTTCTCGCCTCTCCGAGCATGACCTTGAAGATAATCGTCCCAAGACCCGCGCCCATACTCTGCGCCGCCTCGATGACACCCTTGTCAACCTCCAGCAGGGAGGATTCCACCATTCTCGCGATAAACGGCGCAGCCGCAAGCACTAGCGGAACGATCGTCGCCGTCGGTCCGTATGCCTTGCCCACGATCGCGCGGGTCAGCGGAATGACAAGGATCAGCAGGATCAGAAACGGCACGCTCCGCACAATGTTGACAACCGTGTCAAGAAGCTTATAGATCACTTTCCGTGGTCTGAGTCCGCCCTCGGACGTAACCACAAGGGCGATGCCGATGGGCAGTCCCAGCACATACGCCGCCACCGTCGAAACAATCGTCATATACAGGGTAATCCCCGTGTTTTCCAACAGCATCAGTGCAAATGCCTTATCCAACATAATCCGCCACCTCCTCAACCGTCAGCTTCCTCTCCTGAAGATAATGGATCATCTTCGACGCAACCGCCTCATCCTCCGGAAGCTGTAAGATCATCTGCCCGTGTGCAATCCCGTTGATGTTCTCCGTATCCGCCAGCAGGATATTGACCGGCGCCCTGCACTCCAGAACCATGTTTGCGATCACGGGTTCAAAGGACGAGTTCTCCGAAAATACAATGCGGATGCAATGTCTGCCGCGCATTTCGGAGGCCTGTGCGTTTACCATAAAGACAAGCTTCCTTGCTGCCGCCGACTTCGGCGAGGTAAAGACCTCTTCCACGGTTCCCTGTTCCGCAAGACTGCCGCTGTCGATGATCGCGACATGGGAACAGATTTCCTGAACCACCGCCATCTCATGCGTAATAATGACAATCGTAATGCCGAACTCCCGGTTGATCTGCTGTAAAAGCTTTAAGATCGACTTGGTCGTCGTCGGATCAAGCGCACTCGTCGCCTCGTCGCAGAGCAGGATCTTCGGATTGTTCGCCAGCGCCCTCGCGATCGCCACACGCTGCTTCTGTCCGCCGGAGAGCTGCGCCGGATAGCTGTCCGCTTTCTCCGCCAGCCCGACAATCTCCAAAAGCTCCTTCGCACGCTTCTTCGCATCCGCACGCTTCACACCCACAATTTCCATCGGAAAGCACACATTGTCCAACACGCTCCGCTGCATCAGCAGATTAAAATGCTGGAAGATCATCGCGATCTCCGTTCTGGTTTTGCGAAGCTCCTTCTCCGACATTGCGGAAAGATCCTTTCCTTCTATCAGCACCGTTCCCGTCGTCGGTCTCTCCAGGAAATTCAGGCAGCGGACCAGCGTGGATTTTCCCGCGCCGCTCATACCGATAATGCCGTAAATATCGCCTCTGCCGATATCAAGACTGATCCCCTTCAGCGCCTCCACCTGATTATCCTTGCCCGTAAATGTCTTTGTCACATTCTGAATCTGTATCATCGGTTCCATCTTTACACCTCTTTTGCCGCAGATTCCTGCCGTCTTCCGATCCCGCGCCCCGCTTTGAAGCAGCTTTCGCATATCCGAAAAACAGCTAAAAATCCGCTCATTTACTGCCTGTACCGCAGTTTACCACACTTTCAGGCTTCTGTAAACATGGGGGTGGAAAGATATCTGTCACCGGAATCGGGGAGCAGGGCGACTATCACCTTTCCCTGATTCTCAGGACGCTTCGCGATTTCAGCCGCCGCATAAAGCGCTGCTCCGGAGGTAATCCCGACAAGGATGCCCTCTTTCCGCGCAAGCTCGCGTCCCGTCGTATACGCTTCCTCCGTCGTCACCGGAAAGACCTCATCATAAATCTGCGTATTCAGGACGGAGGGTACAAACCCTGCGCCGATTCCCTGCAGCTTATGGGGACCCGGCTGTCCGCCGGAGAGTACGGGGGAATCCGCAGGCTCAACGGCGACGATCCGAATTGCGGGATTTTTAGACTTTAAATACGTACCGATTCCCGTTACCGTGCCGCCCGTGCCGACTCCTGCCACAAAGATGTCTACCCTGCCGTCCGTGTCCTCCCAGATCTCCGGTCCCGTCGAAGCCGCATGTGCCGCAGGGTTTGCCGGATTGTCGAACTGCCCTAAGATAACGGATCCGGGAATCTCCCTTAACAGCTCCTCCGCCTTCTCGATCGCGCCTTTCATGCCCTTCGCCCCTTCCGTCAGGACAAGCTCCGCGCCGTATGCCTTCAGCAGTGTTCTGCGCTCCACGCTCATCGTCTCCGGCAGCGTCAGCACCGTGCGGTATCCCTTCGCCGCGGCAACGCTTGCGAGACCGATCCCCGTATTTCCCGACGTCGGCTCGATAATGGTCGCACCCGGCTTTAACTTTCCCTTGCGCTCCGCATCCTCGATCATGGAAAGCGCCACCCTGTCCTTTACGCTTCCTGCGGGATTGAAAAGCTCCACCTTCACCAGAAGCTCTGCGCCGGCAATTGCCTGTGCCTTCGCGTAATTGCCTACCCGCATCAGCGGTGTATGTCCTATCATCTCTGCCGCATTTTCATAAATTTTTCCCATTTTCCGCTCCCTCCTCGCCGTCCGTTTCCGGACATTTTATTTCCTACCTTTCTGGTAGGTTTGTTATGAATTGCATCTTACTACTTCCCCGCGCCGTTGTCAAGGAAAATTTATTTTAACAGTTCAGCCATAAATATCTGCGACTGCGGCGAGCGTGCTTGCACGCATACGCAGCAGAGCTGATATTTATGAGCGGAGCGCCCTCAAATTCCGGTTTCCTTTCCCGCGAAAAAATGATATACTGACTTTTGATCAGACGCATTCTGCGCAGCTGCATTCTACAGTCCGCAGGATTCTTCAGCGCCTGATCCAAAAATCCGAAACGAGGTTTCCAATGACACGAAAAACATATACCGTTCCCTGCATATCCCGTTCTTTACCGACGGATACCGTCCAAACGGCGCATCCGCTCACCGTCTCCGTTCCCGGCTCCAAGAGCATCACGAACCGTGCGCTCTTACTCGCGACGCTCGCGGAGGGAACCTCCGTCTTAAACGGCGTCCTCTTCT
This sequence comes from uncultured Acetatifactor sp., assembly GCA_964631065.1. GTDB lineage: Bacteria > Bacillota > Clostridia > Lachnospirales > Lachnospiraceae > Acetatifactor. The sequence continues at coordinate 5,624 of CAZVWN010000112.1, forward strand.
CGGACGACTCCGGACATTTTCTGGACTGTATCCGGACGCTCGGCTTTGAAACCGTTGTGGACGAGGCTGCGAAGACCATTCAGGTAACGGGACACGGCGGAAAGCTTCCCCTTCCGGAGGCTTCGCTCAACGTCGGGAGCGCCGGAACCGCCGCACGCTTTCTCGCCGCTTACCTCGGACTTTCCGAGACCGGCTGCTACCATATGGATTCCTCGGAGCAGATGCGCCGCCGCCCCATGGAGCCGCTCTTAAACTGTCTGCGGGAGCTTGGCTGCGAAATCAGCTGTCAGAAAGACGAGAACCATTTCCCGTTTACCCTAAAGGGTCACGGCTTCCAAAAAAACGACATCACCGTCAGCATCGACAAGAGCAGCCAGTTCTTAAGCGCCCTGCTCATCGTCTCCTGTCTTGCCCGGGAAGATTTCCGGACCGGCATCTCCGGAACACACGGCAGAGCCTATATTGACATGACGGTAAAAATGATGGAACAGTTCGGCGTAACCGCAGTTCCGCAATATACATCCGCAGAAGACGGCGCATCCCTGCCCTGCGCTTACCTGACCCCGGCAGGACAGCATTACCGTTGTCAGAACTACAATGTGCCGCCGGACGTTTCCGCCGCGTGCTATTTCTATGCCATGGCGCCGCTTTTAAACCTTCCCGTTCAGGTAAAAAATGTCTTCACCGGAGCGTCCTCCATGCAGGGAGACATCGCCTTTCTTTCCATATTAGAGAGCATGGGCTGTACCCTTTCGGAAGACCGCGACGGCGTAATTGTTCTCCCGCCGCCAGACAAGACGCTCCACGGCATCCGCGTCGATATGTCCGCCTGTTCGGATCAGGCGATCACCCTCGCCGCCCTCGCCCCCTTCGCGGACAGTCCGACCACGATCACGGGCATCGGACACATCCGCCTTCAGGAGAGCGACCGCATTCACGCCATCGTCACGGAGCTTGGAAAAATGGGCATCCGCTGTGAGGAAACCGACGACAGTATCACGGTTTATCCCGGTGTTCCTTCGCCTTCCGTTGTCGAAACCTATGACGATCACCGCATGGCGATGGGCTTCTCCCTGATCGGACTGCGCACCCCCGGTATCGTCATCAGCAACCCGGACTGCTGCCGCAAAACCTTTGCAGAATACTTTTCCGTTCTGGATGCCATCGCGGAAAAGCTGCTGTACACAACGGAAAAAAAATGATATACTGTACAAAAAGCATTCTCGGATGGAGGATTCACATGAGTAAAAAGAAAGCAGTTGTCTCACTGGGACATGAAGCATTGGGTTATACCACGGAAGCGCAGTGGGATGCCGTAAAGGTTACGGCAAAGGCGCTCGCTGATCTCGTCGAAGAGGATTATCAGCTCACGATCACACACAGCAACGGACCGCAGGTCAGCATGATCCATAAGGCAATGACGGAGCTGCGCCGTGTCTACATCGACTACACCCCCGCCCCGATGTGTGTCTGCTCCGCAATGAGCCAGGGATATGTCGGATATGACATCCAGAACGCACTACGTTCCGAGCTGTTAAACCGCGGCATCTCCAAGCCCGTCAGCACGATCCTGACACAGGTTACGGTAGACCCCTATGATGAGGCGTTCTACGAGCCGACCAAGGTGATCGGCAGATATATGTCAAAGGAAGACGCCGAGATGGAGCTGAAAAAGGGAAATTATGTAAAGGAAGATCCGGGGAAGGGCTTCCGACGCGTGATCGCAGCGCCCAAGCCGATCGATATTGTCGAAATTGACGCGATAAGGACGCTCGCGGATGCCGATCAGGTTGTCATCGCCTGCGGCGGCGGCGGTATCCCCGTTATCGAACAGCAGCACAACCTAAAGGGTGCTTCCGCCGTCATCGAAAAGGATGCCATCGCCTCCAAGTTGGCTTCCGAGCTTTCCTGCGACGAGCTGATCATCCTGACGGATGTTGACTGTGTTTACAGGGATTACGGAAAAGAAGGACAGACGCCCATCGCCTCCATGACGACAGAGGAAGCGAAGGAGCTGATCCGGAATGGGGAGTTCGGCGAGGGAACCATGCTCCCGAAAATCGAGGGCGCCATCAGTTATCTGGAAGGGAAAAAGGACGGCAGGGTACTGATCACTTCCATGGCAAAGGTTCGCGATGCCGTAAAGGGAAAAGCGGGCACGCTCATCACCGCATAAGAAACGTTAAGAAAATGACCAAAGGCACAGCCGCCGGATATGGAATCCGTTGACTGTGCCTTTGATTTATCCGCTAAAGTACTTCATCCGTTATCCGAAAACGCTCATTCCTTCTCCGGTATCACAGGCAGCCAGAGGCAGCTGTCATATTTTCCGCCGGCGTAAATACGGTGTCTGCCCTTATTATGGTCTTTCGGCATTTCCGCAGTGTCCACTTTGGAACCGGCAAACATTTCTTCACCGCCGATGGTGTACATCTCAGGCTTTTCATCCGGCATAT
>CAZVWN010000113.1:0-2167 GCA_964631065.1 uncultured Acetatifactor sp.
TACGACTCTTCCCAGGGCAAGTACAAGTACGCTGATTCCGTAGTAGCGGGCGAGGACAACATTACCGTAAACGGCAAGACCATCACCATCTATAAGGAAGCAGACGCATCCAAGCTTCCCTGGGGCGAGCTGAAGGTTGACGTTGTTCTGGAGTGTACCGGATTCTATACCTCTAAGGATAAGGCTTCCGCACACATCACGGCAGGTGCCCGCAAGGTTGTTATCTCTGCTCCCGCAGGAAACGATCTGCCTACCATCGTATATAATGTAAACCACGATACACTGAAGCCAGAGGATACCGTTATCTCCGCAGCTTCCTGTACGACAAACTGTCTTGCACCCATGGCAAAGGCTCTGAATGACTTCGCTCCGATCCAGAGCGGTATCATGACGACGGTTCACGCTTACACGGGCGACCAGATGATCCTTGACGGACCTCAGAGAAAGGGCGATCTGAGAAGAAGCCGCGCAGGCGCATGCAACATCGTTCCCAACTCTACCGGCGCTGCAAAGGCAATCGGTCTTGTTATCCCTGAGCTGAACGGCAAGCTGATCGGCTCCGCACAGCGTGTACCTACCCCGACCGGTTCTACCACGATTCTGGTAGCAGTTGTAAAGGGTGAGGTTACCAAGGAAGGCATCAATGCTGCAATGAAGGCTGCTAAGACAGAGTCCTTTGACTACAACGAGGATGAGATCGTATCTTCCGATATCGTAGGAAGCACCTACGGCTCCATCTTCGATGCAACCCAGACCATGGTTTCCAAGATGGACGACGGAAACTCTCTGGTACAGGTTGTATCCTGGTATGACAACGAGAACAGCTATACTTCTCAGATGGTTCGTACCATTAAGTACTTCAGCGAGCTTCAGTAAGCTGCTGCACCTATGGACTATAGGGGTCCGGTCTTTGGGACCGGGCCCCTGTTTTGATGATGAAAGACGGAGGTTGGACAAAAATGGGTCTGAATAAGAAATCGGTTGATGATATCAATGCGAAGGGAAAGAGAGTTCTGGTAAGATGTGACTTCAACGTACCGCTGAAGAACGGCGAGATTACGGACGAGACGAGAATCGTAGCGGCGCTGCCTACCATTCAGAAGCTGATTAACGACGGCGGCAGGGTAATCCTCTGCTCCCACCTCGGCAAGGTAAAGGAAGGTCCCAACGAGAAGGAGTCTCTCGCACCCGTTGCAAAGAGACTGTCCGAGAAGCTCGGCAAGGAGGTTGTTTTCGTAGCGGATTACAATGTAACAGGCGAGGCTGCGACAAAGGCAGTTGAGAACATGAAGGAGGGAGACGTTGTCCTGCTTCAGAATACCCGTTTCCGCGGCAAGGAAGAGACAAAGAACGGAGAGGAGTTCTCGAAGGAGCTGGCTGATCTTGCGGATCTGTATGTATGCGATGCGTTCGGTTCTTCCCACAGAGCACACGCTTCCGTAGAGGGCGTTACAAAGTTTATCACGGCAAAGGGCGGCGAGAATGTTGTCGGTTATCTGATGCAGAAGGAGATCAACTTCCTCGGCAATGCGGTGGAAAATCCCGTCAGACCTTTTGTTGCCATCCTTGGCGGCGCAAAGGTTGCGGATAAGCTGAACGTTATCTCGAATCTGCTCGAGAAGTGCGATACCCTGATCATCGGCGGCGGTATGGCTTACACCTTCTTAAAGGCAAAGGGATACGAGATCGGTAAGTCTCTGGTTGACGACGAGAAGATCGATTATTGTAAGGAGATGATGGACAAGGCTGAGAAGCTCGGCAAGCAGCTGCTGCTTCCCATTGACGCCGTAACCATCACGGATTTCCCGAACCCGATCGACGCACCCGTAGAGGTAGAGGTTTATGATGCTGATAAGATGCCCGCAGACAGAGAGGGCTGTGACATCGGGCCGAAGACGGCGGCGCTGTTTGCTGACGCGGTGAAGAACGCAAAGACGGTCGTATGGAACGGACCTATGGGCGTATTCGAGAATCCGACGCTTGCAGCAGGAACCATCGCTGTCGCAAAGGCTCTGGCAGAGACGGATGCTACCACGATCATCGGCGGCGGTGACTCTGCGGCAGCCGTAAACCAGCTTGGCTTCGGCGACAAGATGTCCCATATCTCCACCGGCGGCGGCGCTTCCCTTGAGTTCCTTGAGGGCAAGGTACTTCCCGGCGTAGCGGC
>CAZVWN010000113.1:2267-7945 GCA_964631065.1 uncultured Acetatifactor sp.
GAGGATGCGGACGTTGTATACTGCGTTCCCGCGATCGACATCGTTCCGGTCGTAGAGGCTGTAAAGGGTACGAACGTAGAGGTTGGCGCTGAGAATATGTATTTCGAGGAGAAGGGCGCTTTCACGGGCGAAATTTCTGCGGCAATGCTGAAGGATGCGGGCGTAAAGTACGTTATCATCGGACATTCCGAGAGAAGAGATTACTTCAAGGAAGATGATGTGCTTCTCAACAAAAAGGTAAAGAAGGCGATCGAGGCAGGACTGACTCCGATCCTCTGCTGCGGCGAGACGCTGGAGCAGCGTGAGATGGGCGTTACCATGGACTGGATCCGTATGCAGATCAAGTCCGATCTTGTCGGCGTGACCGCAGATCAGGTAAAGGAGCTTGTCATTGCGTATGAGCCGATCTGGGCGATCGGTACCGGTAAGACGGCAACGACCGAACAGGCGCAGGAGGTATGTAAGGGGATCCGTGACTGCATCGGCGAGATGTATGATGCGGCGACTGCGGAGGCGGTACGCATCCAGTACGGCGGTTCCGTAAATGCGGGCAATGCGGCAGAGCTGTTCGCACAGCCTGACATTGACGGCGGGCTGGTCGGCGGCGCGTCCCTCAAGGCTGATTTCGGAAAGATCGTAAATTACCGATAAAAGTGACTGTCCTGTGAAACAGGAGAAGTGTGCGATAGGAGGAAACCCGTTGCCTGGATCAGGGCAGCGGGTTTTGCGCTTTTTAGGGGAGATAAAGGGGAAAAAGAATATGAGCAGCATATTACTTCTTGAGGATGATCTGAGTCTGATCAACGGACTTTCCTTTGCGTTTCGGAAGCAGGGGTATGAGCTGACGACGGCAAGAACGCTTCGCGAGGCGACGCATTTATGGGCGGACGGCAGATATGATCTGCTGGTTCTGGATGTGTCTCTTCCGGACGGGACGGGCTTTGCCTTTTGCGAAAAGGTGCGTCAAAGCTCAAAGGTTCCGATCATTTTTCTGACTGCCTCTGACGAGGAGATGAATATCATCATGGGATTGGACATGGGCGGAGACGACTATATCACAAAGCCCTTTAAGCTGGGTGTCCTGATCTCGCGGATCAATGCGCTGCTTCGGCGCGCGAAGGATTTTGGCACGGAGAGTACGCAGCTGGAATCAAACGGGATCCGGGTTCTGCTGCTACAGGGAAAGGCATTCAAGGACGGTGAGCCGTTGGAGCTGACGGCAGCGGAATACAGGCTGTTATGTCTGTTTATGAAGCATCCGAATATCGTGCTGACGAAGGAACAGATTCTGGATAAGCTCTGGGACTGCGAGGGCAGCTATGTAGACAGCAGCACGCTTACGGTCTATATGAGGCGGCTGCGGATGAAGGTGGAGGATGATCCGGGGGAACCGAAGAAGCTTCTGACAGTCCGTCGGATGGGGTATAAGTGGAATGTTACGGATTAAGGTATCGCGGGATGCCGCTTTGTGACATTTAGAAATGGGGAATTTTATGCGGATCATGGCAAATAAGGATATTCGGAGAGTTCTTTTTACGCTGACGGGAACCGGCGTGTGTGCCCTTGCGGCGGGTACGCTTTGTGCGGGGAGATTCTGTCGGGCGCTCGTACCGTGGCTTTGGGCGATCGGACTTCCTGCGCTGACGGCGGTTTTGGCTGTATGTATCCGATATTTCCGGAAGCAGAGTGCATTGTTAGAGGAGGCGGTTTTACGGATTCATGCTTATCTTGACGGCGACACGGAGGCGCGCATCGACTGTGATGAGGAAGGAGAGCTGTATCAGCTGTTCCATGCCGTCAATTCCCTTGCGGCGGTTCTGAATGCGCATGCGTCCAAGGAATTGCGGGAGAAGGAGTTTTTAAAGAATACGATCTCGGATATTTCCCATCAATTGAAGACGCCGCTGGCAGCGTTATATATCTATAACGGGCTGCTACAGGAGGAAGCGTCTAAGCAGCCGCAGATCAGGGAGTTTGTCAGCCTTTCGGAGCAGGAGCTGGACAGGATCGGCACGCTGGTACAGAATCTTTTGAAGATCACGCGTCTGGATGCCGGCGCCGTTGTTTTGGAAAAGAGCCGTGAGCGGGTGGCGGATATGATGCAGGATATCTCGCTTCATTTTGCCTATCGGGCGAGACAGGAGGAGAAGACGCTTCTGCTGTCCGGAGAGGATGCCGTCAGCCTTTTCTGCGACCGTGACTGGCTGACGGAGGCGGTCGACAATCTTGTAAAGAATGCGCTGGATCATACAAAAAAGGGGGATACCGTGCGGATCACATGGAAGGAATTTCCGTCCGCCGTGCAGATCATGGTGGAGGATAACGGCTGTGGGATTCATCCGGAGGATCTGCATTACATTTTCAAACGGTTTTACCGCAGCCGCTTTTCTGAGGACAGACAGGGAATCGGTCTGGGACTGCCGTTGGCAAAGGCGATCATTGAAGCACACGACGGTATGATCAGCGTTGACAGCGAACCGGGGAGAGGAACGGTCTTTCTTATCAATTTTCCGATTCCTTCAAAATTGTAGGCTGACTGTAAGCCGGCTGTAGGATTTCTGTGCTATGCTCTGAAACGTAGAAGAGAGGGAGAGCAGTTCTCCCGTCAGAGGATAACATTCAGAAAGAGGTGTCTGTACAATGGATTTATTGGAAGTGAATCAGCTCTGTAAGACCTACGGCAGCGGAGATACTGCCGTGGAGGCATTGCGAAATGTCAGTTTTTCGGTTCCGAAGGGAGAGTATGTTGCGATCGTCGGGGAATCCGGTTCCGGAAAAAGTACGCTGTTAAACATGATCGGCGCGTTGGATACCCCGACATCAGGAAAGGTGCTCATTGACGGAAAGGATATTTTTTCCATGAATGAGAAAAAGCTGACGGTATTTCGCCGCAGAAATATCGGCTTCATCTTTCAGGCGTTCAATCTGATCCCGGAGCTTACCGTGGAACAGAATATCGTTTTTCCCATGCTGTTGGATTACCGCAAGCCCGATCAGGGATATCTGGAGGAGCTGCTGACGGTGCTGAATCTGCAGGAGAGGCGGAAGCATCTTCCGGGACAGCTTTCCGGCGGACAGCAGCAGAGGGTTGCCATCGGTAGGGCGCTGATTACGCGTCCGGCGCTGATCCTTGCGGATGAGCCGACGGGAAATCTGGATACGCGAAACAGCAGCGAGGTGATTGCCCTGCTGAAGGAAACCTCGAAAAAGTATGAGCAGACGATCATCATGATCACCCACAGCCGCAGCGTGGCGGGAACGGCTGACCGTGTGCTGCAGGTATCCGACGGCGTGCTGACGGATTTCGGGAGGTGCTACGAATGAAAAGCTATCTTGACCTTATCCCGATTTCGGCAGGTGTGCGAAAGCGTCAGAACCGCATGACGATTGTCTGCATTCTGATCTCGGTGCTGCTTGTAACGGCGATATTCGGCGTTGCGGATATGTTTATCCGGACGGAGAGTGACAGTCTGCAGAAAAAGCATGGGAACTGGCATCTGAAGACGGATGCGATCACGAAGGAGCAGGCGGAGGAAATTGGACAAAGAGCGGATGTTATGGCGCTCGGAAGCGCTGCGGTCTTTAATGAGGATGCGGATCAGCCTTATTTTATCGGAGACAGGAAAGCGACTCTGTACGCGGCGGATTCCGTTTATCTGACACGGCTTACGGAGGCGATGGAAGAAGGAGCTTATCCGGAGAGCGCGCGGGAGGCTGTTTTAAGCGCGAACGCAAAGCTTGCGCTGGATGTCGGAATCGGCGATACCGTAACGGTGCAGACCCCGTCCGGGAGCGGGGAGTTTGTCATAAGCGGTTTTGGCTCGGATGAAAGCGATTATTATCAGGGACAGACCTATCTTGTCGCCGTCTATCTGATGCCGGAGGCGTTTGAGGCGCTGATGGCGCAGAACGGTGTTCAGTGTAAGACGACGTATTACATGCAGTTTGAAAGCGCGGCGAAGGCGGCGGAGGCAGCTCCGGAGCTTTCCGCAGAATATGGGATCGCGGAGACTGCTTTTTTGGAGAATACGGCGTTGATGGGAATATCCGGACAGAGCGATAATGCGTCCGTGAAAAATGTTTACGGTATGGCGGCAATTCTGTTTGTGCTGGTGCTGCTGGCGGGCAGTCTGATGATCTCCGGAAGCATGAACAGCAATGTATCGCAGCGGGTTCAGTTCTTCGGGATGCTGCGCTGTATCGGCGCGGGCAGACGGCAGATCATCCGGTTTGTGCGTATGGAAGCCCTGAACTGGTGTAAGACGGCCGTACCCGCGGGTCTGATCTGCGGTACACTCGTCAGCCAGGGGATCTGCGCGCTGCTGCGTTACGGAATCGGCGGGGAATTTTCGACCATGCCGGTGTTTGCGCTGAGTCCGGTCGGACTTTGCTGCGGCGCGGTGGTCGGCGTTGTGACGGTGCTTTTGGCTGCACAGGCTCCTGCCGTATATGCGGCGAAAATTTCTCCGGTGGCGGCGGTCTCCGGAACCGGAACGGTTCCCGTGGCATCGGGTCGCGGATGCAGGGCGGAGCTTGGCAGGATAGAGCTGACGCTGGGGGTTCATCACGCGGCGGCTTCGCGGAAGAACCGGATTTTAATGACGGCTTCCTTTGCGCTCAGCATCATTCTGCTGTTATGTTTTTCGGTCGGGCTGGAGTTTGCTTATGAGCTGTTGCCTTCCCTGCGCCCGTGGCAGCCGGATATTACGCTGGGCGGGTACGCGAATGCACCGGTGATAGCGCAGGAGACGGCGGACGGGATCGGTGCGGTTCCCGGAGTCGGGCAGGTATGGGGAAGCTCCTATCTGGAAGGAATCCCGGCAGCTTCTTACGCAGGGAATATTGATCATGTCAATCTGGTGGCATATGACGCGGCGCTTATGGAGATCGTAAAGGACAATGTCGTACAGGGAGATCTGACGGAGATCTGCGGCAGTAGCGACCGGGTGATGATCGTTCCGGGAAAGGATAATCCGCTGCATGTCGGAGATACGGTGGAAGTGGCAGGGGAAACGCTCCGGATCACATGTGCGGTATCGGATGGGATCTATCCCTGTGAATACAGCATCATCTGTTCGCAGGAGACGTTCGCACGGCTGACGGGGAACCGGGAGCTGAGTCTGCTCGGCATCCGTCTGGACGGCACGGCAACGGAGGAGACGGTGAGAGAGATCGGCAGGGCAGCGCAGGGGGACATCATTTTTTCGGATCTGCGCGAGCGGAATCAGGAGGACAGAACGACGTATCGGGCGGTGCAGTTTTTAGTCTACAGCTTTTTGGGGATTATAGCCATGATCTCGCTCTTTAATATCATCAACAGCATTTCCATGAGCGTGACGGCAAGAACGAAGCAGTATGGCGCCATGCGTGCCGTGGGAATGGACGGCGGTCAGATTACGCGGATGATCTTTGCAGAGGCGTTTACCTATGCGGCATCCGGCTTTATCGTCGGCTGCGGGATCGGGCTTTTGCTCCACCGTTTTCTTTATCAGAGGCTGATCACACGGTATTTTGGGGTCGCATGGAGCTTTCCGGCTGCCGGCTGCGGGATCATTGCGGTATTTATGGCGCTCTGCGTGCTCCTTGCCGTCCGAAATCCTTCCCGTCGGCTGCGCAGACTGGCGGTTACGGAAACCATCAATGAGCTGTAGGGATTGTTACAGCCGTAACGGGGCTGC
>CAZVWN010000114.1:0-2073 GCA_964631065.1 uncultured Acetatifactor sp.
TTCAGTTGTCAAAGTGCTTCGCTGTTTTCGTGCTGTTGTCTCACGCGACAGCTTACTTAGATTACCACAGGGCAATCGACTTGTCAACACCTTTTTTGAAAAAAATCAAAAACTTTTTTGAAACGCCGAAAGATCCACATTTGCCAGCAGATTCTGTATCCCGTAGGCAAGATAATTGTGCCGGTAAAGCCAGGAAAGGATCTCACTCTCCTCCGTATAGGATACGATCATATCACCGATCACGCCAAGCTCAAGCATCATGACCAGCATGTCCGCCGTCCAGAGGAAAAGGATGACCTCAAGCAGACCGAACACAATGCCCAAAAGCTTATTGACAAAATGGATCACGGGCAGCTTTGAGATCAGCTTCGCCGAAAAGAAGACGACCCCCAGCAGATGATGCACAAGTCCGAGCAGGGCAAGCAGAATGACCGCAACGACAAGCTGAACGATCTCCCCCTTCTGATAACTGCCGAACCCCTTCGCCAGAAGAGCCACGACGGCGCTGAGTACGATCAGCGAGACCAGCGAAATGATCTCCTTAACCATTCCCTTCTTATATCCGTCGACCATTTTGAAACATGCAAAAAGCAGAACCACCACCAGTAAAATGTTTATCTTCATCCTTATCACACGCCTTTCCGTCCGTCACATTATCGTAATTGTATGGTATCCGTCGCGCTCTCCGTTACCAGAAGATAACGGTATGCCTTACCGGCAGGGAGCATCAGCCCGACCGGTTTTGTAAACGTTCCGCGAAACTTTTCCGTTCCGTCCATTGTCATGACGATACACTCCGTTTCATTATACACGACAAACTTATCCTCTTCAAAAAAGATATCCGTATATTCCAGATCAAAATAAAAGCTTCCGATACTTTTCGCAGAGGAATCATATACGTCCATTCTGTACAGACCTTCCGCAGACTCCGGACGGAATACCAGTCCTATGTATCTGTCGCTGTAAAAAACGGACTGAATCTCTTCCTTCTGCGCATACCATGCCGACTCCACGGGAACATGGCTTCCCGAATAGATCATCAGCCTTCCGTCTCCCACCGCAAATGCCGTGGAATCATTCATAAACTGTACCTGCGGCACGATCATGTCCGTATAGGAATACACGCTTACCATGTAATCGTTTGCGTTCTCGCCGATCGAACCGAAATTGTAAAAAGCAACATTCGTCTTGAGTGTGCCCATGTCCACATACAGATAAGAGACACAGAGCAGCTCGCCGCCGGGCGAAAGGCTCATCGCCGTCGGATAGCCGGAACCGTTCATCCTCGCCTCACCCGTATAAATTTCCTGCCCTGACGGATTATAGGTATTGATGACCGCAACATCCGTTCCGTCCAGCACCGCCGTCACATATCCCGCTTCGGAAACCGTCACGTCGCGGATCGGCATGGTTGTCGCGATTTCCGTTATCCGGTTTTCCGTATTTGCCACATAAATATTTCTTCCGTTATATTCTGCGATTGCAACCGTACCGCCGCACACGGCAAGCCGGATATCCTGTATCTCGTAATTCTGATTCCATGTCACATTGCCCTTTGTATCCGTACAGTGCGCGCCGTCCTTGCTGTAGGTCAGAATGGCATTCCCAAGTCTGATATCGGAAGCCGACGAGACCTTTTCGCGCGGTATGGATGCTATGATGTCGTAATCCGTATAAATATGCCGCCTGTACTGTACGATAACCAGCGCGGCTACCGCCCCTGCCGCCAGAATCAGCAGCAGAACCCTGTACACATGCGCCAGCTTATGCCGTATGATCTTTTCCTTATAGCCCGCCTGTTTCCGTTCCCGCTTTTCCTTCTCCTTCATATAGCTTCTGATGTCTGCCATACTGCCTCCGCATTACACCCTTCTTTCGCCGCCCGTATCCGCTTTCCTCTGCCCTTCGGCATTCCCTGTTCCGAAATAAAGTCTATTATAACATACTTTCCCTCTACTGTGGTAACAAAATTTTTTGTCCGATCTTAATATCATCCGGATTACTGATTTCGTTCAGCGTACAGATTTCCGCCACCTTCGCCTCGCTCCCGTATCTCGCAAGGCAGATACCGAT
>CAZVWN010000114.1:2173-4267 GCA_964631065.1 uncultured Acetatifactor sp.
ACCGTTCCGACCTGAACCGCGCCGTCTGCCGCGACTGCCGCGTCCGGAAGCTGCCTTTCCGACATATCCGCAACGAGTCTGCTGACCGCCGACTGTAGATCCCGCAGCTTTTCCCCGCCGTTTACCGTCGTCAGCCCCGCCACGCATAACAGCGCAAACAGGGATGCCGCCGTCAGCTTCATCCGCTGAAACCGCATATCCGTCTTTTTTGTCTCCGTCTGCGGATCCTCTTCCTGCGCCCTGTCGCGGCGCGCTCCTCCATACGCCCTCTGTCTGCGCTCCTCCTGTCTGCGCTTTACCTCCTCATATTTCTGCTGATCAAATTCCTCCGGCTTTACTTCCTCCTGCCTTTCCTCGAGCATGAGCTGCAGCATACTGTCATTTTTCTCATAAAACTGCGCATACCCTGTTATGTACCGGCTGATCCCCTGCTCGCAGATATCAAAGCCCTCGACCATTTCACCGTCCAGTATCCTGTAGCCGAGAAATTCATATTCCGCGAAATATTTCTTCCGCGCCCGCTCCGCTTCCTGTAAAACCGCCTGTGACAGATGCCGGCTTTCCTTTTGCAGAAACTCCAGTCTGCACGCCCCGTAGCAGAACAGATAGGAAATCCCCGCCTCCTCCTTCTTTGTCCCGTATAATCCGACCGCAAGCGGCTTGTCAAGGGCATGTCCGTTCCATTGCTTTATATAAGAAATGACATAATCCTCGACATAAATTCTGCAGCCCGGATTCGCTTCGCCGATCTGTATAATGTTTTTTGGTAATTCCATAATAAAAACCTCCTTTGCCGATACTGTAAATCATAGCATCGACGCATGGAGGTTTTTAGCATTCCCTGTCGTGTCAGGCACAAAATTATTCGACAAACTGCAACAATCCGGTGCGGACTGTCTGTTTTCATGTTTTCGTTATTTCTGTACGGCTGCAAACTTTCCCGGGAACAGCTCGCGCAGCACGTTTTCATGCTTCCGTCATTTCTGCACGGCTGCGAACTGATATACCGTCACGGAATCATATTCGCGCCCGTCGCCGAATATGCAGGACGGGAACTGCGGCTTATTCGCCGAGTCCGGATAATACTGCGTCTCGAGGCACAATCCCGCGCGCGCGCCATATTCCGCGCCGTTCTTCCCCTTCTGCGGCGCGATGAAATTTCCGGCATAGAACTGAACGCCCGGAAGCGTTGTAAACACCTTCATCACCCTGCCGCTCACAGCGGAAGTCACCGTTGCAAACTGACGCAGCTCCCCGTCATCCTTCCAGCCGTCGATTACCCAGTTATGGTCGTAGCCGCCCGCAGACTGAAGCTGCGAAAACGCGGTGTCAATCTCCTTTCCGACTGCCTTGCCCTCCGTAAAGTCCATCGGCGTTCCTTTAACGGAAACAATCTCACCCGTCGGGATCGAACCGGAATCCGCCGGCGTATAGCAGGATGCCGCCATCCGAAGCTGATGCGCCAGAATGTTACCGCTGTCATGCCCGTCGAGATTAAAATAGCTGTGGTTGGTCAGGTTAAGAACCGTCTTCTTATCGCTCGTCCCGTGATAATGGAGACGAAGCGCATTATCCTCCCCAAGCTGATATTCTATGGAAATCTTCTTATTGCCGGGGAAGCCCATATTGCCGTCCGTATCCGCGAGCGAAAAAAGAACGCCGTTCTCCTTCACCTCTGCCGCCCAAAGCTTCTTATGATATCCGTTCTCCATGTGACTGTGCAGATTATTCACGCCGTCATTGACATCCAGCCGGTACGTTACCCCGTCGATGCTGTAGGAAGCGTTTCCGATACGGTTCGCATTCGGCCCGATCACCGCGCCGAAAAAGCTCGGATTCTTTAAATACTCCTCCGCGCTGTCAAAGCCGAGCACAACATCCGCTTTCTTTCCCGCCGCATCCGGCACGATAACAGAAACGATGATCGCCCCGAGATCCGTCACGGACACCTCCATGCCGTTTCCGTTCGCCATCGTATAAAGCATTACCTCTCTTCCGTCCGGATACGTTCCGAACACCTTCTTTGTCACTGCCATATGTACTCTCTCCTTCCCCTGTCCGCACGCCCCTCCGGCGCACGCAAAACAGCGTTAC
>CAZVWN010000114.1:4367-7907 GCA_964631065.1 uncultured Acetatifactor sp.
GCGATCCTCGTCACCTTAATCCCGCTCGGCTTTACCATCTTACTGATATACATTGCCGTCGTCTCGCCCTCAAGGCTGGAGTTCGTCGCTATGATGACCTCCTCCACATCCCCCTGTAAACGTGCGATCAGCTCCTTCAGCTTAATATCGCCCGGTCCGATCCCGAGCATCGGCGAGATCGCCCCGTGCAGGACATGATAGACGCCCTCATATTTCCCCGTCTTTTCATATGCGGCGAGATCTCTCGTATTTTCTACCACCATGATCAGCTTATGATTCCGGTTTTTATTCGCGCAGACCGGACAGATCTCCCTGTCCGTCAGCGTATAGCATTCCTTACAGTACCGCACGTTCGCCTTTGCATCCACAATGGCGGAGGCGAGCCTGTTTACCTTATCCTGCGGCATGTTGATCAGATGGAACGCGAGCCGCTGGGCGGATTTGTTGCCGATTCCCGGAAGCGCGGCAAGCTCCTCTATTAATCTGTTGATATGTCCGCTGTAAAGCTCCATCAGAAGGGCAGACCTCCCAACCCTCCGGTCATCTTACCCATCAGCTCCGAGCCCGCCTCGTCCGCCTGACGCATCGCCTCGTTGACTGCCGCGACAATGGCATCCTGCAATGTTTCGATATCCTCCGGATCAACAATTTCCTCCGCGAGCGCAAGCCGCAGAAGCTCCTTCTTTCCGTTCACCGCGACCTCTACGGCGCCGCCGCCCGCCTTCGCGACAAATTCCTTCGTCTCAAGCTCCTTCTGTCCTTCCTCCATCTGGCGCTGCATCCTCTGCGCCTGCTTCATCAGATTACTCATGTTTCCGGGCATTCCTCCGCCGGGAAATCCGCCTCTCTTTGCCATTTTATTCTTCCTCCTCTTCTATTTCTTCAATTTCCATTTGGACAAGACGGGAGAGATCCACATAGCTCTGTTCAAATTCCTGCTGTCCTCTGACCGTCTGTATCGTAACCTCTATCTCCTTGCCCGCAAAGTCGGACAGCAGATTTTCCAGCTGCTGCTTATTCTGCGGATGCAGGGTAAAATAATCCGATGCCACGCCGTCCTCCAGCACGACCATGAGCCTATTGTCGCCGCCCAGGCTCAGCTTCGCCGCCTTCATATAACTGCGCATCGGGTTATCCGCGCTGCCTACGATCGTCGGCCATTTTGCAACGATCGCCTTTACATCCTCCGGAATCGCCTTCGGCAGCTCCGGTCTTGCGACAGACTTTACCGCCGTATTCCCGCCCGTGCCCGCATTCCCTGCGGGAGCTGCAAGGGTCACGCCGTTTTCCAGCTTTTCCTCAACCGCCCGCAGTCTGTCAAGAACCGCCTCGTCATCCGTCTCCATCTGCGGACGGCAGAGCTTAATCAGCGCGATCTCAACGAGGATCCGCTTTTGCGCCGCATACCGTATCTGCCCGGAAAGCTCCGAGAAAATACGGATATACCGTATAATCTGCTCTCTGTCCGCCAGCGCCGCCTCTTCCTTCAGCCGCCTCAGATTATCCGTTGACATATCTATGACATCCTCGAGGTTGTCCGATGCCTGAACCAGCATCAGATTGCGCAGATACCATGTAAAATCCGTGACAAACTGCGTCAGCTCGCGCCCCTGTACCACAATCTCCTCTAAAAGCCCGACACAGCCGGAGACATCCCGCTCCAGAACGCAGCGCAGCAGTCGGCTGAACACCTCGGTATCCACGGCGCCGAGCACATCCAGAACCCTGTCATAGGTCAGCTCATGTCCCAGATGGAACGCGATACACTGATCCAGAAGGCTTAAGGCATCCCGCATCGAGCCGTCCGCCGCCTTTGCGATGTAGCGGAGCGCCTTCTCCTCTACCTGTACCTCTTCCGCCTGTACAAGCTCCTGCATCCGCGCCGTGATCGTGTCAATGCTGATCCGCTTAAAATCGTACCGCTGACAGCGGGAGAGAATCGTGATCGGCAGCTTATGCACCTCCGTCGTCGCGAGGATGAAAATCACATAAGAGGGCGGCTCCTCGAGCGTCTTTAACAGCGCGTTAAACGCACCGATCGAGAGCATATGCACCTCGTCGATGATATACACCTTATATTTTCCCTCTGCCGGCGAATAGGACACCTCTTCCACGATCTCACGGATATTGTCCACGCCGTTGTTGGACGCGGCATCGATTTCTATGACGTTCATGCTCGCTCCGGCAGCGATCGCCTTACAGATCCGGCATTCTCCGCACGGACCGTCCTCCGTCGGATTCTCGCAGTTTACCGTCCGCGCAAAAATCTTTGCGATCGTCGTCTTTCCCGTTCCTCTGGTTCCCGTGAACAGATAAGCGTGACCGATACGGTTCGCCTTCAGCTGGTTTTTCAATGTTGTTACAATATGCTCCTGCCCTTTTACGTCCGCGAAGGTTGCAGGGCGGAATTTCCTGTAAAGCGCTGTATACGACATCGTTAATCACCGAATGAGATGCCCAGCATCTTTGCTTCCTGAACGATGGACGCATCCGGCTCAACCATCTTGAGCTTTCCCGCGACCTCCTCCAGCGGCACTCTCACAATCTCCCTGTTCTTATATCCTACCATAAAACCGTACTGCTCTTCCAGAATCAGTTTTCCTGCCTCTGCGCCCAGCCGGCTCGCAAATACACGGTCATACGGGCAGGGACTGCCGCCGCGCTGCATATGTCCCGGCACGGTTACGCGCACCTCTCTCCCCGTCTTTTCCTGAATCGCCGCCGCGACCTCATAGGACACGGAAGGATAGGGATACTTTTCCATTTTCTTCTTGTATTCCTTCTTGGAAAGCGCCGCATCCGCCTTGGAGATCGCCCCCTCGGCAACGGCAATGATCGTGAAACGGCAGCCCTTCTTATCCCGCTCCTCAATCTTTTCAATTACCTTATCAATATCATACGGAATTTCCGGCAGCAGAATGATATCCGCGCCGCCCGCCATCCCGGCATTCAGCGTCAGCCAGCCGACCTTATGTCCCATCACCTCTACGATAAACACCCTGCCGTGCGAAGCGGCTGTCGTATGGATACAGTCGATGGCATCCGTCGCGATATTTACCGCGCTCTGGAAACCGAACGTCATATCCGTTCCCCAGAGGTCATTATCGATCGTCTTCGGCAGCGTCACGACGTTTAACCCCTCCTCGCGGAGCAGATTCGCCGTCTTATGCGTACCGTTCCCGCCGAGAATCACAAGACAGTCCAGACGCAGTCTGTAATAATTCTGCTTCATCGCCTCGACCTTGTTCAGACCGTTTTCATCCGGATCCTGTATCGTCTTGAACGGTGTACGGGATGTCCCGAGTATGGTTCCGCCCTTCGTCAGGATACCTGAAAAATCCTTCGCCGTCAGCATACAGAAGCTTCCGTAGATCAGCCCCTTATACCCGTCAAGGAATCCGTAGATCTCCACCTCTTCCTTACTCGCATCCAGCGTCTTTACAACACCCCGCATCGCAGCGTTTAAAGCCTGACAGTCTCCGCCGCTGGTCAGCATTCCGATCCTCTTCATATGCGTCTCCTCCCGATCGTTTCCTTTCT
>CAZVWN010000115.1:0-7865 GCA_964631065.1 uncultured Acetatifactor sp.
TTTTCACGCTTCCCGCTTTGTACTGATCCATTTCAGGTATCCGTTGATAAACGGATCGAGCGCACCGTCGAGCACGGCGTCCGCATTTCCCGTCTCCACCTCCGTCCGCAGATCCTTTACCAGCTTATAGGGCTGTAAGACATAGGAGCGGATCTGGTTTCCCCATGCGATATCCTTGACCTCGCCCCGGATATCGGACAGCTTCTCGACATTTGCCTCCTGCTTGAGCAGATACAGCTTCGCCTTCAGCATCTGCATCGCCTTGTCCTTATTCTGGAACTGGCTTCTTTCGTTCTGACACTGTACGACGGTTCCCGTCGGAATATGCGTGATACGGATCGCCGAGGATGTCTTGTTAATATGCTGACCGCCCGCACCGCTGCTTCGGTAGGTATCGATCCGCAGATCCTTCTCCTCGATCTCCACATCCAGATCATCCTCAATATCCGGCATGACATCCAGCGATACAAAGGAGGTCTGCCGTTTCCCCTGTGCGTTGAACGGCGAAATACGGACAAGTCTGTGAACACCCTTCTCCGATTTCAGATACCCGTAAGCGTTCAGCCCGTTGACCTGAAAGGTAACGGACTTCGTTCCCGCCTCATCGCCGTCGAGATAATCCAGCACCTCAAGCTCAAACCCCTTGCGCTCCGCCCATCTGGTGTACATCCTGTAGAGCATGCTGCACCAGTCGCAGCTCTCCGTTCCGCCCGCACCGGCGTTCAGCTTCAGAATGGCATTGTTCTTATCATACTCGCCGGACAGCAGGGTCGAGATGCGCAGCGCATCGAATTTCTCCTTGAAATCCTCCAGCTCGCCACGGATCTCATCGACCATGTCACTGTCGTTTTCCTCATATCCCATCTCGATCAGCGTCAGGATGTCCTCATACTGCGTGAAGAGACCGTTGCACTCGGCAACGGTATCCTTCAGATTTTTCAGCTCCTTCATCTTGCCGTTCGATTTCTCCGGATCGTCCCAGAAGCCGGGCGCTTCCATCTCCATCTCAAGCTCCTCAATCCGCTTGGACTTATTTACAAGATCCAGCGAATCCCGTACCTCCGCCAAAGGCGTCTCATAGGTCAGAATTTCCGTTTTCATCTGATCTAATTCTACCACAGTCAGTCACACACTCTTTCTTCTAAAATTCTTAACGTTTTCAGGCTTTTCTGCCGCAGCACTGCTTATACTTCTTTCCGCTTCCGCAAGGACAGGGATCGTTCGGGTAAATCTTCGCATTTTCGCGCTTCACCGGTCCCTTCGCAACACTGTCGTCCTTGTTCGTTCCCGTAACCTTCGCGACCTGCTCTCTCTCGACCTTCTGCTCTACCCGGATATGGAACAGCATCCGGACCGTCTCTTCCTTGATATTCTGGATCATCTCATCGAACATCTGATAACCGCTGGACTTATACTCCACAAGCGGATCGCGCTGTCCGTATGCCTGTAAGCCGATTCCCTGTCTGAGCTGCTCCATATCGTCGATGTGATCCATCCATTTTCTGTCGATGACCTTTAACAGGATCACGCGCTCCAGTTCGCGGATCGCCTCCGGATTCGGAAATTCCGTCTCCTTCGTCTCGTACAGCTTTACCGCTTCTTCCTTCAGCTGCTGCTTTAAGCTGTTCTTCTTTCCCTTCTTCACGCGCTCTGCCGTCAGCGGCTGCAGCGGGATCGTCGGGATCAGCAGCGTGTTCAGCTCGTTAAAGTTCCAATCCTCCGGATCGGCATCCTCGTTGATGCTGATGTCCACACAGTTCTCCACGATATCCGTGATCATCTTGTAGATGAAATCGCGCATGCTCTCGCCGTTTAATACGCGGCGCCGCTCATCATAAATGATCTCACGCTGCTCGCTCATGACGCGGTCGTACTCGAGCAGATTCTTACGGATGCCGAAGTTGTTGCTCTCAATCTTCTTCTGCGCCGTCTCGATGGCGTTCGTCAGCGCCTTATGCTCCAGCTCCTGTCCCTCCTGAATCCCCATCGCGTTAAACATGGAGATCAGACGCTCGGAGCCGAACAGTCTCATCAGATCATCCTGTAAGGAAATATAGAATTTCGATTCACCGGGATCGCCCTGACGTCCGGAACGTCCTCTTAACTGGTTGTCGATACGTCTGGACTCATGACGCTCCGTGCCGATGATCTTCAATCCGCCCGCAGCCCTTGCCTCCTCGTCCAGCTTGATATCCGTTCCACGTCCCGCCATGTTGGTCGCGATCGTTACCGCGCCGTGTACGCCGGCATCCGCGACGATCTCCGCCTCCAGCTCATGGAACTTCGCGTTGAGCACCTTATGCTGAATCCCGCGCTTCTGCAGCATGCGGCTCAGCTCTTCACTCGCCTCGATCGTGATCGTACCGACCAGCACGGGCTGTCCCTTCGCATGCGCCGCCTCAACCGCCTCCACAATGGCGTGCAGCTTCTCCTGCTTCGTCTTATATACCGCATCCTGCAGATCCTTACGGATGACAGGACGGTTTGTGGGAATGACGATGACGTCCATTCCGTAAATTTCACGGAACTCCTTCTCCTCCGTCAGCGCAGTACCCGTCATACCGCACTTCTTCTCGAACAGATTAAAGAAATTCTGGAAGGTGATGGACGCAAGCGTCTTACTCTCCCTCTTAACCTTTACATGCTCCTTCGCCTCGATCGCCTGATGCAGACCGTCGGAATAACGGCGTCCCGGCATGATACGTCCGGTAAACTCATCGACGATGAGAACCTGATCGTCCTTGACGACGTAATCCTGATCGCGGAACATCAGATTGTGCGCGCGAAGCGCAAGGATGATATTGTGCTGGATCTCCAGATTTTCAGGGTCGGCAAAGTTGTCGATATGGAAAAATTCCTCGACCTTCTTTACGCCCGCCTCGGTCAGATTGATGACCTTATCCTTTTCGTTGACGATGAAGTCACCGTTCTCTTCCTGTACGATGCCCATGATGGCATCCATCTTCGTCAGCTGCTGTACATCATCGCCGCGCTTCATCCGGCGCGCGAGCAGATCGCACATCTCATACAGCGCCGTTGACTTCCCGCTCTGTCCGGAAATGATCAGGGGCGTTCTCGCCTCGTCGATCAGAACCGAGTCCACCTCGTCGATGATACAGAAATGCAGATCGCGCAATACCAGCTGTTCCTTATAGATTACCATGTTGTCGCGCAGATAATCGAATCCCAGCTCATTGTTCGTCACATAGGTAATGTCGCAGCCGTATGCCTTCTGGCGCTCCTCGCTCGTCATGCTGTTTAAGACGACGCCGACCGTCAGTCCGAGGAACTCATGCACCTGACCCATCCATTCCGCGTCACGCTTCGCCAGATAATCGTTGACCGTTACAATATGAACGCCCTTTCCCTCCAGCGCATTTAAGTACGCGGGTGCCGTGGAAACCAGCGTCTTTCCCTCACCGGTACGCATCTCCGCGATACGTCCCTGATGCAGGATAATGCCGCCGATGAGCTGTACGCGGTAATGCTCCATATTCAGGACGCGGCGCGCCGCCTCCCGCACGGTTGCAAACGCCTCGGGCAGCAGATCGTCTAACGTCTCGCCCTCCGCCAGTCTCTTTTTATATTCCTCCGTCTTCCCCCGGAGCTGTTCGTCCGTCAGCGCCTGCATGGCGGGGCGCAGCTCCTCAATCTTATCAACCAAAGGGGCAATCCTCTTCAATTCCCTGTCACTGTGTGTACCGAATATCTTATCAACAACTTTCACTAAAACTGCCATACCTTTCCGCTGTCCGCAGGACATTCCGACCGTCCGGCAGACACCCTGATTATAAAACACCTTGTCTATTGTAACAGAAATCAACGGCAGATTCAACACTTAGCTGCCGTGCAGGATGAACAATTTGTAAACTTCCTGTTAAAGTTTGACTTTCCTTTAGAAAAATATTATAATTTTTGTAGTGATTACTTATTTTTTCTGCACACAGATCAGGGGTACGGATTATGAAACGATTATCCACTATGCAGCTCATGCCCGGAATGGTGCTGGGCGCTGATGTTCTGAATATGGATGAGACAGTGATCCTGTCCGAGGGAACGGTACTGACTGACCGTCTGATCACAAAGCTTGAAATGTACGGCATTCAGACCGTCTCTGTCCGAAGCAGTTCTCCCGCTTCCGAAGAGCCCGGAACCGTTTCGGATTCCGGCTCCTCCTCTTATACGCGAAGGATCCGGAACACTGCCGCTTTCCATCAGTTCAGCCGGGAATACAGCCGGAATCTTGACCTCTTTCAGCAGACGATCAACGCTGTCGTTGAACGGAATCTGCCGCTGGATGTCGATGAGCTTCTGGCGCGTGCCTTAAACATCTCTGCTCTCGGCAGCAACCCGAACAGCGTTCTCGCCATGCTGAACAGTATGCGGGAATATGACGATTCCACCTATGCCCACTGCATCAACGTCGCACTGCTGTGCAACATTTTTGCCGGCTGGCTGCGCTTTGACGCGCGTGAAATCCGGCTTGCGACAAGCAGCGGTCTGCTCCATGATGTCGGAAAGCTGAAGGTTCCGCACAATATCCTGACAAAGCCCGCGCGGCTGACGGAGGATGAATACAGCGAGATCCAAAAGCATCCCATTGACGGTTATCAGCTTCTGGAGCAGCAGAAGGTAGACATTCATATTCAGAATGCCGCGCTGATGCACCATGAGCGCATGGACGGCTCCGGCTATCCGCTGCATTACAGAGGTTCGCAGATTGATAAATATGCGCGGCTCGTCGCGATCGCGGATGTCTATGACGCCATGACGGCAAAAAGGGTTTACAGGGGACCGTTGTGTCCGTTCCGCGTGATCGAGCTTTTTGAATCCGAAGGATTTCAGAAATATGACGTGGAATATCTGCTGGTGATCCTCGAAAACATCGTAAATACCTATATTCAGACTCCCTGCCGCCTCTCCGACGGCAGAGAAGGGGATATTATTTATATCAACCGCTCCAATCTGTCGCGTCCTATCGTACAGTGCGGTGCAAAGTGTGTCGATCTGTCCGAACATCCGTCGCTGTCCGTCGAGACGCTTTTGTAATCTGTCCGGAGCCGGTCGCACGCTTCTGCCTGATAAGGGGAAATACTCATGAAAACCAACGTCACACATCTTTATGTCAATATGGCAGGACAGACGCCCTGCTTTGCTTCCATAACAGCCGCCTTAAACAGCATACCGCCCACCAAGGAGCAGGAAAAACGCTATCCCGCTCCTTTTTCCGATCTGCCTCCCGTAACGCTCCATATCGGCAGCGGCGTTTACAGGGAGCGGCTTGTCCTTACCCGCCCGAACCTGACTCTTCTCGGCGAGGGAGACGCTCCCGCAGATGTCGTTATCACAGGAAACGCCGCCGCGTATGACCGCATGCCGGAGGGGGATGCGCGCGGTACCTTCCGGACCGCAACCGTGCGGATCGACGCGCAGGATATCACCGTAAAAAATCTCACGATCCAAAACGATGCCGGCTACGGTCACACCGTCGGTCAGGCGATTGCCCTGTACGCCGACGGCGACCGCCTCTTTCTCGAAAACTGCCGTCTGATCGGCAGTCAGGACACGCTCTTTACCGCCCCGCTCCCGCAAAAGGAGGCAAAGCCCGGCGGCTTTAAGGGGCCCGGCGAGCACAAACCCCGCATTCCCGGCAGACACCTTTATCGCAACTGTCTGATTCAGGGAGACGTCGATTTCATCTTCGGCGGCGCGACCGCATGGTTTGAAGGCTGTACCCTCTTTTCTAAAATGCCCGGGGACAGAAAACCGCCGGAAAGTCCTGACGACATGCCGGTCTACGGCTATGTCACGGCTGCCTCCACGCCAAAGGAGCTTCCCTTCGGCTACGTCTTTCACGGCTGCCGTCTTGTCAGCGACTGTCCGGGCGGTACGGTCATGCTCGGCAGACCCTGGCGCGAATGGGCAAAGACCGTCTTTTTAGACTGCGAGCTGGGCGCGCACATCCACCCGTCCGGCTGGATGGACTGGGAAAAGCCGCACGGACACTTTTACTACGCGGAATACCGCTCCAAAGGAGCGGGCAGTGCGCCGGATAAACGCGCCCCCTTTTCCGGACAGCTCTCGGATGCGGAAGCCTCCGGATATACGATAGAAAACGTGCTGGACGGCTGGAAGCCTTAAGGCTTTCTTACAAAATCCCCCAAAGCATCTTGTGCCGTTTCCCGGCATCCGCTATAATGAGGTTGGGGCAAAAGTCCCAGACAACGATGCTTAAGGTGTAGCTGAAACGTGATACGAATGTAACGAAAACGGAAGGCAGGAAAAGACTATGTACTACGACAATAAGATTCGGATCGGCGTATCCGAGGGAGAAAACATCTGTATCTTACCGAATATGGCAAACCGGCACGGTCTGATCGCCGGAGCGACCGGAACGGGGAAGACCGTGACCTTAAAGGTACTCGCCGAATCCTTCAGCGACGCGGGCGTTCCCGTTTTTCTCGCCGACGTCAAGGGAGATCTCGCGGGAATGTGCCGCCCGGGAAAAGACAGCGAAGACATGCAGAAGCGTATTGCCGCTTTCGGGCTTTCACAATGCGGCTTTTCCTACCATGCCTACCCTACCGTGTTCTGGGATGTTTACGGGAAAATGGGGATTCCGCTGCGCACGACCGTCTCCGAGATGGGACCGCTTCTCCTCGGCAGACTGATGAACCTTACTCCGGCGCAGACGGACGTTCTCAACGTGACCTTTAAGATCGCGGACGACAACAATCTTCTGCTGATCGATACCAAAGATCTGAAATCCATGCTACAGTATGTCGGGGAAAACGCCGCCGACTTCAGCAACGATTACGGTCACATCGCGAAGGCGAGCGTGACGACGATCATCCGCCATGTCGTCGCCCTCGAGGCGCAGGGCGCACAGGAATTTTTCTCCGAGCCCGCCTTAAATATCGCAGACTGGTTTACCACAGGAGAGGGCGGCAGGGGAACGATCAACGTCCTTGACTGCCGCGAGCTGGTCAACGATCCGACCATGTACGCACTGTTCCTGCTCTGGATGCTGTCGGAGCTTTTCGAGACGCTTCCGGAGATCGGCGATCCCGCAAAGCCGCGCATGGTATTTTTCTTTGATGAAGCGCATCTGCTCTTCAACAACGTTTCTAAGGCATTACAGGAAAAGATTGAACAGATCGTTAAGCTGATCCGCTCCCGCGGCGTCGGCATTTACTTTATCACACAGGCGCCGAAGGACATTCCGGACGGCGTATTAAGTCAGCTCGGCAACAAGATCCAGCATGCCCTGCGCGCCTATACCCCGGCGGACGAGAAAGCGCTCAAGGCTGCTGCCGCCTCCTTCCGCACAAATCCCGCCTTCGATACGAAGACGGTTCTCTCCGAGCTGGGAACGGGCGAGGCGTTAGTCTCGGTTCTCGACGAAACGGGAATCCCGACCGTCGTAAAACGCTGTAAGATCCTGCCGCCCCAAAGTCTCATGGGACCGATCTCAGATGAAGAGAAACGGCAGGAGGTTCTGATGAGCAACCTTTATCTGAAATATAAGGATGCCCACGATCCGGACAGCGCCTACGAATTTTTACAGCGAAAAAAGCTTTCGGAGGAGACGGCTGCCGAACAGCAAAGGCAAAGTGCGGCAGAACAGAAAAATGCGGAAAAAGAGAAAAAGGCTGCCGAAAAGGAAGCCCTGCGCGAAAAGGCAAAGAAGGAAAAGGCAGTGAAAAGCGGCGTAAAGAGCGTTGCCAGAACCGCCGCCGGAACAATCGGGCGCGAGGTCGGCAACAACATCGGAAAATCCCTCGGCGGCTCCTTCGGCAAAAAGCTCGGCGGCAACGTCGGCGCACAGCTCGGAAGAAGCATCCTCGGAACGCTGTTTAAGTAAC
>CAZVWN010000116.1:0-7833 GCA_964631065.1 uncultured Acetatifactor sp.
TCAAGCCTGCATGGCTGACGCTGGCGATCTTCCAGTTCCAGCAGATGTGGGGCAACACGGGAAGCCTGTTCTTAAGAAACGAGGAATTAAAGCCCCTACAGTATTCCTTACAGCAGATTACGGCGGGCGGCACGGCGAGAGCCGGCGCGGCAGCCGCAGTTACCTTTATCATTGCGGCAGTACCTATTATTTTCTTCCTGATCTGTCAGAACAACGTCTTAGAGACGATGACGACATCAGGTATGAAGGATTGACGGAGGCAGAGTTATGAAAAAAGCGAATTTTATCAAAAAGTCAGCCGCTTTCCTTCTCAGCCTCGCAGTGACCTTTACCGCTTTGGGAGAGACGGTGAGCGCAGAGGAGCTTCCCTACGACACCTATAATTACAACTATCGGGAATATTTTGTCATGACCCCCGCCGCCTATGTGCCGGCGGGAAGCGTGACGGGACAGGATCTCGGGATCACGTCCTTCAACGAGCCGCAGGATATCTGTAAAGCGCCAAACGGCGAGATCTATGTGGCAGATACAAAAAATAACCGGATCGTCGTCTTAAATAACGATATGACGGAAACGGTCAGGATCATTGACAGCTTTGTACGGGACGGCGCGGAGGACGGCTTTCGGACGCCGAACGGTGTCTGCGTCTCCTCGAACAATCAGCTCTATGTCGCGGACTCAGACAATAAGCGTATCGTTATCATGACGCCGGAGGGAGAGTTTATCAGACAGATCGATAACCCGCAGTCCGAGATCCTTGAGGATGACTTTGATTTTGTTCCCTTAAAGGTAACGGTCGATTACGCGGATCGTGTCTACTGTATCGCGAAGAACGCATTCGAGGGTATTCTGGTCTTCGAGAATACCGGAGATTTCACGGGATATTTCGGAACGATCGACGTTAAGATCACGCTCTGGGAGAAATTCTGGAAGCGTCTCGCCAGCAAGGAGGAGCGCTCAAAGCAGCAGCTCTACATCCCGACGGAGTTTACCGGAATCGATATCGACAGCGACGGCTTCGTCTATGCGTCCAACATTGATGCCGACGGCATACAGGGCGTCAGAAGATTAAACCCCAGAGGTGAGGACGTTATCCAGAAGGGCGAAAACGAGAACCTCGGCGGTGACATTAACTTTAATACCTACGGAAAATTCGGCGGACCGAGCGAGTTTGTCGATGTCGTTTACAGGGGAAAGGGAATTTATTCCCTGCTCGACAGAAAGCGCGGACGTATCTTTACTTATGATAAGGAAGGAAATCTGCTCTATATCTTCGGCGGGCTCGGAACCCAGCAGGGAACCTTTACGACGCCCGTTGCGATCGAGGCGATAGGCGACAGGCTTCTCGTTCTGGATGCTTACCAGAATGCGATCCTTGTCTTTGCGGAGACGGAGTACGGCTCGCTGATCAATGATGCGGTCGGACTTCGGTACGACGGAGACGAGGCGGAGGCGATCGAAAAGTGGGAAGCGGTTTTAAAGCTTGACGAGAACAACGAGCTTGCAAACTCCGGCATGGGTAAGGCTTACCTGACGGCGGGCGACAACGAACAGGCGATGAAGTACTTAAAGCTTGGCATGAACCGCAAGTATTATTCCATCGCTTACAAGAGATACCGCAACGAGATCCTGACGGAGAACATGAACGTGATCATGTCGGTTGTCATTGTACTGATCGTGGTACTGGTTCTCTACAATAAGCTTTTAAAGGAAAAGCTGCGAAAAAGGCGGCAGGAAAAAAGAGCCGCAGGCGGAGAAAAGAAAGGAGGGCTTGACTGATGAAAGGACTGTTTTCTAAGGAAAAATGGAAATACGCTTTCTATACGGTGAGCCATCCGATGGATGCCTATTACGAGATCAGGCACAGGGAGAGAGGGTGCGTACCGATCGCGATGCTTTTGGTCGTTCTGTTCTCCTTTACCTTCTCGATCAACCGTATGTCGGCAGGGTTCATCGTCAATGACGTTGACCCGCTCGATGTCAATGCGCTCACGGAGCTGGTTGCCGTATTGCTGTTATACTTCTTATTCTGTGTGAGCAACTGGTCCGTTACCTGTCTGATGGGCGGAGAGGGAAGGATGAAGGATATCCTGATCGCGGTCGGATATGCCATGACGCCGATGATCGTATGCTTTAACATCGCGACGATTATGAGTCAGTTCGTCACGGAGGACGAAGGCGCGTTCTACGGTATCGTCATGGGACTCGGCATCGCCTACGGACTGATCATGATGCTGATGGGGATCATGCAGGTACATAACTATACGCTGGGAAAGACGCTGATCACGATTTTTTTGACCTTTGTGGCGATGTTTATCATCATCTTTCTGGCGCTGTTACTGTTTGACCTTTTAAATCAGGTATATAACTTCATCCACAGTATCTACCAGGAACTGATCTTCAGAGCATAGTAGGAGGGCGAAATGAAAAAGATGCGCACAAGCAAAAAAATATTGATTGCATTCATCAGCATTCTCGCCGCTGTCGCAGTGATCTTCCTGGCACGCTGGCTGATCCGGTATTATTTCTACAACGGCTATCAGCAGGAAGTTTCCACCTACGGCTACGAGGAAGGAAAGGATTTTTCGGCGATCACAGAGGGCAGTCCGGATGTGCCCGGGATGGTGCTCGCCGCCGAGAATGAGACGCTGAAGCTGTATGTCAACACGGAGACGGCGGCAGTTGCCGTTGTCGATAAGAGAAACGGACAGATTACGTATTCCAACCCGGAGAACGCGGACGAGGACAGCATCGCGAGCGGTACGAATAAGGATTATCTGAAATCCCAGCTCATCGTGGATTACTTTAATACCTCCCGGACGCAGGGAACCTACGATTCCTACAGCTACGGTACGGCGCGCGGACAGCTGGAGGTCGAGTCGATCGAAAACGGCGTGAGATTCCTCTATACGCTGGGAGATCTCTCGGCGGCGACCGGTATCGTTCCGCAGTACATCAGCGCGGAGACGCTGGAGAACGTAACGGCGAAGATGTCCGAGGAGGGCAGTAAGTTTACGAAGAAGAAGTACGTCGAAAGCTCCGTGGCGGATAATTACTACGAGCTGCTCGAGTCGGCGGTAAAAGGCGCTTCCCAGATCAGAAAGCTGAATAAGTACTTCGAGGAGGCGGGCTTTACGCAGGAGGATTACAATAGGGAGATGGAAGGCTCCGGCGTAGAAGGCGTTATCCCGATCTCCTTTGAGATCCCGTTGGAGTACCGTCTGAATGCGGATGCCGTCGACGTATCCATCCCGATGAGCGCGATAAAGGAAAACGGCGGCGGAACGATCTTCCGTATCCAGCTGCTTCGGTATTTCGGCGCGGCGGGAACGGACGAGGAAGGATATATGCTCGTTCCGAACGGCTCCGGCTCCCTGATCTATTTTAACAACGGCAAGACGGGCGCGGCGCCGTATTCCGAATATGTCTACGGCATTGATCCGCTTTCGGCGGAATACACCGTAAAGGAAAATACGGAGAACGTCAGACTTGCCCTGTACGGGATCTTCCGCAAGGACAGAGCCGTATTTGCAACGATCGAGGACGGCGCGTCCTATGCGTTTCTGTCCGCGAACGTATCGGGAAAGGTCAATGAATACAATTTCGTCTACCCGACCTTCGTTGTCAGAGGAAACGATAAGCTCTCGATGTTCGGTACGACAGGAAACGAGGCGGACATCCCGATCGTCGAGACGAACCATTACGACGCGAACCTGACCGTAAAATATACGATGCTGACGGAGGAGAACGCAGATTACTCCGGCGCGGCGAATTATTACCGGAACCGCCTTGTCGGCGAAGGAAAGCTGACGGCGGAAAGCGCGGCGGGAGAGGATGTAAAGTTTTATTACGATATCCTCGGCGGCGTCAGTATGACGAAGTTCTTCCTCGGCACACAATATCAGGGACTTTACGCCATGACAACCTTTGACGAGGCGGAAACGATCTACGGCGATCTGTATGACAGCGGGATCACGAAGCAGGTCATGAACTTCCAGGGCTGGATGAACAGAGGATATTACCATGATGTTGTCGATAAGCTCAAGGTAACGCGTGCGCTGGGCGGAAAGTCCGGACTGGAGGATCTGAGCGCGAAGATGGAAAGCGACGGCAACCGCTTTTATGCGGATGTCGCGTTCCAGAAGGTAACCTACGTCAGCAAACGGTATTCCCTCGGCAATGAGACCTCCCGCTATTACGGCGCGGGATATGTCGCAGAGCTCGGACTGGTAAACCCGGCGACGCTGCGGAATACCTCGGGACTCGGATATGCAGAGAATTTCTATTATCTGATCTCGCCGAAGTTTTTACACAGGTATACGGATGCGTTTGCGAAAAAGATCGGAAAGTACGATATCAGCGGGATCAGCCTACGGGATCTCGGAGACGAGCTGCATTCCGATAAGAAGCGGACGCAGGTCATCGACAGAGAGGCGGCGCTGGACGTGGTAAAGGCATCCCTCGACGATCTTGCGGCGACGGGAAAGAACATCCTGCTCAACGGCAGCAACGATTACGCGTTCGGATATGCGGACGATATGATCAACGTGCCGCTGTCCTCGAATGATTACTATATCGTCGACGCGACGGTACCGTTTTATGAGATGCTGCTCCACGGATATGTCGATTACGCGGGAAGCGTGATCAACCTAAGCGATACCTATGAAAAGGCGGACATCGTGCTGAACCTTGTGGAAAACGGCGCTTCTCCCCATTTCATGTTCTCCTGGGAGAATTCCAGCGATATCAAGACGACCGCGCTGAACAGATTTTACGCGACCTCGTATGAGAACTGGAAGGATGACGCGGTAGCCATCTATAACGAGGTCAACGGGGCGCTGAAATACGTAACCGGAGCGGCAATGGTCAAGCATGAGATTCTGGATTCCAATGTAAGAGCCGTGACCTACGACAACGGGGTTGTCATTTATGTCAATATGGGAAATACGGATGCGACGGTAAACGGCGTGACCGTACCCGCAAGGAATTATCTGGTAGGGGGTGTGAAGTAATGGCAGAAGAGATCAGAACAAAAAAGAAGAAAAAACGCTCCCTTTCCCAGAGAAGAGCCATGAAGGGATTTCTCTTCATCCTGCCCTGGCTGATCGGTTTTATCTGGTTCTATGTGCGAAGCATGGTGATGACGGTACAGTTTTCCTTCTCGGAGCTGACCGTCAAACCCGGCGGCGGCTATTCGCTGGATTTTGTCGGGCTGGACAAATTTATTTACGCGTTCCGCGCCCATGCGTCCTATAAGCAGGTGCTGACGACGTCCCTCGGCAATATGCTGATCGACGTGCCGTTGATCATTTTCTTCAGCCTGTTCATGGCGATGCTGTTAAACAGAAAGTTTAAGGGAAGAACCTTAGTCCGGGCGATCTTCTTCCTGCCGGTGATCTTAAACTCGGACGCGATCTCGGCGGCGATGGATCTGGCGCGGAGCATGATGAGCGGCGGTATCTCCAACTCGGCGGCAGAGCTTGCGGAGTCCGCTTCGGGCGGCGGCGTCAGTCTGGAATATTATATCCAGATGTTTACCTCGTTAGGTCTTCCGGACGTCATCATTGAGTACGTTTCGGGAGCGGTCGGACGGATCAGCGATATCATCAACGCCTCCGGCGTACAGATCATTATCTTTATCGCGGCGCTGCAGTCCATCCCCGGCTCCATGTATGAGGTAGCGAAGATCGAGGGTGCGACCGCGTATGAGACCTTCTGGAAGGTAACGTTCCCGATGGTTATGCCGCACATTATTACAAACGTGGTCTATACCGTGGTGGACAGCTTTACGCAGTCTGAGGTTGTCGAGCTTGCGTATACGACGGCATTCCAGTACTTTGATTACGGCTTAAGCTCCGTATTCAGTCTGGTATCGACGCTGGTTACCTGTCTGATACTGCTGATCGTCTGCGTATTGATCCAGAAGCGGACCTTCTACTATAACTAGGGGAGGAGAAAGAGATGGAAAAGCAAAAAACAAAATTTTCCGTGCAGGGCGTAAGAGACGGTATCGCCGCGATGAAGGCGGATACGCAGTTTACCAACGACAGGCTGCGCTGGATCAGTAATATCAAGGGCTTTGTCCTCGGACTGTTCCGGTTCGCACTGATCATCGGTGTCTGCTATGTCATCTTAGGACCCGTGCTCGGTATCATCAGCAGCTCGTTCTTCTCCGATACGGACAGCTATAACCCGATGGTCTACATGATCCCGCAGGAGCCGACGCTGTACCGTTATAAACTTGCATTGCAGTATCTGGATTACTGGAAGACGATGGGAAGCTCCCTTCTGTATTCCCTCTCGCTCATGGTGATTCAGGTTCTGGTCTGCTCCATGGTAGGCTACGGCTTTGCGAGATTTAACTTCCCGGGAAAGAATATCCTGTTTGCCTGTGTTGTCGTGATGATCGTCATTCCGACCAACACGATCATGCTGCCGCTGTACATGACGTTCTCTAACTTTGACGTCTTCGGCATCATCAAGGCGGCGACGGGCGCTTCCCTGAATCTGCTCTCGACGCCGGTTCCGGTCTATATCATGACGCTGTTCGGCTGCGGACTGCGTTCCGGACTCTATATTTACATGTTTAACCAGTTCTTCCGCGGACTGCCGAAGGAAATTGAAGAAGCGGCATTTGTCGACGGCGCGGGAACGTGGTATACTTATTTCCGTATCATGCTGATCAACGCCATGCCCTCCGTGATCACGGTTGCGATCTTCTCGATGGTATGGCAGTACAACGATACGTTTTACGCAAAGCTGTTCCTTGTCAGCGACGATATCGTTATCAGTAAGAAGATCTCGACGATCGAGGCGTCCATCTCCAACGTGGAGAAGATCCTCGACCCGAATATCCTCGAGCTGTTCCTCGACGCGGGTATCGTACTGGTCATGATCCCGGTCGTATTGATCTACGTCGCATTGCAGAAGCAGTTTATCGAAGGAGTTGAGAGAAGCGGTATCGTCGGCTAAGATCCGCTCTCTGACTATAGAATTTCAACTAACAACTAAAGGAGGATGAAGAAGTTGAAAGCAAAAAAAGTATTGGCACTATCAATGACGGCAGCCATGGTTCTCGGCATGACCGCATGCGGTGGCGAGGAAGCGGGAAACAATAATGTTTCTTCCGACGCTTCCACGGAATCTTCCGCAGCTGAGTCTTCTGCGGAATCTTCCGCAGAGGCTTCCGAATCAAAGCAGGAGGAAAAGGCAGTCGTTGATTTACAGGTCGGCGAGGTCAGCATTGACTTTGAGGACGGAAACGCGGGCTTTATCGGAAACGATACCAGCGTAAATTCCGCACAGGCGGGAAAATCGGCAATGGAGCTTGTCAGCTACAACGGCTCGAACGCGCTGAAGATCACGCCGCAGGACGGACTGATCTTTGCGGGCTTCTCCGTACCTGACCTTCTCGGAGAGGACGCTTCTAAGGTAGCGACCATCGAGATGACGCTCGGTACCGAGAATCCGGACGGAAAGTTCGGCGCTACATCCGGTAAGGTGTACAGCTTCCTCGGCGAGGACAATGCAAAGAACGAGATGGAATGGTCCGTATATCTTGAGACGGCGAACCCGAAGCGGATCACCGTTACCCTTCCGGAGGGACAGAGCTTTGTTGAGGGTAACTACATGGTGCTCTCCCTGGAGACGGATACCGGAAAAGACAAGGGCGCGACGCCCGCGAACCTTTACATTGACGATATCGCATTCAAGGATGCTTCCGGAAACGTATTAAAGGCTGACACTTCCGTTGCATACAAGGCGGTAAGCGCCGGCGTTGACAGAAGCAATCTGTTCAGCTTAAAGAATGCCGTAAACTTTGAGGGCTTTTCC
>CAZVWN010000117.1:0-1393 GCA_964631065.1 uncultured Acetatifactor sp.
TGCACTGTCGATTCAGTACGCTTTTGGTACGATTCGGGTTTTGAACGTTCTTTTTTCCTTAGGAGGGTTTATGATACCGGTAAGCTGAATGGCTGCTATATATTTCTTAAGGAGGAAGGAAAGTTATGAAAAAAACAGTTTCACTTTTACTGGCGCTGATGATGTGCCTGTCTTTTGCCGCGTGCGGTTCTGAGGAGGATGACGTATTTGTATCGGAAGAGAACTCCGGGAATGCACAGGTACAGACACAGGAGAATACGGATGACGGACAGACGCAGGACGGTCCTACGGACGAACAGCTTCAGGCTCTGACGGAGGCTTATAATGAGGCTGCGACGCTGTATAATGATGTTGCGACGACCGCGGATGCGAACGGCTGGATGAGCGATGCGCAGACGGCAACCGACATTCAGGCATTCGGCGATTCGCTGGAGCCGATCGGCGATGCGCTTACGGGAGATCTTTCCGCACTGGACGGCGCGGATTTCGACGAGCTGACCGCGGCGATGAAGGAGTATGTACCGGAGCTGGAGAAGCTCGCGGAAAAGGTTGCAGAGCCCTTTGACGGCGAGGCTGCGACGGTAGTTACGGACGAAGCGCTGATTCCCGTTGCCAATGCGCTCAATGAGGTAATTCCTATCTTCAATGACGTATATGCGACGGCTGAGGCAAACGGCTGGCTGGAGGATGAGCAGACGGCAGCGGAGCTTCAGACGGTTATGGGAACGCTGACCTATACGCAGTCCGGTCTGACGGACGATCCCTCCAAGCTGGAAAACGTAGAGGATTTTGATGAGCTTGCAGCCGGCATTCTTCAGTTCAAGGATGCACTGAATGAGCTTGCTGAACGCGTTTCCGTTCCTTATGGCGGAGAGGGTTAAGTAAAAAAGACAGACCGACCGTCGGACTGCGTTGAGAGACTGCAGCCCCGACGGTTTGTCTGTCTTTTTCTTTTATAACAGACCTTATTCCGGAACAGAAAGCTGCCGGGGCAAAGGATTTCCCCCGACGCTTTATCCTTTTTGGAGTATAGCAGCCCGAATCGGAAAACGGAAAGATGCAGAGTGGTCTGCATCGGTAAGAAAGCAGTAGGAAAAAGAAGGTATAAGGAGGACAGCACCCTATGAAAAAGAAGATTATCGGTTCTGTGCTGATATTCTGCGCGATTCTTTCGCTGGTTCTCGTCGGCATCCGTCTTGGAAACCGGAGCGCGGGAAGCTCCGGAGATCAGGTTGTCAGCGGGGAAACGGAGAGCGAAGAGCATACGATCGAAGCAGGAAATTCTAATCTGTTTGCGGAGAACGGCGGTACGGAAGAAGATTCCGGGTCGTCCGAAGCGTCGCAGGAGAAGTCTGCGGATGAGGATACGAAGGGCGAAGACGGCGGCGCGGGC
>CAZVWN010000117.1:1493-5410 GCA_964631065.1 uncultured Acetatifactor sp.
CTGGGGAACGGGCAGAGCGCGTCTGTCGCCCTGCCGGAGACAGACGCTTATCCTGCGGACACGGCGATCAGCGCCCTGCCGATTCCGGGCGGTGCGGGATCCATCTTCCTCGGCTGGTATTATGATGCGGAGCTGACGGACGGGGTAGAGACGGGCGATACCGTAAAGAAGGATATGACGCTTTACGCGAAGGTGGCTGCGGGAGAAGCCGTGACTTCCATGGAGACGCCGGACAGCGTTGTGCGCTCGGATGTGGCGGCAGGAAGCTATACATTTACGGTTTCCGGCGTGGAGAATATTGATTCCGCGCTGCGTTTTGTCAACCTTACGGGCGGCAACATTGACGTATCCTACAGCGTAGAGGGAAATACCGTCAAGGCAGAGCTGGAGGCGGGGCAGACTTATCAGGTAGAGCTGACGGATGATAACGCGCGCTTTGTACTGGCGGGTGAAGCGGAAGCGCAGCCGGAGAGCGTCCGGTATCTGAACCTTCTGACCGCTAAGGAAGAGATTAAAAACGCCTCTCTGAATACCGGGGTAAAGCAGATTCCCTTTGCGGCTACATCCGGACTGGATAGCGGCGTGTTTGCGGGACTGTATCAGATTGATGATGAGGGGATCAGTACGGCGAATACGACCTCCGGAACCTTTACCTACAGCGGAGAGACCTTACAGGCGGGCGATACGGTAGCAATTACGTCAGGAGACGTTGATCTGACGGATATTGCGTCTACGGAGGGCGAGGTTGCTTATGTAAAGATTCTTTCGGTCGACGGTACGACTTATACCTATGAGATGGCGGAGGTCGGGGATGTCCTGTTTATTCCGGACGTGCTGCCGATTGAGAAAGACTGGTATACTTATGATCCCGATACAGGATATGTTCTGACGATCAGCGTCGAAAACCTTGCGAAAGCAATGGAAAACGCGGAGGCGGACAGCCTGGATGTCGGGGATTTCCTAGGTTTTCTTGCGGGAGCGTATGACGAGAATATCACGACGGGCGCGGCTTCCTACGGAAAAATTACCGGATACAGCTTTGAGGACGGAAACTGCCGCATTATCTATGAGTCTGTCAGCGGGGAGACGGTTGAAGGTGCGCTCGATGTCTATTATACGCAGGATCGGGAGATCGAACTGACGGAAGAGGAAAAAGCGCAGATCGAGACAGAGATCAAAAAGGATGTTGCGGAAAGCGGATATGCGGAGGAAGCGGCGCTGTATCTTGCCGCCGTGATGCTGGAGAGCGATAACTTAAGTGAAGCGCCCGATACGGAACAGATTGCTTCCAGGATGCGCAATATGGAAACGTCTCCTTTGCAGAGCGGAAACGGTATCACTGCGCGAGCGGGCGGCAATTCGGTTCAGGTCAGCTTTGACACGGCGAATATCCGGGTCAGTGTCCGTGCGAACAGGCAGCTGGAGCATTTAAACGGGAACGGCTTTGACGTAGATGTCAGGGTTCCGTTTGAAGTTACCATTTCCGGCAGCGGCGGAAACGCGATCACAATCCGGGTGACGGCGGCTTTTGAGGAAGAGGTCATTTTAAGGCAGAACATCAGCACAAAGCGTCACAGAATCCGTGCGTTCAAGTATGATTATTCCTTAAATGCTTCCTTTGAGGTGGGCAATTATACCGGCATCAGCTTCCGGGCGGACATTGAGACGGCGGATGAAGGAAGCGAAGCGCTGGGCGAGAGACTGGATGAGATCATGGAGCAGATGGAGGCGTATCAGAACGGTACGGTTTCTAATGACGGCACGATGGATTCGCTGGCGGAAATCTATCAGGATGTGATGGAGAAGGCGAATGACAGCTGGATCGACATCCTCGATGTCAAGCTCTTTGAGACGAACGGCAGCGCGTTTTTACATATCTTCTGCTGGCAGGTGAAGGGAAGCTTTGTGGTATCGGCGAATCTCTCCGCTTCGATCGGTATGGAATTTGATTACACCATGCAGAAGAGATATATTTTCTCTGTCCGCGTAAAATCGAAGACGGCGACCAACGAGACGATCGATATCATCGAGCCGAATTACAATTTTAATTTCTATGTGGTCGGTACGGTCGGCATCCGCGCGGGACTGCGGCTGGAGATGTATGTGGGTCTGATCTCGCTGAAGCTGGATAAGATCGGTATTACGGCAGAGGTAGGCGCTTATGCAAGGCTGTACGGTTATTTCTTCTATCATCTGGGTTGGACGCAGAGCGGCGGCAGACAGAGCAGCTCGTCCGGCGCGATGCTGACGGAGATCGGGATTTATCTGGAGATTAAGTTCGTCGCACAGGCATTCAACAGCAGTAAGCTGACCTGGAATCCTACGCTGTACAGTCACGAATGGCCGCTCTGGTCGGCGGGCGAACAGAAAAATGTCTACGCGTTCTCCAGGACGGATGATACGGAATATGCGCTGACGACGGTAAAGACCCTTGCCTTGCCCGGGAGCACCTATGACATGAAGTACATGGCGCTAAAGAGCGGTGAGACGGGAACCGTCAGCAGGGATGACGCGGAGGAGAGCAGCTTTATCATCAGCTTTACGGATCCCGCATTTTCCTACGATCCGGAGACTAACACCGTAACCGTGACGCCGGAAGCCGGGTCTGTTGCGGAAGAGACGGAGATGGTCATTACATGGAAGAATGCGGCGCTGTCCTTTACGTCTCAGCCGATTCAGAAGATCATCCGCATCCGCTGGAGCGATCCGGACGGTATGCGTTATATCAGCTTTGACACGATGGGCGGCTCCTGCGCAGAGCAGCTTTTTGGAGGAAGCGGCGCGGCTCTTGCATGGCCCGCGGATCCGGTCAGACAGGGTTATACCTTTGCGGGCTGGTATACGGATCGCGAGTGTACGGAGGCTTATACCGGAAGCATGGAACGCATGCCGGAATTTCCGGAAGGTGAGACCGGTATGACGCTGTATGCGAAGTGGACGCCCGCAGAGGTTTTGTATACGGTAGAGCACTATCTGCAGGAGTTAAACGGAACTTATGTACTTAGCGATACGGAAAAAAAGAGAGGAATCACGGGTGAGCTGACGGCAGCAGAGGCGTATAACAGCATCTATGCCGGCTTTACGGCAAAGGAGATCGTACAGGAGACGGTCGCGGCGGACGGCTCCACTGTCACCAGCGTGTACTACGACCGCAACAGCTATACCGTTACCTTTGACAAAAACGACGGCAGTGAGAAGCTTACG
Organism: uncultured Acetatifactor sp.; assembly: GCA_964631065.1. Taxonomy (GTDB): domain Bacteria; phylum Bacillota; class Clostridia; order Lachnospirales; family Lachnospiraceae; genus Acetatifactor. The sequence goes on from CAZVWN010000117.1 coordinate 4,698, forward strand.
CAGACCTATCGTTATGAGGCTTCTTTAGCGGCTCCGACGGTGGCAAGAGAAGGGTATACCTTCGACGGCTGGTATACGGAAAGCGAAGACGGAGAGGAGATTGCGGAAGAGGAACGGGTAACGGAGGATAAAACATGGTATGCCCATTGGATAAAAAATGAAAATACCGTCTGCTTTGATACGGCGGGCGGCAGTGCGGTGAGCGCGCAGATTGTGAAGACTGGAAACAAAATCCTTAAGCCTTTGGACCCGACAAGAGAAGGGTATACCTTCGACGGCTGGTATCAGGATGCGGCGGGTGCGAAGGAATGGAATTTTGAGCAGGATACCGTGAGCGCGGAGACGACCCTTTACGCGAAGTGGACGGCAGACGAATATACGCTTACCTTTGATGCCGGAAAGGGCAGTCTGACGGGCAGTGCGACGAAGACGGTTACGTTTGATGCGGCATACGGGGCGTTACTTAAGCCCGTCCGTCAGGGATATGACTTTGCGGGCTGGTATACGGCGGAGACGGACGGAGAGCAGATTACGGAGGAATCGACCGTAAAGACGGCATCCGGACATACGCTCTATGCACACTGGACGCCGGGCGGATCGACCTACACGGTCAGCCATTGGCAGCAGAATGCGGAAGACGATGCGTATACGGAGGTGACCGGCGACAGGGAGACAAAGCAGGGCACGACGCTGGCGCAGACGGCGGCTGCGGA
>CAZVWN010000117.1:5510-7676 GCA_964631065.1 uncultured Acetatifactor sp.
AGCTGCTTGGCAACACGGATGAGCAGACGATCGCACAGGCGAGAACGTATGCGGGCTTTACGGCAAAGCCTGTCACGCAGGAGACGATCGCGGCAGACGGCACGACGGAGGTAAAGATTTATTACGACCGGAATAGGTATCAGATCAGCTGGGACGCGGGAGAAGGAGATCCCCTGACGGGAAGCTATACGCAGGGTGAAGTCCGCTACGGCACGCCCGTTGTGCAGCCCGATACACCGACAAAGACGGCAACCGCAGAGTATTCCTACAGCTTTGCGGGCTGGCTTCCTGCTGTCGGCGAAACGGTGACGGAGACGGTGTCCTACACGGCGCAGTTTACGCCGACGGCGAACCGTTATGCCATTACGTATCAGGGTGTGGAGAATGCGGTAAACGGCAATGCGGACGCTTATACTTACGGCGAGGGTCTTACGCTGACGGCGCCGGAAAAAACCGGATATTCGTTCCTCGGCTGGTACAGCGGGGAAACGCCGGTCACGGAAATTAGCAAAACGCAGACCGGAGAAGTGAGCCTGACCGCAAAGTGGCAGATCAATCAATACACGATACACTTTGAGACGGACGGCGGCAGTGAGGTGGCGGACATCACGCAGGATTATGACACGGCGCTCACGGCTCCTGCGGATCCGACGAAAACAGGACACACGTTTATCGGCTGGAGTCCTAAGCTTCCTTCGGTCATGCCGGCAGAGGGTCTTACCCTTACCGCGCAGTGGGAGGTCAACCGCTACGAGGTGAGCTTTGAGACAAACGGCGGCAGCGGGGTCACTGCGCAGTCGGTCGCGCACGGGACGACGGCGGTAAAGCCGGAAGATCCGGAAAAGACCGGTCATACCTTTACCAAATGGTATACGGATGCAGACTGTACGGCAGAATATGATTTTACGCAGACCGTCACGGGACCGGTCACGCTTTACGCCGGCTGGGAGCTTGCGTCCTATCCCATCACCTATGAAATGAACGACGGTACAAACGCGGCGGAGAATCCTGCTTCCTATACCTATGGAACGGGTGTCGCTTCCTTTGCGGATCCTGAAAAGAGGGACGGATATGTTTTCCTCGGCTGGTACAGCGGGGAGACGCGGATCACGGAGATTTCCGGAACGCAGACGGGCGCGGTCACACTGACTGCGGAATGGATTGCGGATAACCGGACTTACAAGATCTGGGTTGCGGGCGTTCAGGTCACGGCGCAGAACCTGAAGGATGTTCTTTCCTCGGATTCAGTAAATAAGGGGAAGGTGTCTTATGATCCGAAAGCCGCGACGCTGACCTTAAGCGGTGTGAAGCTGACGTCAGGAACGAAGTCGAGCGGTTCGATGGACGCCTGTGTGTTCATCAATACGCCCACAACCGTCCGGCTGGTCGGGGAAAATACGATTGATATGAGCGGCAGTAGCGGGGTTGACACGGTGAATCTTTATGTCGATGCGGGAACGCTGACCTTTACGGGAAGCGGCTCCTTGGAAATGATAGCCGGCAAGGCAACGGATCTGTCCGTCTGCCTGAACCCTGCCTATGAGGGAGAGCTGGTGTTCGACGGCTGTACGGTGAAACTGCGCAATGAACAGAACGGCAGCGGCTCCTATTACGGCATTTATGACTGGGAGCATACGGACTGGACGCTGAAAAACGGTGCTTCACTGCTGATTTCCTGTCCGAACGCACCGACAGACACGGACGATAGGACAATGGCGTATATGAATAATTATTTTGGAACTGCCTATGTGCAGCTCGGAAACGGCTGTACGCTTACGCTGTCCGGGGCAACGCGGGTCGGAAACTTAAAGATTACGCCGGCGGCGGATGCGGTATTGACGGTTTCGGAGAATCCGGACGGCAGCGGGGCGACACAGACGACGCTGACCGCAGGAAAGGCGGACAGTTCGCTTACCGGAGATGAAAACACGCTGAAGTACGCGACGATCACCGTACCCGCGGCAGCGGAATAAGACAGGGACGGACCGGAAACAGAAGAAACCGGAAATGAAGAAGAGATAAGCAGGAGACCGGGATCTGCGGCAGATACCGTAAGATCCCGGTCTTTTTCTGCGCCTTGGAGCGTTTGGGACGGGAACGGCGGGCTTTTTACCCTTGTTTTTTGCCCGGGCTTCGGGCGGCTTGACTTGTCCTTATGGGAGATTT
>CAZVWN010000118.1:0-7630 GCA_964631065.1 uncultured Acetatifactor sp.
TATGAAAAAAATAGCAAGCTTTACCATCGACCACATCAAATTACAGCCCGGCGTTTATGTCTCGAGAAAGGACACCGTCGGCGCGGAGACGATCACGACCTTTGATCTGCGCATGACAAGCCCCAACGAGGAGCCGGTCATGAACACCGCAGAGGTTCACACCATCGAGCACCTCGGCGCAACCTTCCTTCGGAATCATTCCGAATACGGAAATAAGACGATCTATTTCGGACCCATGGGCTGCCGCACAGGTTTTTATCTGCTGCTTGCGGGCGACTATCAGTCAAGGGATATCGTTCCGCTGATGATCGAAATGTACGAATTTATCCGCGATTTTAAGGGAGAGGTTCCCGGCGCATCCCCGAAGGACTGCGGAAATTATCTGGATATGAACCTCGGTATGGCAAATCTGCTCGCCGGACGCTATCTGGACAACGTGCTCTACCGGATTGACGACAGCAGACTGCTCTACCCGCAGGCATAACCCGGGAGACACACTCCAAAACCGCGGGCGTTGAAAGCGCATTGCAGCAGCGAAAGCGTATCCGCAGCGTCACCTCCGGAAACACGGAGACACAATTACAAAAACGTAATGATTCCGCTACAAAATAATATCGAAAGGATCTGTCAGCATGAGTAAAATCGGAATTATCGGAGCCATGGAGCTCGAGGTAGAGGCATTAAAGGCGGCAATGACCGTCTCAAAGATCGTAAAGAAGGCAAATATGGAGTTTTATGAGGGCACATTAAACGGCGCGGCCGTCGTCATCGTCAGAAGCGGCATCGGCAAGGTCAACGCGGCGCTCTGTACGCAGATTCTCGCCGACCTTTTTGAGGTTACGCACATCATCAACACGGGCGTCGCCGGCTCGCTGAACGCTTCCCTCGATATCGGCGATATCCTGATCTCAAAGGACGCGCTGCATCACGATATGGACGTTACCATCTTCGGCTATCAGCCGGGGGAGGTGCCTCAGATCGGCGTAAGGGAATTTACCGCAGACGAACGCCTTGTCATGCTGGCAAAGGCGGCATGCGAAAAGGTAAACCCTGATATCCATGCCGTCATCGGGCGCGTTGTCAGCGGCGATCAGTTTATCTCCGGAAATGAGCTTAAGGAAAAACTGATCCGGGAGTTTCAGGGCGACTGTGCCGAGATGGAAGGGGCATCCATCGCACACGGTGCATACTTAAACAGCATCCCCTTCGTCATCATCCGCGCCATCTCCGACAAGGCGGACAACAGCGCGGAAATGGATTACCCCCAGTTCGAGGCGGCTGCCGCAAAGCATTCCGCCGCACTGGTCGAAGAGCTGGTAAAGAATATCTGATCAGGACTTTTTCTTAAAGATCAGAAGCTTACTGAACACATAGTTCGCAATGGTTACGACAACGGAGGAAATAAAGATCTTTGCGATCCAGTAATTCATATGGATCACATTGACCGTCAGCCACATAATCACGATATCCATGAGCAGCGTGGAAATACGGGAAGAAGCAAATCCGAGGAACTCTTTGAGTATCTTCGGATTTTTGCTTTTGAAAACCCATTTCCTGTTCAGCGGGTAAGCAAACAGTACGCCGACTGCCCAGCTGATCATATTGTTCAGCGTATTCTGCCAGGATACATCCATGTCCAGCACAAGCTTTCCGAGAAAAGCCGCCGCCCACGAGACGATCGTCGTCATAACTCCGACGATCAGATAGATAATGATTTCTTCGTACTTCTTACAAAGTTCCTTGATTTTTTCTGTCATGTACTCTCTCCATTTACGTTTTCTGTACGTCCGGTTACCATGATGCTTACGGATTGTTCCGTACTTTGCACTCCCACGTCTGCACTCCGTTTCGGTCGGCGCCGGGCAGATGTCCGGGGAACACGGCATCCTGCATCATTACGATACCACATTCCTGCTTTCCCCGCGCAGAAACGCTGCGATATTCTCATGTGCTTCCCATACGCACCGCGTCCGCGCTTCCACACTCGCCCATGCAAGATGCGGCGTGATGATCAGTCGGGTACTGTCCTTGAGCGTACTCAGCGGATTCGACGCTTCCAACGGCTCCGTCTCCACGACATCCAGCCCTGCCGCCGCGATCGTTCCGTTTACAAGCGCCTCATAGAGCGCACGGTTGTCCACAACCCTTCCTCTCGCGACATTTAAAAGGATCGCCGTCTTTTTCATCTTTCCGAGAGCCGCCCCGTCGATCAGATTCTGTGTCAGCTCACTCAGCGGACAATGCAGGGAAAGAAAATCGCTTTCGGAAAGCAGGGTATCAAAATCCACCTGACGGTATTCCGTACACCGGCTCTTCCCCGTCACGGAATAAAAAATGACCTGACAGCCGAACGCTTCTGCAATTTTTGCGACACGTCTGCCGATATTTCCCATCCCGACAATGCCCCATACCTTTCCCGCCATCTCGCAAAACGGGCGGTCAAAGTTGGAAAATCTGTCCTGCGCGCTGTATGCTCCGGACTTGACATATGTGTCATAATAGGAAAGCTTCCCGCTTAAGGCAAGCGCCATGGCAAAGGTATGCTGGGCAACCATTGCCGTACAGTAATCCCTTGCGTTCGTAACCCGGATTCCTCTGGACTTACAATATTCCAGATCACAGTTATCAAACCCTGTTGCAAATTCACAGATCAGCTTTACCCCCGGCGCGTCTTTAAGCGTCTCCTCCCCAAGCGGGGACTTGTTCGCGATCACGATATCCGCATCTTTTACGCGCTCCCGCACCTCTTCCACGGTCACTGTATTCGGGTAACATACCAGCTCCCCAAACTCTCCGATACAGTCTACGGATACATCCTCTCCGACACTGTTCCGCTCCAGAATGACGATCTTCATATCCTGTCTCCTTCTTCATCAAAAGAGCCCGCGGAAAAACTTCCGCAGGCTCCGATTCATGCTTTTACTGAAGTCTCGCAAGCAGCTCCGCTCTCTGCGCCTCGTAACCGGGCTTTCCAAGCAGCGCAAACATATTCTTCTTATAGCTCTCAACACCGGGCTGGTTAAACGGATTTACGCCCAGCAGATAGCCGCTGACGCCGCACGCAAACTCAAAGAAATAAAACAGCTCGCCGAGATAGAACTCGTTTACTTCCGGAACCGTTACCATCAGATTCGGCACATTGCCGTCCGTATGTGCAAGGATCGTTCCGTTCATCGCACTCTTATTTACAAAATCAACGCTCTTTCCTGCCAGATAATTCAGTCCGTCGAGATCAACCGGCTCCTCACCGATGATCAGCTCCTCACGGGAGGTCTCAACGTTGATCACCGTCTCAAACATGATCCGCGCGCCGTCCTGAATGAACTGCCCCATGGAATGAAGATCCGTCGTCAGATCAACGCTTGCCGGGAACAGTCCCTTCTGATCCTTGCCCTCGCTCTCGCCGAACAGCTGCTTCCACCATTCCGATACATAGTGAACCGCCGGCTCATAATTTGCAAGAATCTCCACGCTCTTCCCCTTGCGGAGCAGGATATTCCGCAATGCGGCATACTGCAGCGCGTCGTTGTTTTCAAAATCATTTTCCAGCGCAAGCCTTCTGCCCTCTGCCGCTCCCGCCATCAGCTTTTCAATATCCGCACCGCTTACGGCGATCGGAAGCAGACCGACCGCAGTCAGAACGGAGAAACGTCCGCCGACATCATCCGGCACAACAAAGGTCTCATATCCCTCTTCATCCGCAAGATGCTTTAAGCTGCCCTTCGCCTTGTCCGTTGTCGCATAGATTCTCTTCGCCGCGCCCTCTTTGCCGTATTTCTTTTCCAGAATCTCCTTGAAAACACGGAACGCGATCGCAGGCTCCGTCGTCGTACCGGACTTTGAGATCATGTTGATGGAGAAATCCCTGTCACCGACAACGTCCATCAGATGCTTTAAGTAGGTCGAGCTGATGGAATTACCGCAGAAATAAATCTCAGGCGTCTTTCTCTGCGCCTTGTCAAGCACGTTGTAAAAGCTGTGTCCAAGAAACTCAATCGCCGCTCTCGCTCCAAGGTAGGAGCCGCCGATACCGATTACCAGAAGCACCTCGGAATCGCTCTGAATCTTCTTTGCCGCAGCCTGAATCCGCGCGAACTCTTCCTTATCGTAATCCACCGGAAGATCAATCCAGCCTAAAAAGTCATTTCCTGCTCCGCTCTTGGAAACCAGAACCTCCTTCGCATCCAACGCCAGCTTCTTCATATAGCCGATCTCTTCCTTTGAAACAAAGGAAGCGGTCTTTGAATAATCAAATGTTACCTGTCTGCTCATACTCTGCTCCTCACTTCTGTCTCTTTTTCTCTCACGGGCAGTCCTTCGGCTGCCTCGTCTCTAAATTAACACAGATGTAGTCCAAATTCAAGCGTTGTATGGAAGTTTTATAACGGCTCAGCCATAAATATCAGCGACCGCGGCAAGCGTGCCCGCACACATGAGTTCAGCCCGTCAGGAACTCGCGCAGTAGCGTTTCCAGCTCCTCCTCCGTAACGGCGGCATCCCTTGCGGGCACATAATTTCCCGCTTCCGGATCGTTCTGCGTCTCCTGCAGCTGTGCGCTTTCCGCGACCGGCGTTCTCGTTCCAAACGGCATCAGCTCCACCGTCCTGCGTCCCGTTCTGCCCCGCCCGGAGCGCGCCGTACCGTTTTCCCCGATCGCGGCTGGCTTTTCCTGAAAAGAAGCGTCTCCATACAGCATCTCGAGATCCTTCCTTGTCACGCGGATTCTCGGCGAAAGATGATTTTCCAGATAATCGATCAGATTTACCTTGAGCATCTTTCTTTTACCCTGTACATCCACGACGGACGATACGGAAAAATAGACATACAGGCTCAAAAAGCTGACAATATAAAACGGAAGGATCGCCCCGAGCGTATGCCCTGCAAGAATACTTCTGCATACGCCGACTCCCGAACACACGACCGATAAGAGCATCAGCTGCCCGGAGAGATGATACAGCAGCGCAAATGAAAACGGTCCGAGCGCCATCCTGTTTAAGAACCTGTCCACAAAAACCGGAATATTGGATATCCCGTTATTCAGCTCATAGCAGTTGGAAAATTTCGTTTTACACTGTTTCAGCAGCTTATTTTCCGTCGCCGCCATGTTATCCGTTTCCTTAATCATGTGCCCGTAAAGGATTCCCAGAAACACCTTCAGAAAAATCCCCAGCGCCATACAGGAAAACATGCACACCGTCATCACTGTCTGTTCCTTAAATACCTGAATCATGCCGCACCTCTCTCTTCCTTTTCCCAAAAAGAAAGCCGGCTCCGCAATTTCACGGCTCCGGCTTTTGTACAGGCTCATTATAGAACAGTTTTTTTCTAAAATACAGTTTTTTCCATCGACAGATTTTTCAGCCATTGAAAGACACCTTTTTATCTGCTATACTTTAACTATTCAAATCCAAAGGAGTGAGGCATGATGAAATATAAGACACAGGGAACCTGTTCCCAGGAAATTGATGTAGAGCTCAAGGACGGTGTGATTGATTCCGTTCAGTTTGTCGGCGGCTGCAACGGTAATCTGAAGGGCATCTGCGCACTGGTAAAGGGAATGAAGCCGGAGGACGCCATTTCGAGATTAAAGGGCATCCGGTGCGGAATGAAATCCACCTCCTGTCCCGATCAGCTCGCGAGAGCGCTGGAGACAATGCTATGAAAAAAATCGTATTGACAGGCGGCGGAACCGCAGGGCATGTCACGCCGAATCTCGCACTGCTCCCATCCCTGAAAGCGGCAGGATATGATATTTCCTATATCGGCTCCTATGACGGTATCGAAAAAAAGCTGATCAGCGATTTCGATATCCCCTACACGGGAATTTCAACCGGAAAATTCAGACGGTATTTTGATCCGAAAAACTTTACCGATCCGTTCCGCGTCCTCAAGGGCTTTTCCGAGGCAAAAAAATTCCTGAAAAGCTATCGTCCGGATGTCGTTTTTTCAAAGGGCGGCTTTGTCAGCGTTCCCGTTGTACGCGCTGCTGCTTCCCTCGGCATCCCCTGCGTTATCCATGAATCCGACATGACGCCGGGACTCGCCAATAAGCTGTGCATCCCCGTCGCGGCAAAGGTCTGCTGTAATTTCCCCGAGACGCTCAAGCTTCTTCCGGAAGAGAAGGCAGTTCTCACAGGCTCCCCGATCCGCGCGGAGCTGTCGCAGGGAAATAAGCTTGCCGGACTTGATCTGTGCGGCTTTTCCGCAAACAGACCCGTTATCATGGTGATCGGCGGAAGTCTCGGCGCAGCGAACGTCAACAAGGCAGTCCGCGAAGCGCTTCCGCGTCTTTTGCAGGATTTTCAGGTCGTACACCTCTGCGGCAAGGATAAGGTCGATAATCTTCTCCTGAATAAGCCGGGGTACAAACAGTTTGAATACATCAAGACGGAGCTGAAGGATCTCTTCGCCATGGCAGATATCGTGATCTCCCGCGCCGGAGCCAATGCGATCTGCGAACTGCTCGCCTTAAAGAAGCCGAATATCCTGATCCCGCTCCCCGCCGCAAGCAGCCGGGGCGATCAGATCCTCAACGCAAAATCCTTTGAGGCACAGGGCTTCTCCATCGTGATCAATGAAGAGGATCTGACAACCGACCTTCTGGTTGACAGGGTACTCGAGCTGTACTGCAACCGCTTAAATTACCATGATGCCATGAGCCGCAGCGGACAGCCGGACTCCATACGGACAATTCTACAGCTGCTGGAGGAGGTTCAGAAATAATGTCAGAAAAACCCGTCGGGCTGTCTGTCCTGACGGGTTTCTTTTCGCGGTATGTCTTTTTAATGCTCTCCGATATATTTCGTCTCGCCGGGCTTAATCTCCATAAGCGCCGTCTCTGTCCGGATCCATACGCTGACTGCCGACGGGTTGTACATCGTAAGTCCGTCCGCGGAAAACTCCTGCATCCTCGTCGCCGTGATGTATGTATATATTTCCATATTTGTCGCGTACCAGATGTCTTCCTTCCCTTCCATCTTCTCCGTAAAGGCTTCGATCACGCTCCAGTCGCCGGAACGCCCAAACTCAAAGCTGTGTCCCCAGACATACATCAACGGCAGCTCATAATAGGAGGCAATGTTCAGAAAGCTGTCCCCCAGCTCCAAGAGTCTGCTGTCATGATGACAGGTCGGATGCCACTGCATAAAATCCGCGGGCGGGAAAAAGTTATGCGTACTGTTGACCGTCCGGGAATACCGGATTCCTGCCGTCCTTGCGACCTCAATGATCTCCTGATTATAGCTTCCGAACGCGTAGGACATACCCTGAACCATCCCGCCCGTCAGCTCCTCCAGCGCTTTCCTGTCATCCTGAATTTCCAGAAGAAGCTGCTGCCTTGTAAGCCCTGTCGGATTACGGTGCTGTACGCCGTGACAGGCGATCTCATGTCCCGCATAAACCGTCGCTAACTCTTTTACTCCGACAAAGGTATCGTTTCCATCCTGCGGATCCAGCGAGCCGGAATTGAGATGAAAGGTTGCCTTCATCCCGTGGCTTCGAAACAGCTCCGCCAGCCTCCTGTCATAAATCTGACCGTCATCATAGCTGAAGGTCAGCGCCTTTTTCAATCCTCCCGGATATACAAATCTCATCTGAAATAACCTCCTCTTTGCGTCTTCGGGTGCAGTCG
>CAZVWN010000119.1:0-7560 GCA_964631065.1 uncultured Acetatifactor sp.
ACCGACTCTGCGTCCTGCTCCTTTTGTACCACGGACTGCCCGTCTGTTTTCCCCGGATGCGTTACCTTCCAGAGAATGCCGCAGAGCGCCGCTGCAAGGACGATGATCGCAAGGAACAGAAGCGCAACCGTCTTCGGCTTTAACAGGCTTGCCTCCTCCCATTCATCCTCACTGTATCCCGCTTCCTCCCTCTCGGAATCCAATTCCTCGAGCGTAAAATCATCCTTCATATTTCTCCTTCTGCATCTGTATCAGCTCTTTATCCTCAAAGTAATTGATCCGCATGGCGCTCTTTACCTCGGAAAGCGTCTGCGCCGCTACCTCTCTTGCCGCCTCGCTTCCCTTTTGCAGCACCTCATACACCGCCGCAATATCCTTCTCCAGCTCTTTTCTGCGCGCACGGACCGGTTCCAGCGTCTCCTGCATGATATTGTTCAAAAACTTCTTTACCTTGACGTCCCCGAGACCGCCCCGCTGATAATGTGCCTTCAGCTCGTCCAGATCCGCATACTCCGGAAGAAACGCCGCAAAATGCTCCGGTCTGCAGAACGCATCCAGATAAGTAAACACCGTATTTCCCTCGAGGTGTCCGGGATCGCTGACCTGAAGATGGAGCGGATCCGTGTACATGCTCATGATCTTCGTGCGCACCTCGTCCGCCGTGTCCGCAAGATAGATACAGTTGCCGAGGGATTTGCTCATCTTTGCCTTCCCGTCCGTTCCGGGCAGCCGCTTACACGCCTCGTTCTCCGGCAGAAGCGCCTTCGGCTCGACAAGCACCGGCGCATACACCGTGTTGAATTTATGTACAATCTCCCTTGTCTGCTCGATCATCGGCAGCTGGTCGTCGCCGACGGGAACCGTTGTCGCCTTAAATGCCGTAATGTCCGCAGCCTGACTGATCGGATACGTGAAAAAGCCGACCGGAATGCTCGCCTCAAAGTTGCGCATCTGAATCTCGCTCTTTACCGTCGGATTCCGCTGAAGTCTTGCCACCGTTACCAGATCCATGTAATAAAAGGTCAGCTCGCAGAGCTCCGGAATCTGAGACTGGATGAAAAGCGTGGACTTCGTCGGATCCAGCCCGCAGGACATATAATCCAGCGCAACCTCTATGATATTACTGCGCACCTTTTCCGGATTCTCAATGTTGTCCGTCAACGCCTGTGCGTCCGCGATCATAATAAAGGTTTTCTGATATTCTCCGGAATTCTGTAATTCCACACGTCTTCTCAAAGAACCGACATAATGCCCCACATGCAGCCTTCCCGTCGGTCTGTCGCCTGTCAAAATTATTTTTTCCATGGTATCCTCCCTGTTGTCGAATAAGGTAAGTTTATCACAGTTTCCGCTTACGGAAAACCCCTTTTTTACCCGCATTTTCGTTTTCCCGCGGTAAAAAATGTAAGTGCGATGATCTCATGCGCAAGTAACGGCATCGCCGAGAGCACACTCAGCCTGATCCATTCGTTTCCGGAGAGCGCGGATGTTCCGAACGCATTGACCAGAAACGGTACCTCCGTCACGGCAGACTGTAACAAAAAGCCCGTCACACACGCTGCGATCATCAGCTTATTCTCCAGATGATTCATACGAAAAACGGAGCGGTTTGTGTCGCGCATCCCGACCGCATGCCAGAGCTGACTCATCCCGAGCACGGTAAAAGCGTAGGTCTGCGCCCGCGAAAGCACCTGCTCCTCCTTAAGGAGGTCAGAAAGCGCCCGCAGACTGATTTCCATCCCTCTGTTCTGCAAAAGCGCCGCAGGAAGCATCAGAAATGCCGTCAGGCTGACCGCCGCGATCAGCACACCGTAAAAACAGGTACAGATCAGTCCGCCTCTGGAAAACAGACTCTCCGACGCTTTTCTCGGCTTCTGCGCCATCAGACTTTTCCCATCGTTCCTATCCACCCCCAGCGCCAGCGCGGGAAGGGAATCCGTGATCAGATTGATCCACAGGATATGCGCGGACTTTAACGGCGCGGCAAGTCCGCATACCACCGCCAGAAACATCGTAATGATCTCCCCGAGGTTAGAGGACAGCAGAAAAATAACGGATTTCCTTATGTTTTCATAAACACCCCTGCCCTCTTCTATCGCACGGCGTATCGTCGCGAAATTATCATCCGTCAATACCATGTCTGCCGCCTGCCTCGCGACATCCGTGCCGTTCTTTCCCATGGCGATCCCGATGTCCGCCCGTTTTAGAGAGGGCGCGTCATTGACCCCGTCTCCCGTCATCGCGACGATCCCGCCCCGCGCCTTAAAGCCGTCGACAATGCGCACCTTCTGCTCCGGCGACACTCTGGCGAAAACCCGTACCTCCCCCAGCTGCCCGGCGAGTTCCCCGTCCGTAAGAAGGCTCAATTCCTCTCCCGTCATGCACTGCGTTCGGCTTTCGACAATTCCGAGCTGTTTCCCGATGGCAAACGCCGTATCGACATGATCCCCCGTGATCATAACGGTTGCTACGCCCGCCCGCTTAAAATCAGCGACTGCCCTCGCAGCCTCCGGTCTCGCGGGATCGCGCATCCCGACCATGCCGTAAAAGACAAGCTCCTGCTCCACAGGCGCTGTCACATTCTTTTTTCCGGCAAGCGCGAGCGTCCGCAGTCCCTCCAAAGACATCTGCCGCACGGCTTCCGTGATCCGGTCGCGCAGCTCCTGCGTAAGGCGCAGCTCTCTCCCGTTCCTCCGCACTGCCGTACACCGCTTCAGCACTTCATCCGGCGCTCCCTTTGTATAAGACACCGTACCGTGCAGCGTCGTCATCATCTTTCTGTCCGAATCAAAGGGAAGCTCGCCCGTGCGGGGCGTTCTGCGCTCTGCCTCGCGCTTTTTTATCCCCGCTCCCGCCGCCATGTCAAGCAGCGCCAGCTCCGTCGGATCGCCCGTCCGGCTGTCTCCGTCGATCTGCGCGTCATTGCACAGGGTCATACCCGTAAGCAGCTCGCCCGCGTCCGCATCCGTAAGCTCCCCGACGGAAAACATTCTGCCGTCAAGATAGCATTTTTCCACCGTCATCCTGTTTTGGGTCAGCGTTCCCGTCTTATCCGAACAGACGACGCTCACCGCGCCCAGCGTCTCCACGGACGGCAGTCTTCTTACAATGGTATTTACCTTCACCATCCGCGTCACACTGAGCGCAAGACAGATCGTCACAACGGCGGGAAGTCCCTCCGGCACGGCGGCAACCGCCAGCGAGATCGCCGTGATCAGCATTTCCGGAACATTCCGCCGCTGAATGACCGCGATACCAAAAAGCGCCGCGCACAAAAGCAGGGATAACAGACTTAACACCTTTCCAAGCTCTCCGAGGCGTTTTTGCAGCGGCGTCAGCTCCTCCTTCGTCTCCGCGATCATGCCGGCAATCTTTCCCAGCTCCGTATCCATTCCCGTCGCCGTGACAACGCCCTGCCCTCTCCCGTAGGTGACGATCGTTGACATGTATACCATATTCCGCCTGTCGCCGAGCGGGATCTCCGTCTTTGTACGCACGGGCAGAAAAGCGCTGTCCTTTTCCACGGGTACCGCCTCGCCCGTCAGCGCCGCTTCCTCCACCTTCAGACTCGCGCTCTCCAGAAGCCGGATATCCGCAGGAACCTGACAGCCCGCTTCCAGCCGGACAAGATCCCCCTTTACCAGCTCTGCCGCCGCAATCTCCTGCTGCTTTCCGTCGCGGATGACAATTGCCGCAGGACTCGTCAGCTTTTTTAAGGATTCCAGCGCTTTTCTCGCCTTTCCTTCCTGTAAGACGCCGACCGCCGCATTGAGCAGGACGACCACGCCGATAATGACGGCGTCGCTGTACTCGCCAAGGAAAAGCGACACCGCCGCCGCAACGATCAGCACATAGATCAACGGATCGTTCAGCTGTTCCAGAAAAGACGAAAAAACCGTCTTTTTCCCGGCTCCCTTCATCTCATTTCTGCCGTCTGCCGCGAGCCGCGCCGCCGCCTCTGCCCTCGTAAGCCCTCTCTCGCCATCCGTCCGTAACGTTCTCACCGTCTCTGCCGCGCTGCTTCGTTCAAACATATCTCCCCATGCCTTTCCCTTATCTTTCAGGCACCGATCCATATAGCCCTGGTATCATCCTATGCCCGTTTCGGGAAAAACATGTCCGAAAATTCAGCCGTGCAGCAGCTGCTTCGTATACGCTTCAGCCGGATTTGCAAAAAGCGCTTCCGTCTCTCCGATTTCCAGAATCCGCCCTTCCTTCATGACCATGATCCTGTCGCACATATGGTAAACGACATTGATGTCATGGGAAATAAAGAGGTACGACAGTCCCAGCTCCTGCTGCAGCTTCTGCAAAAGCTCCATGATCTGCGCCTGAATCGTGACATCCAGCGCAGAGACCGGCTCATCCGCAATGACAAGCCCCGGCTTCGTGATCAGCGCCTGTCCGATACTGATACGCTGGCGCTGCCCGCCCGAAAGCTGCGACGGTCTTCTCTCAAAATAACAGTCCTCCATCCCGACGCGGTGCAGCATGTCATATGCCGCCGCTTCCATATCCTGCTTCGTCATTTTCAGCGAAGCATCCCGCGCCGCTGCCGCGCGAAGCGGCTCCTGCAAAAGCCAGCCGACCGTTTTTACCGGGTTCAGGCTGCTGTAGGGATCCTGAAAGATCATCTGCGGGCGAAGCGTCGTATGGCGTATCTCCCCCGTAATGTCCGTATGGATACCGAGGATCGCCTTGGAAAGAGACGTCTTTCCGCAGCCGCTCTCTCCGACAAGCCCCAGGCTCTCCCCCCGACGGATGGAAAACGTCGCGTCACTTACGGCGCAATGCTTCTCCTTTTTCCCGAAGAGGGCGTTTCCGTCCTGATAAAAAACGGAAAGCTCCTTTACCTGAAGAACCGTCTCCCCGCTTCCTTCTGCCGCGCCGGTTCTTCCGACAGCCTTTCTCGCCTTCAGGCGTGACGGCACCGCCGCGATCAGCTTTTTGGTATATGCTTCCTGCGGATGCGCAAAGACCTCCTCCGTCTTCCCCGTCTCCACGATCCTGCCGTCCTTCATGACGGCGATGCGATGGCAGATCTTCCGCGCCAGATTCAGGTCATGCGTGATAAACAGCATGGAATTCTGTTCCTGTCGGTTGATCTTTTCAAGGAGCTCCATGATCTGATTCTGAATCGTGACATCCAACGCCGTCGTCGGCTCATCACAGACGACCAGATCCGGATGCAGAATGATCGCCATGGCGATCATTACGCGCTGCCGCATCCCGCCGGAGAGCTGATGCGGATAGCTGTCATATACCTTCTGCACATCCCGCAGTCCGACCTCTTCAAAGCTTTTCAGCACCTTCGCGCAGATTTCTTCTTTTGTATCATCCGTGTGCAGCCGCAGCATCTCGCCGACCTGTCTTCCGATCTTCTGCGTCGGATTTAGGGAAGTCATCGGCTCCTGGAATACCATCGACATCTCTGCGCCCTGAAATCTGCGGTACAGCTCCCTGTCGAGCGGCTTCCCCGCCTCGCGCAGAACCGTATCGTCAAACACGATCCTGCCCGTCGTCATTTCCGCTTCCTCCGAGACCAGTCCCATCAGCGTCAGCGCCGTCACGGATTTTCCGGAACCGGATTCCCCGACAATCCCTAAGATTTCCCCGTCCTTCAGTTCAAGATTTATCTTTTTTACAACCTCTGTACCGAAAAAGGCGACAGAGAGATTTTCGATTCTGATCAACGCTTGCCCTCCCTTGTCCGCAGGACGCATTCTCACATCTGCATCACACCGCAATAAGTCTCATCCCCGCCGCTGCATCCCCTCGCCGAGCAGGGAAAGCCCGATGACAAGCCAGACGATCGCCGCTCCGGGCGCCAGCGCATACCACGGCGCCGTCTGCAGATACCCCTGCGCGTCCGAAAGCATCTTTCCGAGACTCGCATCCGGCGGCTGCACGCCGATTCCAAGGTAGCTCATTCCGGACTCCGCAAGGATCGCGTTATTAAATCCGATCATCAGCGAGACCCGAAAAACGGGAAAAATATTCGGCAGGATATGCACAAACAGAATGCGCATTTTCTTTACGCCCATCAGCCGCGCGCGTCGGATATAATCGGCATCCCGCAGTCTGATAAATTCGCTCCGCACGATCCGGACGTAGCTCGGGATAAAGACGATCCCCAACGCCAGAATGACATTCTGCTTTCCGTCGCCGAATATGCTGATCAGCACCAGCGCCAGCAGAATACTCGGAAACCCGTTGACCGCGTCCGTAACCCGCATGACGATCTCGTCCAAAAGTCCGCCGAAGTATCCGGTCAGCGCGCCGAGCAGAATCCCTGCCGCTGCCGAAAAAGCGACGACAAGACCGCCGATCAGAATGGTGGTTCCCATTCCCTTCATCACGCGCGAAAAAATATCCCGCCCGAAATTATCCGTGCCGAACAGATGACGCAGGGAAGGGGCGGCAAATTTTTCCGAGGCAGACATCGCCGTCGCGCTGTAAGGCGTCCAAAAGAAGCCGAGAATCCCCAGCGCAAAAGCGATTCCCGTAAGGATCAGCCCTGCGATCAGATATTTATTCCATTTTCCGCTGCTCTTTTTCATAAACTCACCATCTATTTCTCACTGATTCTGGGATCAATGACACGGTATAAAATATCCACCAGAAAATATACGAAAATCACGACAAAGGTAATATACAAAATCAGGATCTGCACAACGGGGAAATCCCGTGTGTTGATGGAGCTGATTAAAAGTCTGCCGATCCCGGGAAGTCCGAAGACCTGCTCCACGACAATGCTGCCCGCAACAGTCTCCGCAACGATCATGCCAAGAAACGTGACGACCGGCATCATGGCGTTGCGCAGGACATGCCCGTACATGACGCGCCGCTTTGTACAGCCCTTGCTGTATGCCGTGCGCACATAATCCGACTGTAATTCCGTCAGCATGGAGTTTCTTAAGAAACGCGCCGTCATGGCAATCTTCGGCAGCGCAACGGACAGCGCCGGAAACAGAAGATAGCCCAGAAAGGCTTTCACGTCCTCTTCATAGCTGACATATCCGCCGGGCACAAACCATTTTAAGACAATGCCGAACACAAACGTTACAAGGATGCCGAGGAAAAAGGACGGTATCGCCATCGTCGCCTGTGTCACGATGCCAAACGCAGCATCCGCTATGCGGCTGCTGCTCCTCGCCCAGAGCACACCGAGCGGAATCGAGACGGCAACGATCAGAAGCAGGGACAGCGCCGCCAGAGAAAGCGTTACCGGCAGCTTATCGCCGATCAGCTCCGCAACGGGCATCCGCTCGTTCATGTTTTTGGAATACCGGTAGCTGTTCCCGAAATCCCCTTTCAGCACACTGCCCGCCCAATTCAGATAGCGGACAACGGGCGGATCGTTCAGCCCCAGCTCCTCCCGAAGCTGTTCCTCCCTCTCGGGCGTTGCCTCCGTTCCCAGTATGGACGTGACGACATCCCCGGGGATCACCTGAAAAGCGAGGAAAGCAGCCACGGAAACAAGGAACAATGTCATAATGAGAGTCAGAATTTTTTTCAAAAAATATTTCACGCGCCGCTTTCCTCCTTTTTTATCACTTC
>CAZVWN010000120.1:0-2096 GCA_964631065.1 uncultured Acetatifactor sp.
ATCCTATCAGAGAGGAAATCAGAGAAAGACGAGGAAGGAAAATGAGAGAGAAATTACAGCGTTTTATGTGGGGCAGATACGGGAACGATAATCTGAATCAGGTATTGATGGCGTTTGCCATGATCTGCCTGATCCTTTCGATTTTTTTCAGGGGACCGTTTTATCTGCTGGCGCTGATCGTCATGGTTTACGCGTATTTCCGTATGTTTTCCAGAAATATCGCAAAGCGCTCTGCGGAGAATCAGCTGTTTTTGCAAAAGACGCAGAAGCTCAGGGCGGGATTTCAAAAGAAAAAGAGAGAATTCGGACAGCGAAAGCAGTACCATATCTATAAATGCCCGAACTGTAAGCAGAAGATCCGCGTACCGAGAGGACGCGGGCGGATCGCGATTACCTGCAGAAAATGCGGGACAGAGTTTATTAAGAAGAGCTGAGGCGGATAAGCGCGGAGAAAATGCAGGGAAAGGAGGAGCACTGTGTTCGGATATATCATTGTCAATAAGGCGGAGATGAAATTTAAAGAATTTGATGTGTATCATTCTTTTTACTGCGGCATCTGCCGGGAACTGAAAAATAAGTACGGGGCGCTTGGACAGATTTCCTTAAGCTACGACATGACCTTTCTGGCGATGCTTCTGACCGGGCTCTATGAGCCGGAAACACGGGAGGGAAGCTGTAAATGTATCGCGCATCCCTTTGAAAGCCATCCGACCAGAACAAATATTTTTACGGAATATGCGGCGGACATGAATGCTCTTTTTACCTATTATAAATGTCGTGACGACTGGGAGGATGAAAAAAAGCTTTGGAAGCTTGTCTACGGTCAGCTTCTTTCCGGAAAATCCGGCAGATTAAAGGAGCTGTATGCGGACAAGGTAAAGCGGATCAGTCTGCTCATGCAGAATTTTACGGAAGCGGAGCAGGCGGAAAAGGCGGATATTGATACCATGGCGGGGCTGTTCGGCAAGGTGATGGCGGAAATCGTGACGCCAAGGGAGGATGAATGGGCGGAAAATCTGCGGACGCTCGGCTTTTTCCTCGGAAAGTTCATCTATCTGTGCGACGCTTACGAGGATATCGAGAAGGATATCAGAAAAGGAACCTTTAATCCGCTGAAGAAGCGGTACGAAAGTCCGGATTTTGAAGAGGAATGCAAGACCATTCTCACGATGATGATGTCGGAATGCTGTAGGGAGTTTGAGAAGCTGCCGATTCTGGAGAACGTGGAAATACTGCGGAACATTCTCTATTCCGGGGTGTGGTGCCGCTATGAGGCAGCGCACGAAAAGAGACTACAGGCGCAGGAGACATCCGGCGTAAAGAAGGAGAACTGACGCTATGTATGATCCGTATAGTGTGTTAGGCGTGAGCAGAAATGCCACGGAGGAAGAGATCAAAAAGGCATATAAGGTATTGAGTAAGAAGTATCATCCCGACGCGAACGTCAACAATCCCAACAAGGCACAGGCGGAGGAAAAGTTCAAGGAGATCCAGGCGGCGTATCAGCAGATCATGAAGGAAAAGACCTCCGGCTACGGCGGAAGCTATGGCGGTTACGGCAGTCAGGGAAGCTATGGCGGACAGCGGAGCGGCTACGGCTACGGCGACGCGCAGGGCAGCTACGGCGGGTTCGGGTACGGACCGTTTAGCGGCTTCGGGTTCGGCGGCTTTGGCGAGAATGCGTCCGACCGTCAGACGGGATATGAAGAAAATACCTATATCCGCGCGGCGGGAAATTATATCCGGAACGGGTATTATAGGGAAGCGCGGACAACGCTGGACTCCCTCGAGATTTCTGCGCGGACGGCGCGGTGGTACTATTACAGTGCGATCGCCCATTCCGGACTCGGCAACAATGTCGCGGCGCTGGAGCATGCGAGACAGGCGGCGGCGATGGAGCCGGATAATGTCAGCTACCGCAGTCTGGTACAGCGCTTCGAGAGCGGCGGCAGCTGGTATGAGCAAAGGCAGGCATCCTACGGATATCCCAACGCGGGCGGCGGCAGTATCTGTCTGAAGCTCTGCCTTGTCAACATGTTCTGTAATGTCTGCTGTCTCGGCGGGGGCTGCTGCGGCGGCATGTCCGGACCGGGATA
>CAZVWN010000120.1:2196-7475 GCA_964631065.1 uncultured Acetatifactor sp.
GGAAGGGGAAAGCCATGTCACAGCTGGCGGAGAAAGCGATCAAGGAAGCGTTTATCGCTCTTTTAACCGAGAGACCGCTCGATCGGATACGGATCCGGGATATCACGGACAGATGCGGCATTTCGAGAAATACGTTTTATTACCATTATGCGGATATCCCGACGCTTCTGTCGAGTATTTTTATGGAAGAGGCGGAAAAGATCATATTAAACAGGGAGGAGCCGGTTCCCTGGGAGGACGGCTTTCTTTCCGCTGCGCAGTTTGCGCTGGAAAATAAGAAGCCGATCTATCACATTTATCATTCCGTTGCGCGGGAAAATCTCGAGCGGTATCTAAATTATGTCGGCGGGATCGTCATGGAGCAGTATGTGGAGCGCGCGGCGCAGGGCATGGATATCGCTGCGGAGGATAAGAAGCTGATCGAGGATTTTTACCGGGCGGCGCTTGTCGGCATGACCTTAGACTGGCTGGAAAGCGGGATGAAGTATGATCCGGAACAGTATATCCGGCGGATCGGGAGTATGCTGAAGGGAAATATTGAGCTGGTGCTGGAGCGGGTACAGCGGTAAGAATACATAAAAAAGGACGGATTTGCAGCAGGACCGGAGAGGGGGATCTCCGGTCTTATTTTTGTGCAAAAGTAAGGAAATGCACAAAAACCGGACGTTTTTCGGGGAATGTCTGAATTTTTGACACTGCCTTTTTTCTGTATATTTCCAACGGAAAAGAAATTGCATAAAATGGGGGGCAGTAAAAACAAAGGAGGAGATTAGAGATGAAATTCGGAAAAACGGTCGTAAAATGCCGGATTCCCATTCTGATTCTGGCGCTGGTACTTCTGGTTCCGTCAGTGATCGGAATGGCGCGTACCAGAATCAATTATGATATGCTGACGTATCTGCCGAAGGATATCGACACGGTCATCGGTCAGGATATCCTGATGGAGGATTTCGGGAAAGGAGCATTTTCCTTTGTCATTGTGGAGGGAATGGAGCCGAAGGATGTCTCCGCCCTTCGGCAGGATATCGAAGCGGTGGAGCATGTGGAGACGGTGCTCTGGTATGACAGCCTTGCGGATGTGTCCATACCGATGGAGCTTTTGCCGGATACCTATTATGAGGCATTCAATCAGGGAGACGCGACGATGCTCGCCGTCTTTTTTGACACCTCGACCTCGGCGGATGCGACGATGGATGCGATCACGGCGATTCGGAAGCTTTCCGGGGAGCAGTGCTTTGTATCCGGCATGTCGGCGATGGTAACGGATTTAAAGGACCTCTGCGAAGAGGAGGAGCCGATCTATGTCGGGCTTGCCGTTGTCCTCGCCTGTGTTGCCATGATGCTGTTTCTCGACAACTGGGTCATCCCGTTCGTCTTTCTTGCAAGCATCGGTATGGCGATCCTGCTCAACATGGGCACCAATTACTTCTTAGGCGAGATTTCCTATCTGACAAAAGCGCTTTCCGCCGTATTGCAGTTAGCGGTTACGATGGATTATTCGATCTTCCTCTGGCACAGCTATGAGGAGCAGAAGGAGCTGACGGATGACCGGAATGAGGCGATGAGCATCGCGATCGGGAAGACGCTGACCTCGGTTGTGGGAAGCTCGATCACGACGGTCGCCGGGTTTATCGCCCTGTGCTTTATGAGCTATACGCTGGGGCGCGATCTCGGTATCGTCATGGCGAAGGGCGTTGTGATCGGCGTGATCGGCTGTGTGACGACGCTGCCCGCCATGATTCTTGCGCTGGATAAGCTGCTGGCGAAGACGAAGCACCGTTCCCTGCTGCAGGATATGAGCGGTATCGCAAACGGCATCACGAAGCATTTCCCGGTTTTTCTTGTATTGTTTGTCGTCATTCTGATCCCTGCCTTTTACGCTTATGAGAAGGCGAATGACGAGGTGTATTATGACATGACGGCGACGCTGCCGGAATATATGGATTTCCAACAGGCAAATACAAAGCTGGGAGAGCTGTTCGGGGTCGGCTCGACGCACATGCTGCTTGTGAGCACGGAGGTTTCCGCAGAGGATGTCAGGAGCATGCTCGCCGAGATGGAGCAGGTGGACGGTATGCAATATGTTCTGGGCATGGAATCGGTTGTCGGGCCGCTTGTTCCGGAGGAGATCCTGCCGCAGTCCGTCAACGATATGTTAAAGAGCGAGGACTGGGAGCTGATCCTCGCAAACTCCGAGTACAAGGTCGCAACGGATGAGGTGAATGCACAGATCAATGAACTGAATGCCATTTTAAAGGAATATGACCCGAAGGGCATGCTGATCGGGGAAGCGCCCTGTACAAAGGATCTGATCGAGACGACGGACAGAGATTTTAAGATCGTCAATGCCATTTCCATTGTCGCCATCTTTCTGATCATTGCGATGGTGGAAAAGAGTATTTCGCTCCCGATCATTCTGGTAGCCGTGATCGAATTTTCCATCTTCATCAACCTCGGACTGCCGCATGTTACGGGAACCTCCCTTCCCTTTATCGCCCCGATCTGTATCAGCACGATCCAGCTTGGCGCGACCGTGGATTATGCGATCCTGATGACGACGCGCTACAAGGAGGAGCGGTACGGCGGAAAGGATAAACAGGCGGCGATCGGCAGCGCGCTTGCGGCATCGATTCCGTCCATCATCGTCAGTGCGCTCGGACTGTTCTCGGCGACCTTCGGCGTAGCGGTCTATTCGGATATTGACATTATCAAGTCCCTCTGCAACCTGATGGCGCGGGGCGCGATCGTCAGCATGTTCAGTGTCATTCTGATCCTGCCCGCCATGTTCATGCTGCTGGACAAAGTAATCTGTGCGACAAGCATCGGCTTTACAAAGAGGCAGCACAGGGAAAAGGAGCGGCGTTTGCGGGAAGCGGAGAGTGCGCTGTAGGGCAGTCACGGTTACTTGGAATTAGCTGTCCGGAGCCGTGCGAAGAGGGCTTTGAACAGACAAACGGAATCAGAAAAAGAAAGGAAGCGTTATCATGATAAAGAATAAGAGCAGGGCAATGAAGATCGGTGCGGTCTGTCTGGCGGGCGCGCTTGTCGCCGGGGTCGCGGGCACGAACGTATATGCAATGGGGAAGAGCGGAAGCTCCGAAAAGGGCAGTAAAACGGAGAGCATGGAGGAAGAGCTGAAAAATACGGTAAAAAATTTGTGGCAGCCGTCTGACGGGAGCGCGATCCGTAAGGAAGAGACGGTTTATGTCATGGCGGGAGCCGACGG
Organism: uncultured Acetatifactor sp.; assembly: GCA_964631065.1. Lineage (GTDB taxonomy): Bacteria > Bacillota > Clostridia > Lachnospirales > Lachnospiraceae > Acetatifactor. The sequence goes on from CAZVWN010000120.1 coordinate 5,423, forward strand.
CAGCAGTAACAAAGTGATCGTCAGCGACCGGATTCTGAATATCGGAGAAGGGAAAACGGTTACGGATTATACGACGCTTCAGAATGTAAAGGCAGTCAAAAACGGTGAGAGCTTCACGGCGGAGGGCGACGCGCTCGTCTGGAGTACGGAAAACGGTGAGGTCTGCTATCAGGGAACGACGGACAGTCAGCTGCCGCTTAGCGTAACGGTAACTTATACGCTGGACGGGAAGGAGCTGTCTGCCGAAGAGATCGCCGGAAAGAGCGGGCATGTCGTGATCCGCTACAGCTTTGAGAGCAATGAGAGCGTGAAGGCGCAGATCGGCGGAAAGGAAGAGGAAATAGCGCTGCCGTTTACGGCGGTAACGGGCATGATCCTCGACGGGGCGCATTTTGGAAATGTAACGGTTTCTGCGGGAAAGGTGATCAGCGACGGGGATAAATTCTTTGTGGCAGGAATCGCTTTCCCGGGGATGAATGAAAATCTGAAGCTTTCGGATGTGGAAATTCCGGATTCCGTGGAGGTCGAGGCGGACGTTGCGGACTTTTCAATGGAAAGCGTCTACTGTATCGCAAGCAGCAGTCTTTTTGACAGCCTGAATCTTGAGGAGGTCGGAAGCGTCGAAGAGCTGGAGGAAGCCATGGAGGAGCTGGCGGACGGTGTGACGAAGCTGATGGACGGCTCGTCCGAGCTGTACGACGGTCTGGAGACGCTCTATGAGAAATCAGGGGAACTGAAGGACGGCGCGGATCAGCTGGCAGCCGGAGCGGGTGAGCTCTCTGACGGCGCGGCGGACTTACGCGACGGTGCGAAAAAGCTCTCTGACGGCGCGGGTACTCTGAAAAACGGCGCAGGAAGCTTAAAGAGCGGCGCGGCGGAGCTGAACGCAGGACTGGGAACGCTGGTTTCCAAAAACGCGGAGCTGACGGGCGGAGCGCGTCAGGTATTCGAGACCCTGCTGCAGACGGCAAACGATACGCTGAACGCCAACGCACAGCTGCAGCAGCTGGGGATTACCGCGAATATGACGATTGAGACGTATGCGACATTTCTCGACGGTCTTTTAGAGCAGCTCGGCGGAAGCGGCGTGCAGACAACAGTTTACACACAGGTCGTTGCGGCTGTGACGGCGGAGGTAGAGAACAACACGGCGGCAATCACGGCAGCGGTTGCGGAAGAGGTGGAAAAGAGCAGTGCTGCCATTTTGGAAGGGGTAACGGCGGCTGTCCGGGACAATGTTCTGGAACAGGTCATTGCTTCCGCGACGGTACAGGGCGCATGCCCGGGCTTTGATAAAGCGAAGTATGAGCAGCTTAAAGCGCTTTCCGTATCGGGCGGGGATGCACAGACGGCAGCGCTTCTGACGCTCGTTTCCGGAATCGACGCCTCCGTCGGCGCGCAGATGCAGTCGGAGACGGTACAGGGGATCATTGCGGCAAATGTCGCGGCAAAGAAGCAGGAGCTGATCGACACGAATGTTGCGGCGAAGAAGCAGGAGCTGATTCAGCGCAATGTAGAAGAGCAGATGGCGGTACAGTCGGGGAACTTAAGCGCGGGCGCGACGCAGATCGCAGGACTGAAGGCATCTCTTGACAGCTATAATACCTTTTATCAGGGACTGCTCGCTTATACCGGCGGCGTTGCCTCCGCAAAGGACGGCGCGGCGAGGCTGGAGGCAGGCGCGGCAGAGCTACAGAGCGGAGCGGGACAGCTCGCTTCAGGCGCGGCGGAGCTTACGGCGGGAACGGAGAGCTTAAAGGCGGGAGCAGATACCCTGAAGGCGGGAACGGACAGCCTTGCGGAAGGAACGGCAGCGCTTTTGGACGGCGTGAAGCTGCTTCGCGACGGTTCGATGGAGCTTCGGGACGGGATTGCGACGTTTGATCAGGAAGGGATCAGCCGGATCACAGGCGCCTTTGACGGCGAAGAGCTGCAGGAAAAGCTGGATCGGATTAAGGCGGCGGCGGACGCGGCGAAGAGCTACCGTTCCTTTGCGGGAATTGCGGACGGCATGGAGGGAAGCGTGAAGTTTATCTTTAAGCTGGACAGCATC
>CAZVWN010000121.1:0-7395 GCA_964631065.1 uncultured Acetatifactor sp.
TTTGTCAGATTTTTACTGTGCAAGTAGTATCTGTAAAAAAGGAAATAATATACCGCATTGTTTCCCGTACACGAAAAATGTGTTAGAATAAAATGACTATCTGATAAACGGAGGCTGCCATGAAAACAATTGCTGTCATTGAGGATGATATCCCTGTCGGAGACATGCTGGAGGAATTGCTGACAAAAGAGGGATACGCCGTCCTGCGCGCCTATTCGGGCACGGAGGCGCTCTATCTTTTCGAGAAGAGACACCCTGACCTGATCCTGCTCGACCTGATGCTGCCGGGCTTATCCGGCGAGGAGGTTCTTGCGCAGATACAGGGGATTCCCGTCATTGTCTTAAGCGCGAGGGCGGACATACAGGATAAGATAGCGCTTCTTTTGGGCGGCGCGGCAGATTATATGACAAAGCCCTTCGACAGCCGGGAGCTTCTTGCGCGCATCACGGTCCAGCTCAGAAAAGAGACGCAGAAAAAGAACGATGCCCTCTCCGTTGTCGGCAATCTCTGCCTGAATATACCTTCCGGAACGCTGACCGTACACGGGGAAGAAATCCGTCTCACCCGCACGGAATATGCCATCCTAAAGCTGCTGATGGCAAATCCCGGACAGGTTATCTCAAAGAGCGTCCTGCTCGACCGGATCAGCCTTGACACACCGGACTGTACGGAACGTTCCCTGAAACAGCATATCAGCAATCTGCGGAAAAAGCTTGAAGAAAACAGCGGCACGGTTTCCATTGAAACGATATGGGGAATCGGCTTTAAGCTGAACGAAATAAACTAAAATCCTGACGAAATCCTGACGTTTTCCCTGACTGCTTTCTTGACCTTTGCCATGTATCCTGTACTTATGCAAAGGAGGTAACACCATGGACTATGTACTACAGACGCACCAATTGACAAAACATTACAAAAGCTTCCCCGCGCTGCAGGGACTGACGATGAACGTTCCGAAGGGTTCCATTTACGGCTTCGTCGGCAAAAACGGCGCCGGGAAAACGACGCTGATCCGCTTAATCTGCGGACTTCAGGAGCCGTCCTCCGGCAGCTTCACGCTCTACGGCACGCCAAACGGCAGCCGTGACATTGCTAAGGCGAGACGCCGCATGGGCGCCGTCGTGGAAACGCCCTCGATCTACCTTAGCATGACCGCAGAGGAAAACATAAAGCAGCAGTATCTCCTGCTCGGGCTGCCGTCGGCCGACGGTATTCCGGAGCTGCTTCAGCTGGTCGGACTGGAGCATACCGGAAAGAAAAAAGCCGGAAACTTTTCCCTCGGCATGAGACAGCGCCTCGGCATCGCGATCGCACTCGCCGGAGATCCGGATTTTCTCGTACTGGACGAGCCGATCAACGGTCTTGACCCGCAGGGAATCGTCGAAATCCGCGAGCTGATCCTGAAATTAAACCGGGAGAGACAGATCACCGTCCTCATCTCCAGCCACATCTTGGACGAGCTTTCCCGCCTTGCCACGCATTACGGCATCATCGACGGCGGGCGCATGGTAAAGGAGCTGAGCGCGGAAGAGCTGGATGCCGTCTGCCGGAAAAGCATCCGCGCCGAGGTAACGGATACTGCCGTACTCGCGCGCGTACTGGATTCCATGAATGCAGAATACAAAATTCTCTCCGCGACAACCGCCGACATTTTTGCAAAGATCAGCGCGACAAAGCTTGCCGCCCTGCTCGCCGAATGGGACTGCGAGCTGCTTTCCCTGTCAGAACGCGAGGAAAGCCTGGAGAGCTACTATATTTCCCTGATCGGAGGTACTGACCATGCGTAAATTATTAGCTGCTGATTTTTCAAGACTATGGAAAAATAAAACGTATCTGCTCTGCCTGATCCTTCTGCCGCTCTGCTGTCTGTTCTTTGGCGCGGCAACCTATCAGACGGCGCTTCAGAAGGCGGGCTCTGATCCGCTTTATGTGGAGGATCTGCTCTTTAACATGCTGCCCTTATTTGATTTTGTCTGCGTGTTTGTCATCGTCTGGTTTCTCGGCACGGAATTTGATGAAAATACCATCCGCAACAAGCTGATCGTCGGGCACACGCGTACCGCCATATTTCTCTCGGAAGGCCTCGTCTGCCTGACCGCGTCCCTGCTCCTGCTCGCAGTCACGCTCACCGTTTCCGGAATATGCGGCGTCGTATTCTTCAAGGTCTTCCTGTGTACGCCTGCCGGGATTCTTTTTCTGCTGCTCTGCTGCGTCCTGTTCACGGCAGTACTCACGGCATTCGCAGTCGGGATCGGCATGAATATCCACAGCAAGGCGGCTTCCCTCGCGATATCGCTGGGACTTTTCTTCCTCCTGTTCTTTCTCGCATCAGGCTGCGGGAATGCGCTCGCCGAACCGCCTACCACCTACTCCAATATCACGATCTCCGTTGAAAACGGCGTGCAGCTCGGCGAGGAAATTGACAATCCGGCTTACATCGAAGGCTATAAGCGGACGGTCTGTGAGCTTCTCTATGATGCGCTTCCCACCGGACAGTCCTTCCAGTTAAGCTCTCTCGAGCTGGAGCGTACTTCCCGTTTTGCGCCGTTCTCCCTTATCCTGCTCGCCCTGTTTACGGCGATCGGTATGCCGCTCTTTTGCAGACGGGATCTGCGCTAGACCGGGCGTAACAACAGACAATGTAACACCACCTTCGGGAAAGGAGCCGCTCCATGCTGACTGTTCTGCTGATACTCATCGGAATCCTGATGATTACCGTTTCCGCGCTGCTCGTAAAAATCCATATTCTGCATAAAAGTGCGCGGGAAATCACGGACGGCTTCCGTGACCGGCTCTCCGGGGATACCAACGTCCTTCTGGACATTTCCTCAAGAGATCGTCATATGCGCAACCTCGCTGCTCAAATCAACGGGCAGCTTAGGCTCCTGCGCGGGGAGCGCCACCGTTTTCAGCAGGGAGACCGCGAGCTGAAGGAAGCCGTGACCAATATCTCCCACGATCTGCGGACACCCCTCACGGCGATCAGCGGATACCTTGATCTGTTGGAACGGGAAGCGCTTTCTCCCGAACAGAAACGCTATTTCGACTGCATCCGCAACCGGACAGAACGCATGAAAGCGCTGACGGAAGAGCTGTTTACCTACAGTGTCATCACCTCGCCGCAGGAGCTGAAAGCAAAAGAGGTGGACGTCGTCCGCGTGCTGGAGGAAAGTCTGCTCTCGTTTTATGCCGTCCTGCAAAAACGGGGCATTACACCGACGCTTTCCCTTCCTGATAAACCGGTTCTGCGTCTGCTGGATCCGGGTGCGCTTGGCCGCATCTTCTCAAATCTGATCAGCAATGCCTTAAAATATGCCGATGGAGACTTTTCCGTCTGTATGACCGAAGACTGTCTGATCACTTTTTCCAATACGGCTGCGTCTCTCGACGCGGTCTCGGTCGGACGGCTGTTTGACCGTTTTTACACGGTAGAATCCGGCAGAAGCGCAAGCGGACTCGGCTTATCCATCGCAAAAAACCTGACAAAACAAATGGGCGGCACCATTGCCGCCCAATATCGGGATAACCGTCTGTATATCACCCTACAGTTTCCCTAGTCAAGATAATTTCCTACCGGAGACGCATTATACTGCTTGATAATCTCAAGAACCACAGAGCCGTCCTCCTGCGCTTCCTCAGACAGGATCTTGTACTTTGTCCGATTCCTCTCCAGCTGTTCCTTATACTTTCGCACTTCTTCATTGACCAGTTTTACCGCATAATCATGACCGAAATCCTCTTTCAGCAGAAAATGCAGGGTCTGTCTGATACAGGCTGCCTTTACTCTTTTCATCTTCTCCTCCATTTCTCTTTTTGACGCATACAGTTTAACGTAACCATAATGCCTACGGACTGTTCCGTGCTTTGCACTCCCACGTCTGCACTCCGTCTCGGTCTCATTGTATTTTAACGTAAAAAAGAGAAAAATGTAAGTAAATTCTGCCTTGTTCTTGTGCGTTTCGTCGTTTTACCCTGCCTGTTTCACTTCCTTTTTGTGCATATTTCACATTAACCCTGCTGCCACCGGTCCCAAAGCCGCCGCAAAAATGCCGCCGAGCGTCCGATTGCTTTCTCCTGATCTGCCGCATCAAAATGCTCGATTGCAAGATAGCCGTCGTATCCGTACCCTAAAAAGCGCTGCACCAGCTCCCGCACGGGAATACAGCCGTCCCCGACAGCTGCCGGAGCCGCTCCGCGATCCTTACAGTGGACATGGACAACCCTCTTCTTAAGCGTCTCCCATGCCGCAAACATATCATCTTTGTAAATGATAAAATTTCCGGTATCAAACGTTACCTTCAGCTCCGGGATCCGCTCCAGAAACCAACGGATTCCGTTTACACAGGAAACCGGCGAGCACTTATCATCAAAATCCTCTACCGTGACGGCAATTCCCGCCGCTGTTCCCATGCGCACAATCTCCCGCAGGAACTCCTCCATGCGTTCTGCTTCCGGGCTTTGTTCCAGAAATGCACACATCTTCTCGTAATCGCCGACACATGCCGCAAAGCTTTCCGCTCCCGCCGAAAAAAATCCGGGCACGACAAGAATCCGCTCCGCCCCGGCTCTTTTCGCCGTTTCGATATGTTTCCGGGCTCTTTCAGCTTCTTCCCGCTGCTCCGGCTCATAAAATTCATAAACGCAGCTCACTTTTAAATCCGCTTCGCGCAGCAGCCCGTAAATCTCCTCATGCTCCGAGAGTAAGGTCATGTTGATCTCAACCGCTTCTATCCCGGCATCCCTCACGCCGCGCAGCAGCTCCGGCAACGGTTTCTTCGTCTGTTCCGCCGCCTGAAGCACATGATCATAGAACACTGACAGCTTCAATCTTTTATCGCCTCGCACTTCAAAATTTTCCGTTCCGCAAAACCCGGCGCACAGAACCTCACCGCATTCACAAGAATCCGCTGAATCTCCGGCATATGATACACCGGATATGCTTCATGCCCCGGCTGAAAATAAAAGATCTTTCCATACCCTCTGGTAAAGGTACAGCCGCTCCGGAAGACCTGTCCTCCGGAAAACCATCCCGCAAAAACAACATCGTCCGGCTTCGGAATATCAAAATATTCCCCGTACATTTCCTCCTGCGGGATTTCGATCATCTCCGGAATCCCCTGTGCGATCGGATGAGACGGTCGGATACACCAGAGCTTTTCCTGCTCGTCATGCTTCCACTTCAGGGTCATGGACGTTCCGAGCAGCCGCTTCATGATCTTCGAGAAATGCGCGGAATGCAGGGCAACCAATCCCATTCCCGCCTGTACATGCCGCTGCACGCGCTCTGCAACCGCATCCGAAAACTCCTCCTGCAGGGCATGACTCCAGAAGATCAGCACATCCGTCTCTTCCAGCACCGCTTCCGTCAGTCCGTGCTCCGGCTCTTCAAAGGTCGCCGTCCGTACCGCGATATCCTTCTCTTTTCCCAGAAAGCCCGCAATGCAGCCGTGGATTCCCTCCGGATACACGCTGCGGATCGCCTCAAACTCGCGCTCATGCTTAAATTCATTCCAGACCGTTACCCTGATCATTGCCGTCTCCGTTTCTTTTCCGAATTACTCTGTAAGCTCCGCCAGCTTCCCGGATTTGATCATCATCATCATTGCCGTAAACACTGTCGTAAGCTTCTGCGACAGCTCTTCCTCCGAAAAACTGCATGCCTTTGTCGCGCAGAGTGCGCCGATTCCGTAGGTATAGATCCATACATTCTCAAAAAGAACATTCGCTTCCGTCTCCGAAAGTCCGTAGTCCTTTCTGATCGCCTCAAGACTCACCTCAGCAGTCTGCCCCAGCTTCGGCAGAAGATCCTCAAAGGTTTTTACCGTACTGTTTTCCTGCATAAAGAGCAGCTGATAGAGCTTCGGCTCCTCCCGCGCAAACAGCACTGTCTGCATGCCGATCCGCTTAAACAGCGGCTGATAGTCCGTCGCGCGCCGCATATATCCCTCGAAGCGTTCCCATGCCGCTACGATCACGCGCTCCTGAACCTCCTCCATGTTTTCAAATACCGTGAAAATCGGTCTGGTCGAGCTTCCCAGACACTGTCCCAGCTCTCTTGCCGTCAGTCTGTCGATTCCTTCCCTGCTGACCAGATCAAGCGCCTTGTCTACAACTTCTTTCCTCGTAAATTTCGGTTTCGGTGGCATACCTCTCACTCCTTACTTCTTTTATCTGTCCATCTCGGCAACCCGCCCTGTGGACTGGTGTTCGTTGATAATTCCCTCTATCTCCTTAAGATCCGTATAGATCATATCCCCCGGAATCGTATTTTTCAGCGCACTGATCGCATTTCCGTATTCCAACGCTTTCCGGTAATTCCCGTCATGCGCAAGCAGTCCGTACAGGACGCCGGAAATGTAAGCGTCTCCGCTGCCGATCCGGTCAACGACCTCAATATCCGCATAAGGCGCTTCCTCGTAAAACCGGTCCTCCGACGCGCTGTAGATCACCGAACCGAATGTATGCCGCTTCGGGCTGTGGACAATCCGCTGCGTGGAAGCGACGATCGAAATCGGATATTCCTCCGTAAAGCTCTTCATGATGGTTTTCAGATCCCCTTCCTTTAAGAAGGTCAGGCGCGCCGTATCCTCCGAGCAGAAAAAAATATCGACATAGGGGAGAATGGACTCGATACATTCCTTCGCCTCTGCCCCCGTCCAGAGATTCCCACGGAAATTCACATCAAAGGAGATCAGCGTTCCCTGCGCCTTAAAGCGCTTTATCATCTCAATCGCCGTCTCCCGTACCTGCCGGCTCAACGCAAGCGTGATCCCGCTCGTATGAAAGCAGCGCGCGGCATCAAACAGGCTCTCCGCATAATCCTCTACCGAAATTTTATTCATGGAAGCATTTTTCCGGTCGTACACAATGCGCGGCTTCCTCGGATAGGCGCCGTTTTCATAATAATACACGCCCAGTCTCGCGTCGCTCTCCTCATCATAAACCAGATAATCGTCGCTGACACCGCCAAGACGGACATTGTTTTTAATGTACACGCCGAGATCATTCGCCGGAAGCTTCGAGATAATTCCGCAGCGCAGTCCCAGCATTGCCGCTCCGGTAGCGGAATTCAGCTCCGCGCCGCCCGCCTGCTTGCTGAAGGTTGCCCCTCTTGTAATCCTCTCATTATCCGGCGGTGAAAGCCGCAGCATAATTTCACCCATAGAGAGCAGATCAAATTCCTTTTTCCTGTTGCCCCGCATTTTTTGAAATCTCCTTCTTTTTCGGATTGCCCGTCTTACAAAAAGTATAGCATAACGCCCGTCGAAAAAAAAGAGAAACACAAAAAAACATTCAGCAGACATTCAGATCCGCAACCGTCCGCAGGATTTCTTACCCCTCCAAAAATTCCCGATAATCCTCCTCGCTCGCAAACAGCATGTATTCCCCGTCCA
>CAZVWN010000122.1:0-7371 GCA_964631065.1 uncultured Acetatifactor sp.
TGCGGGATATGTCGCAGCCGTATGAGGCATTTCTGAAACGGAAGGAAGCATAAAAGAGAGCATAAAAGAAAGCGGGCGGACATGTTATCCGCCCTCCTTTTTTGTGGAAAAGTGTACGCTCGCATGCTTCATTTAGAAGATTCCGAAGGTACATAAAAGTCCGTGAAGGGGTCACATCCCCTCCTCCAGACTCTCTGCCAGCAGCAGAAACCATTCCTGCGCGGTTTTGGAAGCAAGTGTTTCCGGGTCTAAGGATTTCCAGCCGATCTGTATTTCTTTTACGGTTTTATCCGCACGGAAAGCTTCATAGGTACTGTCCCAGACGTCAGCCGTTACGGGAGCGTCCTGATCGGGAAGCCAATATTTAGTGCTGTCATTTCCGTTCTCATCATATTCCGTGACATAAGCGCGCACGGGTACGCTGACGAGCGTTTCATTTTCCAGATAAAAATATCCGTCGGTGCGGGAAACAGAACTGAGACCTGCCTTTGTATAATCCGAGGCGGGGTAAAGCAGCCTTCCCTGCGCATCTGTATAGACGCATACCGTTTCTTCCGCGCCGGAAAGCTGTGCAATCTCGAACGCAAGTCCCTCCTCGAGCGCTTCCTGCTCCAGTCCGTATACCAGCCCGTTTCCTGCGTCAATATGATAGAAGCAGTTATCTGCAAAACGTCCCGTTCCCTGAACCTGCGTGCGCATCAGCTCAAGCCGTCCGTCGCCGTCCAGATCGTAAACGGCAAGCTCCAGCGTTTCGGGCGAAAGCTCCCATTCTTCCGGCAGCCACTGCGCGGCATGTTCGGCAAAGGTGCGAAGCTGCAATGCGGCATCCTGCCCGACGCGTGAGAGAACTTCGTTGTAAATTTCCTCGGAAACGGGGGCATCGCTTACGGTTTCGTTGGAGACGAACATCATCATACCGTCTTCCGCCATCCGTAATGTCACGCGGCAGGTCTCGCCCGTCATTTCAGACAGACAGTCCAGCGTAATCAGATCACCTTCGCGGGCGCCCGATACACAGACGAAGTTTTGAGCATTCGTGTCGCCGTGCTGCAGGATATAGGAGTCGCTGCTTTCCAGATAATACCAGTCCAGCGGATGCACCATGTCCGCGTAAGTCAGTCCGAGCCGCTCCTGCAGCACAAGCTCCAGCTGTATGCCCGTGATGCGGGTGATATCCGTATAAATCTCATCCGTGCCGGTCAGCTCCAGATATGCCGCAGTTTCCTCTGCCGTCAGCGGTTCCTGATCCAGTCCGAGACCGTCATAGAAAAGCATATTGAGATCGATTGCTTCCGGCGAATCGTAGAAGGAGTTCAGAAAGCCGTTGTTCTCCGCGCCGTTTACGAACGTCGTCCAGGCGGTCAGCTCCTGCTCGGACAGAAGCTGACGCTCCGCTCCGGAATCGTCGGCTTCGGAAGTCCCCGCATCCGCCGCTTCAGATTTCGCGTCCGTTCCCGCTGTTTCGGACTGAGAGACGTCTGACGCTTCCGTCTGCCGTGCTTCCGACTCGTTTTGTGTGCCGGAGAGCGCGGCTGTCGCCTCCGCGCTTTCGTTTTCTGCCTGTCCCCCGCAGCCGCAGAGGGAGAGCACCAGCGTTGCCGCCAGTAATAAAGAGTTTGCTTTTTTCATAATAAATTCCTGCCTTTCCGATTGATATTACTGATCAGGATAAGCTTATTATACACGACGAACAGCGGTACAGCAATGAAAATATAAGTCCGGTTGTCGGAAAGTCTCTTCTGTGCTAAGATAACATTGTTGCGATAAGAACACGAACAAAAAGAGAAGGATAAACGGAAACGGACATGAAAAAAAGAGTAGTCGTCGGTATGTCGGGCGGGGTGGATTCCTCTGTCGCGGCATATCTTTTAAAGGAACAGGGATATGAGGTCATCGGCGTTACGATGCAGATCTGGCAGGAGGAGACGGAACGCGAAAAGACGGCAAACGGCGGCTGCTGCGGACTTTCGGCAGTGGAGGACGCGCGCCGCGTCGCGGAGACACTGGAAATTCCCTATTATGTCATGAACTTCAGACAGGAGTTCCGACGCTGTGTCATAGACTACTTTGTGGAGGAATACCTTGCGGGACATACACCGAACCCCTGCATCGCATGCAACCGTTATGTGAAGTGGGAGGCGCTTTTAAAGCGGAGTCTGGAAATCGGCGCGGACTATATTGCGACAGGACATTACGCGCGGATCGACCGATTGGAGAACGGACGGTTCGCCATCCGCAATTCCGTGACGGCGGCGAAGGATCAGACCTATGCGCTCTATAATCTGACGCAGGAGCAGCTTTCCCGGACGCTGATGCCGGTCGGAGATTATACGAAGGAGGAGATCCGCGAAATTGCAAAGAAGGCGGGACTTCCCGTCGCAAATAAGCCGGACAGTCAGGAGATCTGCTTTGTGCCGGATAACGATTATGCGGGCTTTATTGACAGGGAGGCGGGAGAACGCGTTCCGAAGGCGGGAAATTTCGTGACGGCGGAAGGGAAAATACTGGGCAGACATAAAGGCATTACCCATTATACGGTCGGACAGCGGCGCGGGCTGGAGCTGCCGATGGGAGAGCGTGTTTTTGTGACGAAGATCCGCCCGGAGACGAATGAGGTCGTGATCGGCAGGAATGAGGATATTTTTACGGATACGCTTTTTTGTGACCGCGTAAACTGGATGGCGGTGGAAAAGCCGGAGGGATTACTTCGCGCAAAGACGAAGATCCGCTACAATCATGCGGGAGAAGATTGCCTGATAGAGGCGCTTGCGGACGGCAGGGTAAAATGCAGCTTTGAAAGGACCGTGCGCGCGGTGACGCCGGGACAGGCGGCGGTCTTTTATGACGGGGAACATGTGCTCGGCGGGGGAACGATCCTGTAGGGCAGTTTCCGGAAGGATTTCTAAAAGGCGGACGCACCTTTTGGCAGAGGCGGTCATATACTGGCATAAAGTAAAGAACAGCATAAGGCTTGGGAGATATTATGGATTTTAATTATGGAGGAAGAATGTCAATGAACAGAAACCGCTTCGGTTCCGTCACGGGTACGATCGTGGAGCTTACGCCGACACGGATGGGAAACCGCAGGGCAGACGGCTGCATGCTTTTTGTTTCGCTGGAGGATGCGGACGGGAATACGGTGAATTTTATCCTGACGCCGTCAGCCTATGTCGTGGATTTTCAGACGCTTTCCGTCGGCATGACGGCGACCTTCTGGTATGATGCGAATGCGCCGATGCCGTTGATCTATCCGCCGCAGTATCATGCCGTTGTGGCTGCGCAGGAGCTGCCGGAGCGAAAAGTCAATGTCGGATATTACAACAGCTCACTGGTCAATGAGGATCAGACCCTGCAGCTGAACGTGGACGGCACGGTGGATGTGCGCACGACGAACAATCAGTATTTTCAGGGCAGTCCTGCCAACCATAATCTCGTCGTACTGTATGATACGTCGACGCGCAGCATCCCCGCCCAGACAACGCCTAAGACGGTTGTTGTGCTCTGCGACCGGATTGCAAACGGCTGAGAACCGGCATTTAAAGCTTTAGAAATTCCGGCAGCCTGTTTTCAAAGACGGTATAATAGCGGAAGCCGCATGCGCGCAGAACCTCTTCGGCTCTCCCGAAATGCTCCGCGATACGGACGGTATCGTGGGAGTCGCTGCCGATCGTGATGATCTCGCCTCCGAGCTCCCGATAGCGTTTTAAAATCGCCGTGCAGGGGTGAAAATCCCGCATACCGCGTCCTATACCGCCGGTATTGAGCTCCAGACCCTTCTCTTTTTCGAGGAGGGTCTTTAAAATTTCATCCAGAATATCGCGGTATTTTTCGTAGCTGTAGTCCTGATCCTTATGCGGACCGTAACGGACGACATAGTCGGGATGTCCGCAGACGTCGAAGTTGGAAAATTTCCGGATATTGGCGAGAACCTCCTCAAAGTACTCCCGGTAAGCCGCCTCCTCGCTGCGCCCTTCAAAAAAGGCGGGATAATACGGATCGCGTCCGCGGCAGATATGAGTGGAGCCGATGATAAAATCAAATTCGCGGGATTTTGCAAACACGGCATTTTCCCGGAGAATGTCCGGCTGAAGTCCAAGCTCCAAGCCGAACAGAATGCGGATCTTATCCTTATATTTTTCCTTCAGACAGGCAAGCTCGTAGAGATAGGAATCCACATTCAGAAGAAAGATGTCTCCGGGCCCGTCAGGGGAATCCGGATAACGGAAATCGTGGTGCTCCGTAAAGCACATGGTTTTCAGTCCTTTTTCGATCCCGGCAAGGATCATGGACTCCATGGGGGTATCGGAGTCGCCGGAATGGGAAGAGTGCAAATGACAGTCTGCCGTAATGTTCATGTTTCGTCTCTCTTTCTTTTTGTTCTTTCGTATGCTTTACGCGTCTGTTTCCGGATGCAGACAGCGCTTCAGCTCATCCAGAAAGCTGCGGTAGCGGTCAGTGAAATCCGCAGTGCGGGCGTCAAGCTCCTTTTGCCTTTCGCCGACGGCAATGAACTCCAGCTCGCGCGCGGCCTCGGCAAGTCCTGCGTGTCCGATGTTCAAAAGCTGTCCTCTGATCGAGCGGATGTGGATGATAAAATTCCGGCGGTCGCCGTCGCGGAGCAGCTCTGTCAGCCGCGAGAGCTGTTCATCCGCGGAATCGTGGAGCAGCCGCAGAACGTCAAGGAAAAGCGTCTCATCGCCGCCGCATTGCAGCAGACCTTTTTCCGCATCCATTCCCTCCGGAAGGACGGGCAGGGAGGAGTCTGACTGCTGCGGCAGGGCGGCTGTCGCGTCGAACGGGAGAAAATGCTTCAGCAGATGCTCCAGCTCATGAAGATTCACCGGTTTTCCGAGATATTCGTCGAAGCCCTTTTCAATCAGTTCGTTTCTTACGCCGGCGATGGCGTTAGCGGTCAGAACGATCAGCTTTCCCTTTCCGCCGCTGCGGTAATGCGTTGAGAGGGCGCGGATCTGCCGCATGGTTTCCACACCGTCCATGCCGGGCATCATCTGATCCATAAAGACAAGCGCATAGTTCTTTTTGCGGCATTTTTCGATTGCCTCCGTGCCGCAGGAAGCGGTATCGACGGCGAGATCGTAATATTCCAGCGTATCGCGGATGACCTTGAGGTTGATCCTGTTGTCATCCGTGACGAGAACCGACGCCTGCCGGAAGGAGAGCGTTTCGGAAAGCGGGGCTTCTGTTTCCTCAGAAGCGGCGGGGAGAACTCCGATCGGGCGGCTGTCAATGATCTTGTGCGAGAGCGTGACGGTAAAGGTCGATCCCTGACCGTAAACGCTGTCAACGTCGATCCCGCCGCCCATGAGCTGAATGTAGCCGTATACGATCGCAAGTCCGAGACCGGTTCCCTCGATGTCGTTATTGCGCTTTCCGTCGAAGCGTGCGAAGCTTTCAAAGAGGTGTTCTCTGGCATCCTTTGTCAGACCGATGCCGGTATCGCTGATTTTGTATTCCATCCGTACCGTAGATCCGGTCTGTTCCAGAACCTTTACCTGAAAGAAAATCTGCCCCGCGGGCGTGTATTTTACGGCATTGTTCAGGATGTTGATCAGAATGCTGCGGAGTCTCGTCTTGTCGCCGTAAAGCTCGGAAGGGGTCATGGGATCGACCTCCATGGTGAAGTCCAGTCCTTTTTTCCGCGCCTGTACCTCCGTGACATGGAAGGCATCCTGCAGCAGCGGACTGACATGGAAATTTTCGCAGGAAAGCTCCATCTTTCCGGAATCCAGCTTGGAGATGTCAAGGATATCGTTGATGATGTCGAGCAGATTTCTGCAGGAAATACGGATATCGGAGACATATTCCCGTGCCTTGTAGTCTAAATCCATCTTCAGCAGCAGCTCCGAAAAACCGAGAATGGCGTTCATCGGCGTGCGGATCTCATGGGACATATTGGCGAGGAAGGAGGTCTTGGAACGGTTTGCCGCTTCGGCGGCGCGCTTTGCCTCTTCAAGGTTCTGCATGGTTCTGATCCGTTCGGAGAGATCCGTGACGACCATGACATAGCCGATGACATCCCGATAACGGTCCGTGATCCTGCTGATCGCGAGATTACAGTAGCGGTTGTTGCGCAGGGAAAGGGAGTCAATGCTGACGCTGCTTTCCGGGAAGGAAAAGGCATCCTCCTGATCTGCCTGAAAAAGCTGCGGAAAGAAGATCTCCCGCTGTGAGAGAAGCGCGGGCGGCAGACCGAGAAATTCCGCAGCCGCCGCATTGGCAAGCTGTAGCCGATGGGCGGGATCAAATACGAGGATCGGCGTGGAGATGGAGGAATAGATGAAGCTTGACATATTGGTCACGCTGATCTTGGAGCGGTCGTTTACGCGGACGGCGATATAGAGAAGCAAAAGCCCCCAGAACTGCGCAATGGTGCTTCCCGGAACTGCGGGAAAGCCGAGGGTCGGCAGCAGGGTATCGAGGATCGTGCCGACTGCCATGAGGAGAACCGCCATGAGAAAGCATTTCCCGAAGAAGCGGAGCCGTCTGGAAACGGAGGCGTGGATCATATACATGCTCAGCGCAAAGATGGATACGGCAAAGACGGCGCTGTATGCGGTATAGGCGTTGTTGGCAAAGCCGGGGACGAAGGAATACGTCATGCCGAGCGGACCGGGAAAATAGACGGACTGCTCCCTGTCAAGGATCAGAAAGCAGATCGGGATGCCGAGCAGGGAAAATCCGTTGAGAAGGGCGGCGTATTTTTTGCGGATCCCGGAGATGCGGCATACCAGAAACTCAACGGAGATCAGGTACAGAAAGGTTCCGATCAGCCCGATCGCGCGGCAGTAGTAGGCATATTCGGGAGAAGACTGCAGACTCATCGCGGCAAAGCCGAGACTCCAGATACCGCTGCCGAAGCACATACAGACGAGCAGCCGGTGCGCATAATCCCGACGGGCGGGAGAGCACAGGATCGTAACGGCAAAGTAAAAGGCGAAAATGCAGCAGGTGTACAGAATGACGGGGCATATATATTCCATAAAAATTTCCTCGTTGTGTGATGTTTTGTATCCGGTGTGCGCCCTTCGGCGGAGAATACCGCGCAAAAAGCAGGAAAGGATTCCGGAATCAGTATAATGCAAAACCGCCGAAAATGGAACAAAAAGAGAACAAGAATCAAATATTTTTCATTTACATCTTGAATTATGATGGGAAATTAGGTAAAATAGCTTTGCTGATAAAATTTTGACAATCTGAGGCCGGCGGGTTGGACATGCCGGAGCGGAGAAGTCGGAATGATATAATAATAATTTTAGGAGGAAACTAAAATGGCAGTAAGAGTAGCAATCAATGGTTTCGGCCGTATCGGTCGTCTGGCTTTCAGACAGATGTTTGATGCAGAGGGATATG
>CAZVWN010000123.1:0-2666 GCA_964631065.1 uncultured Acetatifactor sp.
GGGAAGTCTGATCTGCGGAATTTTTTTATAAGGGAGGGAAAAGAAGCCATGAGAATGTATGATATCATCCGGAAAAAGCGAAACGGCGGGGAGCTGACAAAAGAGGAGATCGGCTTTTTCATCAGCGGTTATACGGCGGGGGAGATTCCCGATTATCAGGTGTCCGCACTGATGATGGCAATTTATTTTCAGGGCATGACGGAAAAGGAGACCTGTGAGCTGACGCTTGCGATGGCGCACAGCGGAGAGATGCTGAATCTGTCGGCGATTCACGGGATCAAGGTGGATAAGCACAGCACGGGCGGCGTCGGAGATAAGACCTCGCTTGCGCTGACGCCGATGGTCGCGGCATGCGGGATTCCGGTAGCGAAGATGAGCGGCAGGGGACTGGGGCACACCGGGGGAACGATCGATAAGCTGGAGAGCTTTCCCGGCTTTTCAACGGCGCTGACGACGGCGCAGTTTATCGAAAACGTAAACCGTATCGGCATCGCCATCATGGGACAGACGGCGACGCTTGCGCCTGCGGATAAGAAGCTGTACGCCCTGCGGGATGTCACGGCGACCGTGGACAATATGTCCCTGATCGCAAGCTCCATCATGAGTAAGAAGCTGGCGGCAGGGGCGGATGCGATCGTGCTCGACGTCAAGACCGGGAGCGGCGCGTTTATGAAGGAAGAAGAGGATGCCGCCGCGCTTGCGCGCGAGATGGTTGCGATCGGGAAAAATGCCGGAAGGAAGACGATCGCGGTGATCTCCGATATGGATCAGCCGCTCGGTCTTGCGGTCGGCAACGCCCTTGAGGTAAAGGAAGCGATCGATACCTTAAACGGCAGGGGACCGGCTGACTTTACCGAGCTTTGTCTGACGCTTGGAAGCTATATGCTGACAGTCGGGGGAAAGGCGGAAACGCCCAAGGAAGCGCGCCGGATGCTGGAGCAGGTGATCGCGGACGGAAGCGCGCTCAAAAAGCTTTCGGAATTTGTGGAAGCGCAGGGCGGAGACGGCAGTTATGTCTATCATCCCGAGAAGCTTCCTGCGGCGGCGCTTCAGAAGGAAGTCAGGGCAGAGCAGGACGGCTTTGTCAGCCATATCGCATGCGACGAGGTCGGGATCTGCTCCATGCTCCTCGGCGGCGGACGGGAGACAAAGGAGAGCGCGATAGACCTTTCCGTGGGAATCGTTCTGCAAAAGAAGGTCGGCGATCCCGTAAGAAAAGGGGATGTGCTCGCCGTGCTCCATGCGAATGATGAGCGGAAAGCCGCTGAAGCTGTGAAGCGTTTCCTTGCCGCCTGTGAGATCTCGGATCGTGCGCCTGTCCGCAGACCGCTCATCCGGGCGGTGGTGGAAAATTGACACGGCAACGGGATTATGTTAAAATTTATGATATTGTGCAGTGAAATAAGCGGGTAGGAGAGAGAATGACCGATGAAGCGGAAAGTGAGGAAGAAGATTCCGGCGGTGATCATCGCCTTTTTTTACAGTATTGCCTATACGGTGATCGGACCGATGACAAAGGAGCAGGATTTTGGCCTTGCTCCTTCAAGGGTGCTTCTGCCGTTTGTGATATGCTTTTGTGTATGCACCGCGGTCAATCTGTTCCTTTTTTCCGTCTTTCCCCGACTGCATTTTGGGGCGGGAAGCAAAAAAATAGCGCGGTGCATGGAAAGGATCGGCGACCGCAGACTGTTTCTGCTTGTCTGGGTCTTCATTTTTGCGGCATGGATTCCCGCGTATCTGATCCTGTTTCCGGGTGTACTGTCGTATGACATTCTCTCACAGACCATGAGCGCCCTCGGAACGATTTCTTCCAACCATCATCCGGTTCTGCATACATGGCTGATCCGGATCTTTATGAAGCTGGGAAAGAGCCTGTTCGGCGCTTATGAATATGGAATCGGGCTGCTGTCGCTGTTACAGATGCTTCTCTTGAGCTATGCCCTTACGCGGGTCGTCATGCTGTTAAAGAAAAGAAGGGTTCCGGCGCCTGTCGTCCTTGTCACGGCGGTGCTCTCGGCGGTATGGTTTATGAATGCCTGCCTTGCGGTTACGGTGGTAAAGGATACGCTGCATGCGGCATTTCTGGTTCTGTTTGCCTGTCACTTTACGGAGCTTGTGACGGATCCGTCGGCGTATTGCCGTCAGAAAAAGAACCTGATCTTTCTGCCGGTTGTTTCCTTTTTAATGTGTGCGTTCCGAAACAACGGTATTTACATTTATCTGTTCTGCTTTGCAGGGCTGGCGGTTTTGCGGCTTCCTGCGATCATAAGGCAGATCGGGAAGCTGAAGCGGTTTCTTCCGCTCGCAGCGGTGATCCTGCTTCCGGTTCTCTTATATAAGATCTATACGGGACCCGTCTTTGAGGCGCTGAATATTCAGCAGGGAGAGGTGCGGGAAGCGCTGAGCGTGCCGATCCAGCAGTTGCAGCGCGTCGCGGTCAACAGGGCAGGAGAGCTGACAGAGGAGCAGACGGAGCGGATGAATTATTATATCACGGATCTGTCGTGGCGGGAGTGGTCGCCGGGGCGGGAGTACGATCCCTTTTTCGCGGATCCGGCGAAGAGCTGCTTTGTCTCCGCCTCCTATAACAGCGATCCGGCTGCTTTTTGGAACTTCTATCTACAGATCGGGAAGCAGTTTTCCAAGGAGTATCTGGCGGCGTTTCT
>CAZVWN010000123.1:2766-7203 GCA_964631065.1 uncultured Acetatifactor sp.
GTTTTTTTCCTTGCGGCGCTGCTGCGCTTTGTCGGTATCGGCTGGGGAATGCCGTATGGAAATCTGCATCCGGACGAGTGTATTATTTATGGACAGGCGTATCAGTGCGCCGCGGATCATACGTTTGAGGTAAAGGAATACAGCAGACCGAACCATGTGACGATCAAGCTGAATACACTGTTGTACATCGGGATACAGGAGGTGTATTTTGCGCCGCAGGGGCTGGACGATTTTACGGTCAACTACAATGAACATTTTGCGCTGTTTACCACGGCGTCGCGTGTGCTGACGGCGCTTTTTTCCATGGGAACCGTTGTGCTGGCGTATCTGACGGCGCGATTATGGGGAAGGTATCAGGCGCTGCTTGCGGCGCTGCTGTTTGCACTGTTTCCGCCGTTTATTGAGCATTCTCACTATATTACGCCGGATATTCCGCTGCTGTTCTTTTTTATGTGCGTGCTGTGGGGAGCGCTCCGCTATCTGAAAAATCCGTCCCTGAAGGGACTGTTCGGTATGTGCTTCTGTACGGCGCTCGGGTTTTGCGAAAAATATCCGGGAGCCTATGGCTGCGTGATCATCGCGGTGGCTGTATGTATGGCGTACAGGAAGGAGCCGCTTAAGATCCTGCAAAACGGTCTGCTTGCGATTCTCTTTTTTGTACTCGGGATCATGGCGGTTTCTCCCGTGCTGATCGTGGATCTTCGGACGGTGCTTACGGCGATGGCAGGGCAGAACGCGCAGTATCATCTGGGCGGTGACGGACTGGATTTCGGGGAGACGCTGCTCTTTTATATGAAAACGGCAGCGGAGCACCTCGGACTGCTGCTGACATTGAGCAGTCTTTACGGAATCGTAAGATCGTTTTTGAAAAAAACGCAGGAAACGGTTCTTGTGTTGCTCTTTCTGCTGTATATCCTGCCGATCTCCATGCTGCGCGTGCATTGGGAACGGTATACTCTGCCGATTTACGCGGCGGGACTTCTGTTCGGCGCGGCCGGGGCTTTTTATGCCGCAGAGGATCTGCGGAAGCTTTTAAAGGGAAGGAAAGTCGTCTTTACTGCTGCCTGTGCGCTCCTTTTCCTGCTGCCTGTGGGGAACGCGGCGGCGGGTGCGGCGGCAGTTCTCGGCAGTCTGCTGGCTCCGGACAGCCGTATTTTCCTTCAGGATGTGTTCGCGGAGATGAATATCACGTCGGCGAATACGGTACACGACTGTAATACGCCCCTGGATCCCGGCGGATACTATGGTGCGTTCAATGAGTTTGAGGATGCGGATCCGTCCAGATATAAATACGGGGCCAGTCCGGCTTATGTCATGACCTCCTCCGCTCAAAGGGATGCCTATTTTGCGTCTGATCCCGAGGTTTATGGCGGTGTGGCGAAGTTTTACAGAACGCTGGACGAGGAGTATGAGCTGATCTATCTGTATTCGGCGGAAGAGCCGCAAAGCTATTTTTTAGAGTTACAGAATATATGGTATGCGGCGAGAAGCGTTTACCGGTATATGGGGGGAACTGCCTCGGGATATGAGATCAGGCTCTATTGGATCGGATCCGACTGACAGACGGGGATTTAAGAAGGGAGAAGGTTATCCATGGGAATTTATCTGAAAGAGATGCGGGTAAAAAGCTGGCTGAAAAATCTGTTCGTCCTTTTTCCGATCGTTTTTTCTATGGAGCTGTTTGAGTGGGACAGGCTGAAGCGGGCGGTCATTCTGACAGCTGCTTTTTGCCTGATATCTTCGGCAATCTATATTCTGAACGATATCAGCGATGTCGGGAATGACAGAAAGCATGAGGTAAAAAGGCATCGTCCGATCGCGGCAGGACAGATTCCGATTCCCCGTGCGTGGGTGTTACTGATCTGTCTGGCGGCGACAGGCTTCGGACTGGCGCTGTGGACGGAACCCTCTGCCTTTTTTCTGCTTTTGGCTTATGTCGTCATCAATATTCTGTATTCAAAATGGCTCAAGAAGCAGGTGATCATTGACTGCTTCTGTATCGCTGCGGGATTTGTCCTGCGCGTTATGGCGGGGGGAACTGTCGTCAGTGACGGCGTTTCCGGATGGATGTTTCTGACCGTGGTGGCGATGTCGCTGTTTATGGCATTCGGAAAACGAAGAGGGGAGCTGCAACGTTTTGAAGGAGCGGCGACAAGGGATGTTCTTGAGCGGTATGATATGAACTTTCTCAATGGGATTGTTTTTATGTGTGCAGGACTGACGATCGTGTTTTATTCGCTTTGGTCCATTTCCGGAAAATCCAATATGGTGTATACGGTTCCGCTCATTCTGTTTATCGTGATCAGATATCTGCTGCTGGTATTTAAGGGACAGGCGGAGGCAGATCCGACGTCGCTGATATTGTCCGACAGGCTGCTGCTGGCGTCAGGCGGAATCTGTGCGCTGGTTATTCTGTTTATGCTGTATGGCGCAGAGCTTTTCGGTTTCCTGTTCTCATAGTTGAGGAGACTGCTTCATATACTGGAAGCATGAGAAGAAAAGAGGAAATGATCCGAAAAAAAGAAAAGCTGGCAGACGCCTTAAGGCTTCCGAAGGATATCTGTACGGGAGCGATGCGGGTGACGCTGACGGGGAACCGGGAAGCCTGGATTGAAAATTATCGCGGACTGCTGGAATATACCGGGGAGCAGATTCTGCTGCAGGGAAAGAGCTGTCAGGTCAGCTTTGAGGGGGAGCGGCTTACCATCGACTATTACACGAATGAGGATATGAAGATCAGCGGCTGCATCGGCTGCGTCAGATATCTGTAAGCTTTAGAAAATACGCCGGAGGAGTACTCTTTGAGAGAAGGAAGGAAAGAGAGGAAAACCTATGGTTGCATTTCTGAAATATATCAGAGGGTATCTGCGTATCCGGGTCAGCGGGTTTTCGCCGGAGCGGTTTATGAATCTCTGTACCAATAAGGGAATCCTGCTTTGGCAGATCGTGCGCGACGGGGACGTCTATTACATGAACATCAATCTGACGGGATTTTGGGCGCTGCGCCCGATCGTCAGAAAGACAGGAACGAGGGTAGCCGTGCTGGAGCGATGCGGGCTGCCTTTTTTTCTGCCCAAGCTTCTTAGAAGGAAGGCGTTTCTTACGGGGCTTGTGCTTGCGCTCGCCTTCTGGATCCTGTCCTCCTTTTTTGTCTGGGATATTGAGCTGACGGGAAATTACAGGATCACGGAGGATGTCTTTTCGGACTTTCTGAAGGAGCGGCAGATCGCGGTCGGCATGAAAAAGGAAGCGCTGGACATCGGACTGCTGGAAAAGGAGATTCGGCGTACCTTTCCGGAAATTACATGGGCATCCGCAAAGCTCTCCGGGACGAAGCTGGAGATCGCGATCAAAGAGAATGATGCGCCGATTCTTGCGGAAGAGGAGGAACGGGAGGCAGGGAGCGCATTGGTTACGGAATATGACGGAACGGTCTGCTCGATCATCGTAAGAAGCGGTGTGCCGATGGTGAAGGCAGGGGATGCCGTTGTCGCGGGGGAGGTTCTGGTCGACGGGAGGATCCCCGTCTATAACGAGGACGCGACGGTAAGGGAGTATCTGTATGCAGATGCGGACGCGGACATCCTGCTGGAGCATACGGTCGCGGTCTGCGAAAGGCTGCCGTTTTATTATGTCAGAAAGGAATATACGGGGAGGGTGAAAAAACGGTATTATTTCCGCGTGGGAGAGCATGAGTGGAAGCTGCCGCAGGAGCAGCCGTTCCTTGTCTATGACAGCCTGATCCGGGAGAGCCGCCCGGCAGTGTTTGAAAAGCTGTCGGTTCCTGTTTACATAGGCTCTGATACCTACAGGGAATATCAGAATACCGAACATGAATATACGTTTGAAGAAGCAAAAGCGCTCTTGCAGGAAAAATTAACGGTACTTCTTACAAGTTTAGAGGAAAAAGGGGTACAAATTATTGAAAAAGATGTTAGAATAGATACAGATGGAGATTTCTGGCTTGTCACCGGGCAGCTCACGGTCAGAGAGCGCGTGGGAGAAAGTGTTTCCATCGAAAAAGTAACGGTCGGAGAGACAGGGACGGATGAATGAATATACGGTCAGGCTGGATGTGCCGGCAGAGCATATCCGGCAGATTTTCGGGATGCAGGATGCCTATGTCAGGAAGCTGGAACGGGATTTTCAGGTTTCCATTGTTGACAGAAACGGCGGCATAACGGTTTTCGGGGAAGAGGGAAACGTAAAAAAAGCGGCGGCGGTGCTGCGGCAGCTGACGATCCTCTCGGACAGAGGCAATGAGATAGAGGAGCAGAGTGTGGATTACGCGATCACGATGGGGATGGAAGAAAAGGAAGGGGTACTGACGGAGATTGATTCCGACTGTATCTGTCATACGATAAACGGCAAGCCGATCAAGCCGAAAACGCTCGGTCAGAAGGCGTATGTGGACGCTATCCGTAAGAATATGATCGT
>CAZVWN010000124.1:0-2033 GCA_964631065.1 uncultured Acetatifactor sp.
TTTGTCCGATCTTTATGAAGTTGTCAAGGTACAGTCGGTTTCATCCCTTTAGTTGCATTTCTTTACGATCCGCAGCGTGCCGGAATCAAGTGCCGCATAAAACGCCGCGACGTCCGCCTTATCAAGATAAACGTTAATGCGCTGCGCAGCCGTCTCCGTATCGCCGCTTACGATTCTGTTTCCTGCCTGATCGAAGACCTCCTGCACATATATGTTTTCCCAGAGAAGCTCCGCCCCTTCGCACGCATCCGCTGCTGTTTCTGCGACGGCTTCAGCTTCCGTTTCCGGCGCATCCGTTTTGTTTTCCATGTCTGCCGTTTCGTTTTTTCCGGTTTCCGTTTCGGTTTCCCCGTCTGCCGTTTCGTTTTCCCCGGTTCCCGCTTCGTTTTCTCCGTCTGCCGCTCCCGCAGCTTCCTTCTTCCCGTCGAAATATTCCACGCCGTTTCCGGAATCCGTTTCCGCTTCCTTCTCCAGGACGCGGTAAATATGTATCCTGTCCCCGGCGCGCAGCACGCCGCCGACCGCCTGATACAGATCCTCCGCCTTAAAGCCCGCGATGACCGGTTCGGTCATCCCCGCCGTAATTTCATTGACGCTTTCAGTCATGCCGGATGTCATGACCGTGCCCTTATCCACCGTATACATGACCGCCGTTCCCATAAGCTGCTCCAGGGAGACAGCCGCATTTTCCGGAATCAGCTTTTCGTCGATCTCCTTCTGTACAAGGTACTCCTCCGCGTTCTCCGCCGTTATCATCTGCCCCGCCGGGATTTGCGCCGCCGCCATGACAACGCTTCCTTTGGAAAAATCGCTCAATGCACTCTTCTCCGCGTGCAGCATCACCGCGTAGACAATGACTGCCGAAACCAGTCCCAGCGCGACCGCGCCGGGAAGAATCCTTTTTGTCCTGATATCCTTTGCCTGTACTTTCTTTCTCATAATCCTCCCACTACATCAACCAGCTTTTCCCTGACGGCATCCGTGCGCAGTCCCCAGATTCCCTCCACGGGAAAGGTAATCCTGCTGTAAACACTTGTTGACGCTATCGTCTGTCCGTTTGGCGCCGCTACCGTTCCCAGCCCGCCGGAAACGGTATACACGGCGGGAGACCGTCCCATACGGATAACCTCCACGTCCGAGCCTTTGACATTATAGATAATATAATCCACGATCTGCACGGCTCCTGATGCCGCCTGTGTATGGCTGCACCACGCATCATCCAGCTCCATGTTTGCCTTGAGTGCCCTCTGATAAATTTCAAATGCCGCGTCCGCATCCGTAATGATCAGACTGTGACTGCGTCCGTATTCACCGACATCAATCAGCGCTGAAGCAAGGTTCGAGAGGACAAGCGCATTGTCCGCATAATCCGCCGTCGCTTCAAGACGGCTTTTCTGCATCTCATACCCGATTATGACAAGCAGAAAAAGCAGCAGCATGACCGGGCATACAAGCTCGATCTGTCCTTTACATTTTTTATGTTTCTTAAGCATTTCTCCCTGCCTTTTTGTCAGTATTTTGCCGTAGACTGCAGACGGATGTCCATCTGCCATGTACTGCGGCTGAACACAAAGGACAGCAGCTCTCCGGAATCCGTATCCAGCGTATTCCCGTATACCGTTCCGGAAATCTTCAGGATGACATCCTTCCCGTATCCGACCGGAGAAACGCTTGTCCCGGACAGATCGACATTCTGCAGCCCCGCCTCCGCCAGATCCTGAAGCAGCATTGTCCTAAGCTCCGGAGTCAGGCAGCCGAGCGTTTCCATCTTCAGCGTGTAACCTCTCGCAATCTGTCTGATCTCCGTTCTGTACTCCGCCAGCTCCACGATGTATAACCAGCTCACCGCAATAATGACGGCGGCAAGTATGACCAGTACGCCGGATAGCACATTGAGGATGCTGCCATCCGTTTTCCGCTTCAGGATTTTCTTCAGCCGTCTCATGTTAAATTCCCAGAATTCCCTGCGCCTTGGTCGTCATGTTTCCAAACAGCGTCGTCACAAAATCTGCCAGCTGATCCTTCATAACGAC
>CAZVWN010000124.1:2133-7105 GCA_964631065.1 uncultured Acetatifactor sp.
CCTATTACCACGGCAATAATCCCCAGAATGCAGACGGTCTCGATACGGTCCAGCCTCTCCTTCTTCTTCAGCATTCCATCCGCCTGTAAATCCTTCAGCTGCTCCGACATATCCTTTAAAAGCTCTGCCGACCGCCCCGACTCCTGCGCCTGTACAAGAATGACACAGAGGGAATCGATCATGCTGCTGTTAAATTTTTTATTAAAATGCAGCATTGCTTCCGCGAAGGATTTCTTTAAAAGGATCTCACCCGCCAGTTCCTCCAGGGCACACCTGAGCCGTACATGACTGATCCCCCTGTATGCCTCCGCCAGCGCATCCGTGACATATACTCCCGCCATGATCTGCTCCTGCAGCATACCGTAAAGGCTCTGCAGCTGGTCGGTCATCCTGTCGTTGTCATTATGATCCGCGCGGATAAGATACAGCTTCGGCAACAGGAATCCGGTTATCAGAAGCACGATGGCAACGAGCGGATTCTTATACATTCCGACTGCAAAAAGCACGACCGCAAGCCCCCCTCTGTAGAGAAGCCATCGAAGCGGCGTGATCTTTTTCCCGATGTGAAAAGCCGCGCCGTGCGACGTCAGAAAATCCGCAATTCCCTCGTAATCAAACACTCCCTTGGGAGCTTCCTGCAGCCGGTTATTGATTCTCTTATAGACCTTTACCGCCGCATCCGCCGGACGTAGCGACAGCACGATCACCGCCACCGTTCCGAACGTCAGAAGTGCAATGACAAACGGCATAAGGCTCATTATATTCTCCATCGCAGTATACCTACCTTCCCGCCGATACGACCGATACACCGAAAACGGTATAAATGAGCGCAATTACGGCAATACAGACATGCCCGGGCGTCGTCTGCAGCAGGATATCCCATATGCCCGTTCCGAGCGTATCCGTAATCACAAGCGATGCAAACATGCCGGCGCTGACCACCGCCATGTCGATCAGATTTTCATGTGCCATTGCCTGACGCTGTTTTCTTGCGCGCTGCGCGTCCAGAAACACTTTGCGGCTGTTTGAAACAATCACCCCGAAATCCGCCGTATAGTTAATACAGATTTCGATGTTCCGTATCAGATCCTTAAACATGGGATGCTCTATCTTATCCGCCATGGCATAAAGGGCAAGCGGCGTATTTCCTCCGGTTCCGGCATCGTAATAGCATTCCTCAAGCACGCTGCGCAGCGGATCGGAAAGATATCTGCTGATCTGATGAAAAATGTCCGTAATTTCACCTGAGGTAACACTACTGAAATTACTCAGCAGATCGACCATCTGAATCAGCTCCGCATCCGTTTTCCGGTAGTTTCTGTACGCGCAGAATTTCTGAAGCGCATAAAATAGAGCCAGATCCAGCAGGATCGCGGCAAGTCCGACCCGGAGCGCATGCCCCGTCAGCATAACAAAAAAGTAAACCGCGGCTGCCGAAGCCAGGATACACACAAGCCATATCTCAAAGGAAAGCCCCGTTCCGCTCCCGATCCTGCTGTATACATACAGCTTCCGCATCCTGTCCATTCCCCGGGCAATTCCTTTTTTGCGTATTTCCGGCTCTGAGGTTCTCCGTTTCGCCGCCCGCTCCCCCTCCAGCGCCGCAGTCCTGAGCGCTCCCCGCGCATGCGTCACCGCCCTGTGCAATACGTCGCCCGCCGCCAGGCAGTACAGCATTCCCGTCAGCGCCGAAAACAGCAGCAGGAAAATAATTATTTTACATGCCGTCATCTCTTGGTCTCCTTCCGGTCGTAAAGCGTCGTATAACGGATCTTCCGGTTTTCCTCATCCCAGCCGTCTACCCGGCACACCTGCGCCACCGTGTAGCCTGACATGTAGATGACCGTCCGGAAGCAGTCCGCAAGCATCCTTGCAAGCTCCGGCTTCGTATAATGGTTTGCCGGAGAGGCAAGCGCATAATCCATCAGCTTATCCAACGCCTGTTCCGGACCCGGTGCATGCAGCGTCGTCGAACAGATCTGCCCGGAATATGCCGCGTTGAGCAGATACGCCGCCTCATCGCCTTTTGTCTCACCGATGATAAAATAGTCTACATCCATCGTCAGCCCTGCGATGCTGATATCCTGAAGATCATAGCTCACCTTACTTTCTCCCGTCTGCGGCAGGGAATGTGTAAACATCATATCCGGATGATGCTTCGTCGTAAGCTCGTCCGCCTGCTGGCAGACCATCACAGCCACATCCTCCGGCAGCGTTTCCTTCAGTGCATTCATTAACGTCGTCTTGCCGGAGCTGTTGCTGCCGCAGATCAGGGTTGATGATTCCCTGAACCGGCTGACCAGCTGTTTTGCGAGCTCCTGCGTAAGCATCCCCGCTTTCACCAGATCGCTTATTTCCGGGAAATCCTTCCGGATCTTCCTGATATGCAGATACGGCTCATCATAAGTATTCAGCAGCGGCATGATCACCGTAAAACGAAGGATGACTCCTTCCATACCCGTGTTATCGCAGAACCGCTGAACCGCATTCAGATTCGAGATGTTCACCTGGTTCTTTGTGGCTATGAAGGATATAAAGCTGCTGAATTCCTCCTCCGAACGGAAGCTTATCCCGGATTCCATACGCTTTCCGTTGCGCTTGACCCGGATATTGTTCCATGCGATACACCTGATATCCGATACTTCCGGATCCTCGATGAGCGGCGTCAGCCGGGAATATCCGAATACATACTGTTCAAAAAGCTTCATCCCTTCCTGAAATGCCGTTTCTTCCGGGTGATACTGTATCCGAATGTGCTCACTTACATCCTCCAGAAACGCCTCCTTTGTAATACCGCCGTGCCGCAGACGTATCATTTCCGGCAGCTTACTCGCCGTATAGTCTTCAATTACCTTTTCAAACAGCTCTTCTCCGCTGATTATCTCCGGACTGCCGTTTTTCTCTTTTCTTTTCATGCTGCTCCGCTTTTCCTCCTACATCAGACAGATTACCGCCGCACATACCGCTGCCCCTATAACGGCAAACAGCGCCGCGATCCTTATAATTCCTCCAAATTTCCCGGAGATTCCGCTTTTCTCATAGATAATGACAACCTCCTCTTCCGCGCCGATCTCTTTCCGGTCCGACTGCTCCTGCTCCAGAAGCTCCTGCTTCTTCCTGAAATCCCTGTAGAGAGACATCTTTGCATGACGTTTCGGTTTTTTCTGTCGTTTTCTGATCTCCGGCGGTCGGATATGCGTGCTCAGGCTCTGCAGCATATCAAATATTTTCTGTTGGGAAACCTTTTGGGTGTCCTGCTCTCCTTCTCCGGTACTGCTTCCTTCCGGCAGCTGCGCCGCTTCCGTCCGCTGCTGCAACACCTCCGCAGGAATTTCCGCAGTTCCCCGTCCGGCTGTCGTCTCTCCTTCATCCGAAAGCTCCTGCCCCGTATCCTCAATCCCCATTGCAGCAAGTTCCGCCTCCAGATCCTTTTTTGTTTCCCGCAGCTTCAACAGCTGCCTGTCTTTTTCCCGCAGTTCCGTCTCCAGAGACAGCGCACGGTCAATCAGACGGTTGCATTTCATCTTCAAATACTGTATTTCAATTTCACCCAAAGTCCGTTTCCTCCACTGCCATCCTCAACGCGGCTACACTGTACTGTACCCGGAAAGCAGCCGTCAACCTTTTCTGCGAAAAATAATGTTATTTCGTTTTGATCCATTCGATATTATGGATACAATATTTCCTTGTCACTGACAAAGACAGCGGATATCAAAGATAAGATATAGCAGGAAAAAAACGACGTCAAAGCCGCTTAAACACTGACTTTTCCCGTTTTTTTGCGGGCACGGAATCCGAAAAGGCATTTCCGTTACGACCGCAAAATCGGAACGAAAAATCACAGATGCACAAAATCTGAAAACCTTTGAAAAAATGACCGCAGAATCTGAAAAAATATTCCGCCAAAAATATGTTATGCCGTACATTTTTATTCTTTATAATGTTTTATCTCTTTTTTCCTGAAGCTGGTCTGATTCTGACCGGTGAATGATAGAAAAAAATCTGATTTTCTTTTTATGCCCGGAACGCAAATAAGCCTATGGGATTCATAGGTTTCAAAAATTCCGTATTATTTTGCCGAACAGAGAATGAGCTTATGGATAAACTTCGGATTGAGCTGACGGTTCCATTTACTCATGTTCCCTATCGTTTCGTTGGCTTTTCGGATACTGTCCGCAACCGCATCCAGAAATACACTTGCCATTTTCGTGCGCAGCTTTGTCAGATACTGCCGTATCAGTGTTTTCGTATCCCGATACGTTCCGGCTGTATAACAGGCTCTGTTACGTCTGCACGCCGTCCGCATCAGCTGGTCTGCGAAAAGCTCCTGATCCGACGGCAGGATGATCTGTTCTTTTTCTGCGTAACAGATCTCTTTTTTCGGTGTGATGATATAAACCTTACCCGCCAGTGAGATATTAAAAAACTGTCGCAGCCTTGACAGATATTTCCGCAGCGTCCGTCTGCTCACCCCGAAGCGCTCTCCGAAATTACCGTAAAACGCTTCCATCGGCAGCCAGTATTTCCCGGTTTTACCTGCGCCGCAGACAATCAGGAATTTCATGGCAATCAGCTTTTCTGCCGCTTTCCGGGAAAGAAAGGCTTCATCAGAAAACAGGGCATGTCCCGTATTCAGATATCCTTCCTGATATGCTCCCGGCTGACTGAAATCGTTTCCTATGATTGTCAGATCGGCATCTCCGTAGGACGGCTTTTCCCTGCGCAGGATCTGCTTTTTTACGAGTGAGTCTATTGCGGTGTAAAAAGTATCAATGGAAATGTGAAGCGCGGAGCATACATCACGGTAATATACGCCGTATATTTTACCCTCATCGGACTGCCTGTGGGAAAGATACAGCAATATATTCACTTCGGATGATGTCAGCCGGCTGTTCAACATTTTATCAACAATGCTGTTCTTTAGCTTTTGCACAGTCTCAACATTATGTTGAGTTTACAAAGGTGCAGCAGA